>NZ_JBRJGR010000002.1:0-348449 GCF_053628595.1 Roseovarius sp. MBR-154
TCTTTGCACACATGGCTACTTCTCCTTGTTGCGCGGTTGATCCCGGTTCAGGATAACCCAACGGCGGGGAAGCAGCCAACACATCCCATTAGCGGACATCGGCTTGGGTCACAGTGAATGTCTGCTTCGATCAAGAGTTCGTCTGTCCGGCAGATATGGACCGCAACTTTATAGGCTTGGACCTTTTCCTACACGTGCCCGAGGGCGCGCGCCATCTGACATGCCGACACAAACGACGATCTCGTTTGGGAGCGGTGCATCCGGCACTGCAATGCTCAGGGTGTCGATGTGATCGAAGGACCAGGCCTCGTCCTTGTGCCCGAGCGGCAGATCGATGAAACCGCCAAGACCACCCAGTTTCACAATCGAGGGCATGAGTGCTTGACCGCCGCCGATCGCCGCGCGCAAGGGTTTTCCCAGTCGCGGATGCAGGAGTGCCGCGCCGTGCTCTGCCGCGCCATGAGCGCCGACGGTGGCGGCCTTGCCGTAGCTGACGGGCGGCATATCGAGGGCGGCAACGGCCTCTGCGGCCAGTTGCGCGCCAAGCGTTGCGCCGAATTCGAATAGTTCTGTGAGGTCGTCCTGACCGATCCCGGCAAAGGGATTGCGCAGCACGGCCAACGCCGCTACGCGGGTGAGAGGGGCGCAGGGGGTGCCCATCTCGTCGGTCTCGGTCCGGTCCCGGATCAGCATTGTCTTTCGGATCAGCATCAGGCCGTTTCCTTCAGTGGTTCTGCGGCGGCTCCGGTCTTGAGCATCCGGAATATAATGGCGACGGGTAAGACGAGAGCAAAAAGCGCGGCACCGAAGAGGATGGCGCTGTCTGGCACCCCGGTTTGGTCGAAGAGCCAGCCGGCAATCGGTGGGCTTGCGGTCATGATGGCATAATAGGTGGTGAAAAATACCCCCATGCCGAACGCGCGTCGTTCGGGTGCCACCGCCTGACCCGCCAGCGCCATGATGACGCCGGCCGGTGCCATTCCCACGAGGCCAAAGAGCAGGCTTGCCGCCAGCCCAGTGCCGGGCATCTTGAGCAACAGCAGGGAAAGAACCGCAGCGGCGGTGCAGATAGCCAGAATTGTCTCGCGTCGCCCGAAGCGGTCTGCGATCTGACCACAGACAGCCCCCGACAGGATCATCACCCAGCTGCCGACGCTGATCACCGAAGCCGCGGCCAAGGTGCCCATCCCCTGCGCCTCGAGCATGCTCGGGCCGAAGCTCAGGTAGACGACATATCCCGCGTTGAAGACGCCCCAGGCGGTGCCTGCACAGACAACCAGACCCCACTCATACGGCAGGAGCCCCTTTATCCGGGGGCCTGCGACGGAGGGTAGGCCGCTCGGCGCACGATAGAGCGTGAAGACCGCAACGGCCGCAAGGGCGCACCACACAGAGGCAACAGCAAAGGGCGCGCGCCAGCCATGGACCTCTGTCAGCCAGGTGTGCCCGACCTGCCCCATGGCGATGCCGAAGGGCCAGCTCATCACCAGGACACTCATCGCCGTGGCGATCTCGCGGCCCTCGAACCAGTCCGCCACCATCTTGGTGAAATAGAGCCCTGCAATCACGAACCCGGCACCGGAGAGCACCCGACCGGCTCCGATACCGACAGGGGCTGTCGCCAGAGCAGAAAGCGCGCCGCCCAGTGCCAGCGCCGCAAGCCCCAGTCCGACCAACATCCGATCCGATACGAAGCGCCCGGAAAACCCGGCCGGAAAGGCGAGCAAGAGGCCCGGCGCCATGAACAGACCGATCATGAGCCCGATCTCGGCATTGTCGAGGCCGAAGGCGCCCGAAAGCTCAGTGCCGACCGACCCCATGGTCTGAAACTGGAAACCGGCCCCGACACGGGCGAGAAAGAGCAGCGCCAGGATGCGCCAGCGCATCACGCCCAGCCGAGTTGACGCAGCGCCTGCGTGTCGTTCCAGATCTTGGTCATATGCGCGATGCGATCCCCGTCGAAGCGCATGACATAGGCATAGTCGGATGCGACGGCCTTTCCTGTCGGCGCGCCCGGGCCCCCTGGGCCGGTCTGGGTGCCGTGGAACACCGCCGAGGCGACCACCGTGCTTCGATCCGCATCGACGGCAAAGGCGGTCAGGTCATAGCGCCCGTCCGGGATCGGACCCAGGAGGCCCTTCATCCATTCCGCGTAATCTTCCAGCGTGGTCGTGTCCGCCAGTGCGTCGGCCTGACAGGAAAAGCTCGCGCCATCATGGCAATAGGCCTTGCAGGCGGCCCAGCCGCCGCCGGTTTCGCAGGCCTCGAAGAAATTCCGTGCTGTCCGTTCAAGTGTCATTGGTCCGTCTCCCTGTTGATCATGGGATCGGGATGCGCCTGTGGCCGGGCCTTTTGTATCGGCCAGTTGCTGTATTCTGCACCCCGAGGGTGCAGTATTCTGCTACAGCATTTGCAGGCTTGCCTGATTGGCCCCGGTGCCAGAGGATCGGGGAGAAACCCTGCCGAAAAATGTGCCAGCCCCGTGTCGCCCGACGAAATCCTCAGCCCGCGTGAAATCGAGATCGCCAGCGCCTGAGCTATGCTGGAAAATGGGTGACGGGGTTTGAGAGGGCGGCGTATCGTGGCGGGTGTCGAAGCCTGCCAGAACTTCCATAAGGAACGATACGCCATGAAGAACGATACAGACATCATCGCCCTGCGTCAGCCGGAATCTGTTGACGATCCGCTGACCGAGATCGCCCGTGACGGGGCGCGCCGGATGCTGGCCGCCGCGCTCCGCGCCGAAGCCGACACCTTCGTCGCGCAACATGCCGAAAGCGTCCTGCCGGATGGCCGGCAGCGGGTTGTGCGGCATGGGCACGGGCCAGAACGGTCCATCCAGACCGGGATCGGCGCACTCGACGTGCGTCGCCCGAAGGTGCGTGATCGCGCCGCTGACGTGGCGGATGAGAAAAAGATCCGGTTCACCTCGGCAATCCTGCCGAAATGGGCACGGCGCTCGAAGAGCCTCGATGCCCTGCTGCCGGCGCTCTACCTGCGCGGCCTATCGATGGGCGATTTTCAGGAGGCGCTTTCTGCGCTTCTGGGTGTGGACGCCCCGAACCTGTCGCCCGGTGTGATTTCGCGGCTGACCGGGGAGTGGCAGCAGGAGTATGACCACTGGCAGCGCCGCGATCTCTCGGCGCGGCGCTACGTCTACATGTGGGCCGACGGCGTTTACCTCCAGGCCCGCATGGAGCCGCAGGCTGACTGCATGCTGGTCATTCTCGGGGCCACGCCCGAGGGCAAGAAGAAGCTCGTCGGCTTCCAGGTGGGCGTTCGCGAGAGCGCGCAGAGCTGGCGCGAACTGTTGGTCGACATCAAGGCTCGCGGCCTCAAGGTGCCGCCCGAGATCGCCGTCGGTGACGGCGCGATGGGGTTTTGGAAGGCCCTCGACGAGCTCTTCCCAGGCACGCGTCATCAGCGGTGTTCTGTGGTTGCCGCCCGTGATGCAAGAAGTTTCTGACCGTATTGGCGTGTGATCGAGTGCGCACTTCTGTCAGGCCTCAGTGTGCGACATGTCCAGAAGCCGCGGGCCGGGATGGTGATCAGCGAACCGGGTCCAAATCTGGGTTTCGGGCTTCAATGGCCCAAACACCGCTTCTGGTTTTCCCATTTCGGATCTGTTCGATCGTTTTGCCCATTCAGGTCGTCGTCTTCTCACACCCCCCTGGCACCGTAGCTAGCGGTTCGACATGAGCATCATGCCGCGCCTGCCAGCGCCGGATCCTTGTAATCTTCGTTCTTTGTCAACATCGCCCAGATTTGCCGGGCCATCTTGTTGGCCATAGCGATCGCGACCAGCATTCTGGGCTTGCGCGCCAACATACGCGACAGCCAGCTGCCCTCCGCAATTGTGCGCTGCCCAAGCCAGTTCAGTCGCGACATCGCGCCAAAAATCAGGAGACGTCGGATATCGGCCCGACCTGCCTTGGTCATGCGCCCCAAGCGCTCCTTACCTCCAGAGGAATGCTACTTGGGCACCAGGCCCAGCCAAGCCGCGAAGTCGCGCCCGGTCTTGAACTGCGCCATGTCCGGTCCGAATGCCTCGAGCGCCACAGCCGTCAGCGGTCCAACTCCCGGCATGGTCTGGAGCCGACGCGCCCTGTCCGACCGGGCGGCCAGCACCTTGAGTTTTGCGGTGCGCGCGGTGATACGCGCCGTATTCTCGGTGATCTGCGCCAGCATGTCCTGGCACTCCTCACGGATCAGCACTGGCAAGTCTGAAGCTTCATCCTCTACAAGCGCCCTCATGCGATTGAGGTGGCGTGTTCCGATGGGAAACACGTGGCCATGTTCATGCAGAAGCGCCCGCAAGGCGTTCACATCTGCGGTGCGCTGATGGACTAGTCGCTCCCGACCGCGAAACACCGCCGCGCGGGACTGCTGCTCGACCGTCTTGGGCGCCACGAAACGCATTTCGGGTTGCCGAGCCGCAGTGACGATCGCCTCGGCATCGGCAGCGTCGTTTTTCTGGCGCTTCACGAACGGGCGAACGTACTGTGGCGCGATCAGCTGAGCGTTGTGGCCGAGCCCCTCCATTTCGCGTGCCCAGTAGTGCGCGCTACCGCAAGCCTCAAAAATAACCAGGCAGGGATCCTGCTGGGCCATGAACACAGGGAACTTCTTACGCGTCAGCTTTTTTCGAAACTGGACCTCCCCGGTTCGCAGGGCACCATGGACCTGGAAAACATTCTTTGCCAGATCGACTCCTATCATCATATTCTTCATCTCGCCGTCTTCCTCGTTTTGTGGCTGTTGACACCACGACCTTGGCACATTGCGATGCCGTCTGGGGAGGGCGGCAACCACTCCATCTGGGTCCACAAGATCGCCAATGCCCTGAACAAGTTCCCGAAGTCCATGCAGCCGACAGTAAAGGCCGATCTGCGCGAGATCTGGCAGGCCGACACCCGCGCCGCGGCGCAGACCGCCATGGACACCTTCTCCGAGAAATACGGGGCCAAATACGAGAAGGCGGTCACCGGTCTGACGAAGGACAAGGAAGCGTTGCTCACCTTCTACGACTTTCCGGGGGATCATTGGGACCACCTGCGCACGGGCAACCCCATCGAAAGCGTCTTCGCCACCGTTCGGCACCGGACCGTGCGAACCAAGGGCGCGCTGTCGCAGAAGACGGCGAAGCTGATGGTCTTCAAGCTTGTTCAGGCCGCCGCAAAGACATGGCGGCGCCTGAAGGGCGCGAACCAGTTGCCTTTGGTCATCGAAGGCGTCACAGTCACCGACGGTGTCGCCGCAAACGACACTGCAAACCGCGCCGCTTGATCAGGCCGCGTCACCCAAAATCGCGCATAGCTCGGCCATAAGCCCTGGACGCCCGAACAGCTCAAAATCGCAGATGACAATTTCACAGGCATGCTGCGCCGCGCTTACCTACTGGGGCGGTGGACCGGGCAGCGGACAAGCGACGTTGTTCGGCTGGGCTGGACCGATGTTGACGAGGGCGGCTTCAACCTGCCGCAGATGAAAACCGGGGGGCAGCCCTGGCGCCCGATATTCCCCGAGCTTGAAGCCGAGATGCGGACTTGGGAAAAGCGGCCTGGACCGTTCCTTCTGCAGGAGAGCGGCAAGAACGTGGGGAAGCCGGTGACCACAAATCAGTCATGGAAGATTTTCGACGAAGCTCGAAGGAAGCAACCCGAGCTTGAGGGTGCGGTCTGGCATGGCTTGCGGGCGAATGCCGTGATTCATCTCCGGCAGGATGGACACACGTGTCAACAAATATCAGACATGGTTGGAATGTCGGTAGAGATGATAGAACGCTATTGCCGGTATGCGGATCGGAAAGCGGGCGGTCAGGCGGTACTGCGAGACCTAAAAGAACGCAAGCAGGACAAAATTGTAAAACACTGAAAAACTGTAAAGTGGAAAATCAGATGCTTATTCCTAATAAAACGAAGTGCAGGCTTCTGTTGCCAGGTGCCTGCGGACCCCGCCTTACCTGGCTAGAGGCAAGGGCTTAAGTTTCGGTCTTGTTACTGCTTACGCAGCAACGGCGACCGGAGCACGGTTGTCATTTGCAACTGTACGTTTCGGACCGATAACGGTGGTACCTCACCGGGACAAAGCAAACCCCTTTAGACGTTCGTCGATCCTGTTTCGGCCCCATGATCCCCAAATGAAGGATGATTGGTGGAGCCGCCGGGTACCGCCCCCGGGTCCGATCCGCTTATTACGAGCGCGTTTATGTCCATAGTCCCCGTTGCCGGGAACGCCCCATACATAGGGGCTTTGGCCGGGCTTGCAAAGGGGTCAGCGTGGGGAAATCGACAGCCAGATGCCGTCACGCCCGCGCACAGTCAGATGCGCCACCGGCATCGCCGGGCGGTCCGGCACCTCATCAAAGCGATAGGCCCTTATCAGCATCGCGAGCAAGAGCGGCCCCTCGATCATCGCGAACCCTGCCCCGGAGCAAACCCGCTGCCCGGCGGAGAACGGGATATAAGCGGTACGCAGGCAGGTCTTGCCGTTCTCGGTGCCATAGCGCGCGGGATCAAAGCCGTCGGGATCGTCCCACAGCCGTTCATGCCGGTGCAGGTGCCACGGGCTGATCACCACCTGCGCACCGGGTTTGACATCGCGATTGCGAAAGCGTTCGGGGCATGTGCTCTCGCGCACCATCATCGGAACGGGCGGATAAAGGCGCAGCGTCTCGCGAAACACATCCCGCGCCACGCGCAGCCGCGACATGTCGGAGAACTCGGGCGCACGGCTGCCCAACACCGCCTCGGCCTCCTCGGCAAGCCGGTCCTGCCACTCGGGGGAAAGCGCCAGCAGATACAGCGCCCAGGCCAGCGCCGAGGCGCTCGTTTCGTGCCCTGCTAGGAAAAAGATCGCCACCTGATCGACCATTTCCGTTGTCTCGAACCGCGCGCCGGTCTGCGGGTCGGCGGTGGTCATGATCTTGGTGGCCAGATCGTCGGGCGCGGTCCCGGCTTCGATCTCGCCCATGCGCTGCGCCGTCAACTGCGTGATCAGCGCGCGGATGCTGCGGGCGGTCTCGCGCGTTTTCCGGCGGTGAAAGCGCGGAAACCAGCGCGGCACCGGCACAAAGGCCGCGAGGTTCAGCACCGGCTGGGTTCGCTGATGCGCCTTGAACTGCTCGAACACCGCGCTCGCGGTCGAGTTCTCGATGGGAATCGAGAACAGCGTGCGAAAGATCACATCGGCGGCGGCATGGCTCGTGTGCGGCTCGATATCGCGCGGCGCGCCATTGGCCAAGGGCGCAAGCCGCGCCACTGCGCCCTGCCCAGACGCGACCATCGCCGCAAAGGTATCGCGCAGCCGCCCGCCCTCGAAGGCGGGGTCGATGATCCGCCGCTGCCGCCTCCACATCTCGCCATTGGTGACGAACACCGATTGCCCCAGCAGCGGCCGCAACCCCTCGGACACGCGCGCGGATTTGGGGAAGTCATCGGGCCGCTCACGCAACACCAGATCGACCAGTTCGGGCTCATTGCAAAGATAGGAGCGAAAGAACGGCGTGCGGAATTCGGCCATCCACGCACCATAGAGCCGCGCGGGCTGCGCCGAGAGAATATCTGCCCGAAACAGCCGCATGTAGCGCCACAACGACACGCGGTCAGGTCGCGCGGGGGGCTTGGGCGGCCTCATGGCGCAAGGCTCGTGTAGCCCGAGGTCGCCCGCTCGATCCGGCTTTTGGACGGGGGACGCCCGGTAAAGCGGTGCGCAAGGGTCTGCGGCCCGGCAGTGACGCGGAAATAGTCGTAATCCTTGGGCCGATCAAAGGCGCAAAGATATTGAAAATGCAGTCGGAAAAACCGCCAGCGCAATGATTTCCAGCGCTCGGCACTCAGCGTCTGCGTGAATGCCGCCGAGATCACCAGCGGCCAGCGTTTGTTCTCAGGGGCCACCCCGCTCACGCTCACCGGATCACACAGCGCAAAGGCGCAACCATCGCCAGGCGCGGTCACGTCGAGCCAGAAAAGCTCCTCGCGCGTGCTGAGATAGGCCAGATCGGCGCGCAAGCGGTGCGCACGCGGCAGGAAAGACACCATCGGCACCACCTGCCCGAGACTGAGAAACGACAGCGCGGGGCCGGTCGCAGGCACATGCCCGGCGCGGATCAGATCGGCGAGGATCGACACACCCAGATGCGCGCCCGAAGAATGCCCGACAACCAGCACCTCGTCGCACTCTCCTTGTAACGTCTGCGCAATCTCGGCGGTGAACTCGGCCATGCGCGCCTCCAACTCCGGCGGGTTGGCCCCCAGATGCCGCGCCGAATAGGCATAGTCATGCATCAGGTAATAGGCGAAAAACCGGCCATCCATGCGGCGGAACCATTCGAGGATGAGTGGCACCACGACCAGCCCTCCCCAAGCCGCCAGCGGGTGCAGCAGAGCGAGGAACTGCCCCAGACCCCACGCAGCCAGCAGCGCCAGACCGAGTTGCGTCAGCAAAAAACCCACCGGGTAAAGCGCCGCAATCACCGGACCTTTGCGCAGACGCATCAGCCGAAACAGCGCACCGGTGCCGATATAGGTGGCGGCGGTGCGGATCAGCTGCGCATAGGTCGCAAGAATGCCCTGATCCATGCTGCCCTTGACGATGTCGGACCAGACCAGCACCTCGATTTGGGCATCCACCTCGGCCCCGTCCATGCGGGCCTGCACACCCCAGCCGAATCTCACCTTAGCTTCGCTCGGCAAGATACTGATTTCATATCCGGAAATACCCGCCTGCGCGGCGCTTTCCTTGCGGTAAAGCTCGCGGTAGCGCCGTGGCGGGATTGGATCATAGCCCGGAATGTAAAACACGCGCCTGCGGCGCACAGGCGCATTAACCGGGGCGTTAACGGGGGCGTTGCTGCTCATGACCAACCTCTTGTCGGCCAGAGCCTAGCGCGAAAATCAGGCAAGCGTAAGGCGCTATCCAAGCACCGCAAGGGCCGGGAACGTCTCCAGAAGCCAGAACGAAAACGCCGAGAAACCGCCGGTCAGCATCAGCAGGCCGATGGTCCAGAGAAGCAGGCCCATGACCCGCTCGATCTGTTCCATGTGCCGCTTCATCCAGCCCATAAGCCCTTGAAGACGCGGCAGGAATGCCGCCACCAAAATGAACGGCACCCCCAGTCCGATGGCATAAACCGCCAATAGCGATGTTCCACGCGCCACATTCGCCTCGGAGGCGGCAAGCGACAGGATCGCGCCCAGTTGCGGGCCGATGCAAGGCGTCCAACCAAAGGCGAAGGCAAGGCCCAGAATATAGGCACCAAAGGAAGATCCACCCCGGTCGCCCGCATCGAGACGCGCCTCGCGGTCGAGGAACCCAAAGCGGTAGACGCCCACGAAATGCGCCCCGAAGGCCATGACAAGTATGCCCGCTATTGTGTTGAAATAGCCTTGATATTGCAGGAATACCGTGCCGATGGCCGACGCGGTGAAGCCCAGAAACAGGAACACCGTCGACAGCCCCAGCACGAAGAACAGCGCAGGCACAACGGCACGGGCGCGTTGGCTGCCACTCTCCGTCAGGTCATTGAGGCTGACACCGCTGATATAGGCGAGGTAAGGCGGCACGATCGGCAGCACGCATGGGCTTAAAAATGATAGGGTTCCAGCAACTAAGGCCACGAGCATGGCCGGCAGCAAAGCGGCGTCTATGATTTCGATTCCGAACATGGGATCACACATAACCCGTCCACCCCGCCGCGTCACGCAGCAAAGGGTCACATCCTTGTGGACAGGCTGTAACAAGGCCGCTATCTGATCGGGCATGACCCCGAATGACACGCTCGACGCCTGTGGCCTCTTGTGCCCCCTGCCCGTTCTCAAGCTGCGCAAGCGCTTGAAGTCATTAGCCGTTGGCGATGTGATCGCCTTACGCGCCGATGATCCGGCGGCGGTGATTGACGTGCCGCATTTCTGTGCCGAATCCGGCCATGAACTGATCTCGTCCAGCGACCTGGCCGGGGTGCAGACCTATCTCATCCGCAAAGCGAGCTAAGGTCGCGACATGCAATAGCCGCGCCCGTGAAACAGGGCGCGGCTAGTCTCGGAAATGTCCCGCTGTTTAGCCCAGCGACCACCAGCCGCGCCGCTTGGGCTTGGCCGGTGTGGAGTCGTCCGTCACTGTTTCGGGCTCGGCCGCCGGTTCGGGCTCGGGGGTATTGGCCGGTTCCGCGACACTCTCTGCTTCGGGCTCGGGCTCAGGCTTCGGCGCAGGAGCGGCTTCGGCCACAGGGTCGGGAATCGGCTCGGGATCTGCTGGTGCAGGCTCTGCCGGTACGTCGCCCTCTTTCGCAACGGCGGCGGTCTCGGGCTCTTTCTTCTTGCGCGAAACGGAGCGCGAACGCGGCTTTGGCTTGGGTTTGTCGGCCTCAGTCTCCTCGGTCCGGGCCTCTGCCGGGGCCCCTGCCTCTGCCTCGCCTTCGGTCTTGACCGGGGTCTTCTTGCGCGAACGGCTGGAGCTTTTCGGCTTGGGCTTGGACGCATCGGTCTCGGCGGCGGGCTCAGCCTGTTCGGCTTGCGAGGGCGCGCTCACGGCCTCGGCGATGGCCGACTGCGCGGCTTCGCCTTGATCACCACGCGCCTCCTCCTGCGGCTGTGTCTCGACGTTGTCGGCGTTGTCCGACTGACCGTTCTCGGATTGATCGTTCTCGGACTGGCCGTTGCTCGCGTTCTTGGGCTTGCGACGGCTGCGGCTGCGCGAACGACGGCGCTTCTTTTTGGGCTTCTCACCCTCGTCGCCCGCGGCGTCGCGCGATGACTCAACCTCGTCTGCGTCGATCTCATCTTCGATCTCGTCAATCTCGTCGATCTCGACCATGAGCGCTGCACCGGCGGAGACGAATTGCGCGGCGTCCGGCTCGGGCACGGTGCGCGTCGCGGTCTTGAACTTCTCCATTGTGAAATCGGGGCTGACCAACCTGGGGTCGCCCTCGATCCGGACCGAGAGACCATAGCGCGCCTCGATCTGTGCGACGTGGTCGCGCTTCTGGTTCATCAGGTAGTTGGCGATGCCCACCGGGCATTTCAGCAGGACCTCGCGCGAGCGGCGGCGCACGCCCTCTTCCTCGACCTGACGCAGGATCGACAGCGCAAGGTTGTCATCCGAGCGAATGAGGCCGGTGCCGTGGCAAGTCGGGCACGGCTGTGTGGTGGCCTCTATCATGCCGGGGCGCAGACGCTGGCGCGACATTTCCATCAGGCCAAAGCCCGAGATACGCCCCACCTGGATGCGGGCGCGATCGGTCTTGAGCCGATCCTTCATCCGCTTTTCAACAGAGGCGTTGTTGCGCCGCTCGTCCATGTCGATGAAGTCGATCACGATCAGCCCGGCAAGGTCGCGCAATCGCAACTGCCGGGCGACCTCGTCGGCGGCCTCGAGATTGGTTTTGAGCGCGGTCTCCTCGATCGAGCCTTCCTTGGTGGCACGGCCGGAGTTTACGTCGATGGCGACAAGCGCCTCGGTCACGCCGATCACGATATAGCCACCGGATTTGAGCTGCACCGTGGGGTTGAACATACCGCTGAGGTAGCTTTCGACCTGATGGCGCGCAAAGAGCGGCTGCTGATCGACATAGTGTTTCACGTTCTTCGCGTGGGACGGCATGATCATCTTCATGAAGTCCTTGGCGATCCGATAGCCCATTTCACCCTCTACCAGAACCTCGTCGATCTCGCGATTATAGAGATCGCGGATCGAGCGTTTGATCAGGTTGCCTTCCTCGTAGATCTTTGCGGGCGCGATGGATTTCAGCGTGAGTTCGCGGATCTGTTCCCACAGGCGCTGGAGATATTCGTAATCGCGTTTAATCTCGGCCTTTGTGCGCTTGGCCCCCGCGGTGCGGATGATCAGGCCCGCGCCCTTGGGCACGTCGATCTCGGTGGCGATTTCCTTGAGCTTCTTACGGTCGGCAGCGAGCGTGATCTTGCGGGAGATGCCGCCGCCGCGCGCGGTGTTGGGCATCAGCACACAGTACCGACCGGCGAGGCTGAGATAGGTGGTCAGCGCCGCGCCCTTGTTTCCGCGCTCTTCCTTGACGACCTGCACCAGCATGATCTGGCGGACCTTGATCACCTCCTGGATCTTGTAACGGCGCGCGCGCGGCTTGCGCACCGGGCGCAGATCCTCGCTGTCATCCTCGTCGGCGACGGATTCGATACTGTCGTCATGGCTGGAGTGATCGCGGGTGTCGCTCTCGGTGTCGGTGTCGTCCGATGCTTCGTCCGAAGACCTGGTCTGGCTGTCGGCGGGTTCCTCGACCGGGGTTTCGGAGACGCGCTCCATCGGCGAGGTGCCTTCCTCGTCGTCGTCTCCGCCGAGGTCGATGGTTTCCATGCCGGAAATGTCGCCGGTGGTCACCGCATCTTCCGATGTGGTCTGTTCCGGTTTGGCTTTCGAGCGCGAGCGGGAGCGTGAAGTGCGTTTTGGCTTTTCCTCTTCCTCCTGCTGGGCCTGGGCGAGCGCCTCTTCCTCGGCCATCAGAGCCTCGCGGTCAGCCACGGGGATCTGATAGTAATCGGGATGGATCTCCGAGAAGGCGAGGAAACCGTGACGGTTGCCGCCGTAATCGACGAAGGCCGCCTGCAGCGATGGCTCGACCCGTGTTACCTTGGCGAGATAGATGTTGCCAGCAAGCTGGCGTTTGTTCTCGGATTCGAAATCGAATTCCTCGACCTTGTTTCCGTCGACCACCACGACGCGGGTTTCCTCCGCGTGGGTGGCATCAATGAGCATTTTCTTGGCCATGTTTTCCGTTTGCATCGCGGCGCGGCGCACGCCCCCGGAGGAGCGGCGCGTTGCGGCTGATGTCTGATAGGGGCGATCGCGGGCGTGCGCATGGGCGGGACACATGTGGTCCCTGCCTGTATGACGCTTTCAAGTCTCGCGCGCTTCATCGCGGTTCTTCTTCTCCGGCCCTTGCGGGCCAATTCAAGGCCTGAGGCACCTTGTCGGGGTATCAGGCGTGCATGTGGCCCCGGACGGGGACCCAATCGGTCTGTTTCGCCCTCACGGATTTGTCGGTCCGACAGGGGGCTGAAACAGCGAATCTCTTGTGGCCGGGCGCGAAAATCAGCGCCCTTCACCGCACTGTCACACTAAAGCGTAGGTGGCGGGGATTACAATGGAGAAAATGCAATGCCCGGGGTCGGACCCGGCACGGCATGAGATGTGCAGGTCGTCCCGACGGGTTTCCGCCGTTGATCATTATAGCCATGCGCAGCTTGTCAGAACGGCGGCAACTGGCCAATTCACCTCACACGGTGCGACCCGTCGACAGATCAAGCAGGGATCGAGACACGCGTCTGTGCGCCTGCGTCGGGCAGGAACCAGAACTGCCCCTTGCGCAGGACAAGGCCGCGCCGCATGGTCGTCGCATGAGCCCTTCGCCCAAATGGGGCCTTGTCGCCACGATCAAGGCCCCCGCCCGAGACATCCTGAATTTTGCCGCCCATCACCTCGATCTGGGCGCACAGCGTGTGCATGTCTTTCTCGACGCCGCCAATCCGCAGGCCGAGGCCGCGCTGCGCGCGCATCCCAAGTGCCGGGTGATCCTGTGCGACGACGCGTACTGGCACCGTCGCCGACGCAACGGGCGACCGGACAAGCATCAGCAGCGCCAGAGCCTGAACGCCACCCATTGTCTTAACAAGCGCCCGCGGGTCGATTGGCTAGCGCATATCGACGTGGATGAATTCCTCTGGTCTGCCAGCCCCCTGCCCGCGCAGCTGGCCGCCCTGCCCGAGGACACGCTCAGCGCCCGCATCCGCCCCATCGAGGCGCTCGCCCCCGACCCTGCCGACCCGCCACTCGATGGCGCGCAATGGTTCAAGTCATGCGCCCGGTTGCAAGACCAGCGGCGTGCGGAGACCAACGCCATCTATCCCATCTACGGCCCACATCTCAACGGTGGCTTTCTCAGCCACGTGGCGGGCAAGGTCTTTGTCCGCACCGACCGCCCCGGAACCAGCCTGCGCATCCACAATGCCTTTCGTGACAACGTGATGGATGATGCGCCCGAGGACTTGCCCGACACGCTGCTCTGTCATCTGCACGCGCCCAGCTGGGACGACTGGCAAGCCGCCTATCGCTTCCGTCTGGCGCAGGGCTCTTATCGCGAGGAGTTGAAGCCAGCGCCACAGTCGGATGGCGGTGGTCTCAACATGCACGCGCTGTTCCGGATGCTGGAGGACGACGGCGGAGAAGACGCGCTGCGCGGTTTCTACGACGAGGTTTGCGTCGCCTCCCCCGGCCTGCGCGCGCGTCTTGCGGCACGCGACGCGCTGCACTGTGTCACGCTTGGGCTTGAGGGCAAGAGGCGGAAACATTTCCCCGATTTCGATTGATTGTTTCCCTATGCGTGACAATCCGCGCCCCTTACCTCAAGCGCCGGGCGTGCTCGAGCGCATTGCATTGACCGCACCCGGCGCTTGAGGTAAGGGGCGCGCAGCGGGTCATCCATGTGGAGAACCACAGGCCCAGGAGGGGCCTGACCCGGCGACAGACGTACGGGCCAAGATTGTGTCCGTAAACCACGGATACGCATGACCAAATTTTCAGATCTGAATCTCAACCCCAAAGTCCTCAAGGCGATCGAGGAAGCGGGATACGAAACCCCCACCCCCATTCAGGCGGGCGCCATCCCCCCGGCCCTCGAAGGGCGCGACGTTCTGGGCATCGCCCAGACCGGCACCGGCAAGACCGCAGGCTTTACCCTGCCGATGCTGTCGCTGCTGTCGCGGGGCCGGGCCCGGGCGCGGATGCCGCGTAGTCTGGTGCTGTGCCCCACGCGCGAACTCGCGGCGCAGGTGGCCGAGAATTTCGACACCTATTCCAAGCATCTCAAGCTGACCAAGGCCCTGTTGATCGGCGGGGTCAGCTTCAAGGAGCAGGACAAGTTGATCGACAAGGGCGTCGACGTGCTGATCGCCACCCCGGGCCGGTTGCTCGACCATTTCGAGCGCGGTAAGCTCTTGCTCACCGGCGTGCAGATCATGGTGGTGGACGAGGCCGACCGGATGCTCGACATGGGCTTCATCCCCGATATCGAACGAATCTTCAGTCTCACGCCCTTCACCCGGCAGACGCTGTTCTTCTCGGCCACCATGGCCCCCGAGATCGAGCGCATCACCAACACGTTCCTGTCCGCCCCCGCCCGGGTCGAGGTGGCCCGTCAGGCCACGGCAAGCGAGACCATTGAACAGGGCGTGGTGATGATCAAACCCTCGCGCCGGGACCGCGCCGACAGCGAAAAGCGCAACGTGCTGCGCGCGCTGATCGACGGCGAGGGCGAGGCCTGCACCAACGCGATCGTGTTTTGCAACCGAAAGATCGACGTGGATGTCGTTTCGAAATCGCTCACCAAGCACGGCTACGATGCCGCGCCAATCCACGGCGATCTCGATCAGAGCCAGCGCACCCGCACACTCGATCAGTTTCGCGCAGGCGATCTGAAAATTCTCGTCGCCTCGGACGTCGCCGCACGCGGCCTCGATGTGCCGGCCGTCAGCCATGTGTTCAACTACGACGTGCCCAGCCATGCCGAGGATTACGTCCATCGCATCGGCCGTACCGGCCGTGCCGGGCGCTCGGGCAAGGCGATGATGATTTGCTCGCCGCGCGACGAAAAGAACTTCGCGGCAATCGAGGCGCTTCTGCAGAAAGAGATCCCGCGACTCGACCATCCGGTTCCGGGCGGTGATGTCGCCCCTGCGGCAGAGACAGCAATCGACGAAAAACCCGCGTCCAAACCGCGCCGCAGCCGCAGCGTCAGTCGCAAGAAGGCCGACGCAACGCAGGAGGCCCCCGTCGAAGCACAAGCCGAGACACCGAAAGCGGAGCCCAAGCCTCAGGACAAATCCCAGGACAAGCCGCAAGACAAGCCCCAGGACCGTGGTTCCGAGCGCAACCAGAGCCGAGGCCGCAGTGGTGGGGGTCGTGGTGGCGATCAGGGCAACAAGGTGGTCGGCATGGGTGATCACATGCCCAGCTTCATCGCTCTCAGCTTTGAGGAGCGGCGCGCGGGCTGAGGCCCCGCCTGCCCCTCACGTCAGCGCGCGATCACGATATCGGCGCAGAGCCCGCCCAGGCTCTCGCTTTCGGCCAGTCGCAGTGTGCCGCCATGCGCGCGAGCCACGTCGATCACGATCGACAGCCCCAGCCCCACGCCGGTGCCACGATTCTGGTTGCGTGCGGGCTCCAGCCGAGTGAAGGGCTTGATCGCCTCGCCGCGGCTTTCGGGCGGGATGCCGGGGCCGTCATCCTCCACCCGGATGCGCAGCGACCGCTCGGTCAGCGTCACCGAGACCTCGGCGCGCGTGCCGTAGCGCACCGCATTGTTGATCAGGTTCTCCAGCGCCCGGCGGACGGCGCCCGCGCGCAGCGCCACCTCGCCTGTCCCGTCGGCTTTGACCAGCGTCACATCGACCCGCGCGCGCCGCATGTCATCGACCACCTGCCGCACCAGCGCCACGGGATCGACCGGCTCCGCCTCGCCCTCCTGCGCGCCGCGCGCGAAATCGAGAAAGCCGTCGAGCAACCGCTCCATGTCGGCCACGTCGCGCAGCATCGGTGCGGCCTCCTCCTCGTCGAGCATGGCAAGGCTCAGCCGCAGCCGGGTCAGCGGCGTGCGCAGATCGTGGCTGACACCCGAGAGCATCAGCGTGCGCTGCTCGATCTGCCGCTCGATCCGGGCGCGCATGTCGACAAAGGCGCTGCCCGCCGCGCGCACCTCGGTGGCCCCCTTGGGCTTGTAGGGTACGTGCCGCCCGCGCCCGAACGCCTCGGCCGCCTCGGCCAGCCGCCGGATCGGCTGCACCTGCTTGCGGAGGTAGAGAAACGACACCACCGTCATCAGCGCGCCGAACACCGCCATGTTGACCAGCAACTGATGCGGTTGCCGCGCCGAGACGCGCCGCCGCTCGAACATCAGCTTGAGCGCGCCATCGGATCGGTCGAAATATAGCTCCACGATATTGTTGTCGCGCAGCGCGACGCGGCGCAGATCCGGGAAATAGGCGCTGAACTCGCGGATCACGACAATGCCGGAAAAATCGTACCAGCGCCGGAAATGCTGGTCGGGAATCTCGGCGCGCTCGATCGGCTGCAGGCTGATCCCGAGGGCGCGCGCCACTGATCCGTCCCCATCCCGATCCTGCTCTTCCAGCACCGCGCGGATCTCGCGCGCCACGGTCTCGGTCATCTGTTGGGTCACGCCTTCGAAATGACGCTGGATGAAGACGATCGAGACCACCAGAAGCAGCGTGATCACCGGCAGCAGCAGGATCAGCGTTGCCCGGCCGAACAGGCCGCGCGGCATATAGGGTTTGAGCCAGCGTAAGGACATGGCTAAACCTATCCCCGGGCGGCAGCGGAAGAAAGAGCGATGCGAGCAGATCAGCAAGAGAAACCGAGTGTTGGTGAACCGCAGCGGATCGGCGCCGACCTGCGGTGCATTCTCGCGCCCAACCCGTCGCCAATGACCTTCTGGGGCACCAATACCTATCTGCTGGGTCATCGACGGCTTGCGGTGATTGACCCCGGACCCGATGAAGAGGCTCATCTCGCGGCCATTCTGGACGCATTAGAGCCGGGGCAGAGCGTCAGCCATATCCTCGTCACCCATGCCCATCTCGATCATTCCCCGCTTGCCGCGCGGCTGTCGCAGGACACCGGCGCGCCGGTGCTGGCCTATGGCGACGCGCGGGCCGGGCGCAGCGCGATCATGCAGGAGCTTGCCGCGCGCGGCGATGTCGGCGGCGGAGAGGGCGTGGATACGGATTTTACCCCCGATCTGGAGCTCTGCGATGGCGAGCGGGTGACGGGCGACGGCTGGTCGCTCACCGCGCTCTGGACGCCTGGGCATTTCGGCAATCACCTGTGCTTCGACACGGGGCGCGATCTTTTCAGCGGAGATCTGGTGATGGGCTGGGCGAGTTCGCTGGTCTCGCCGCCCGATGGCGACCTCACGCAGTTCATGGCCTCCTGCGCCCGGCTGCGCGCCCGCGCCCCCGCGCGCCTGCTGCCCGGCCATGGCGCGCCGGTCACCGATCCCGTGGCCCGGCTCGACTGGCTGATCGCGCATCGAAAGTCCCGCGAGGCCGCCATCCTGAATGCGCTGAGTGACGGGCCGCAGACCGCCCACGCACTGGCCACGCGGCTCTATACCGATACGCCGCCCGCGCTCCTGCCTGCCGCCGGGCGCAATGTCCTGGCCCATTTGATCGACCTGCATGGCCGCGCGGCGGCGGTCGTGCCGGAGTGTCCGCTCCATCCCGCCACCCGATTTCGGCTGACCGACAGCCCCGGCGCGACAAAACCGGTGCCAGAATCGCCAACCCCGCCGCCTGTGAACAAAAACCGGTCGTAGTTACCCGCTTTTCCTCCCGCTGCGCTGCTATACAGCTGCAGGGCACTCGCGCACAGGCGCGATTGCCACCACAAATCCCTGCCACATGGGCACACGCATGAAGAAAACCGGTCTCGATGCCATTGATATTCGCATTCTCAGCGCGGTCCAAACCCATGGACAGCTGAGCAAGACGCGGCTTGCCGAGATCGTCAACCTCTCGCCCACGCCCTGTTGGGCACGGCTCGACCGGCTCAAGGCAGCGGGCTATATCCGCGCATTCCGCGCCGAGATCGCGTTGGAGCGCGTCGTCGATTTCACCCGCGTGATTGTGACCGTTTCGCTCACGCATCACCGTCGCGCGGATTTCGACCGATTCGAGAGCCATATCGCCAAGGTCGACGAGATCGCAGATTGCGTCGCCACCGGCGGCGGCATGGATTACATCATGACCGTCTATGTGCGCAACGTCGCCGCCTTCGAGACGCTGATGGCCGGGCTGCTCGATTCCGATCTGGGGATCGACCGGTACATGACCTATTTCACCACCCGCACGGTCAAGGCCACACCCCCGAACCTTCCCAAGCTATGCGTGGTCCCGTCCTCCTCCACCTTCTCCTCGACCGACAAGGCCTGAGTCGCCCGCCCCTCGGCGCCCAATTGGCGCGCAACGGGCGCACACGACCGTTCGGTCTGCGTGTGCTGAAAAATTAGTCCACTCAATCTTCGGACTGCCATTTTTCAGACCGCACCGCATCCCATAGCGGCGTTATACGGGGCCCGAGTTCAACGTATTCGGCGGACGGATGGGCCGCTGATCGACAAGGGAGGCGAATGACATGACGCAATCAACTGATTTCGGGTTCGGCACGCAAATACGCAAGTCACCTTACTTTGACGCGACCGTGCGTTGGGGCGCGCAAGGCTTCTCGGTCTACAACCACATGTACATTCCGCGCGACTTTGGCGATCCGGAACAGAATTTCTGGAACCTGGTGAATGACGCGATCCTGTGCGATGTGGGCGTCGAGCGGCAGGTCGAGATCACCGGGCCGGATGCGGCGAAATTCACCCAGATGCTGACGCCGCGCGATCTGTCGACCATGGCGGTCGGGCAGTGCAAATACGTGCTGATCACCAATGCCGAAGGCGGCATCCTCAACGATCCGATCTGCCTGCGGTTAGGGGAAAACCATTTCTGGCTGTCGCTCGCCGATAGCGACATCCTGCTCTGGGCGCAAGGCGTGGCGGTGCATTCCGGCCTCGATGTGCAGATCACCGAGCCGGACGTGTCACCGCTGCAATTGCAGGGGCCGCAATCGGGCGAGATCATGCGCGCGCTCTTCGGCGACGAGATCATGGACCTGCGTTACTACTGGCTGCGCGAGGTCGAGCTCGATGGCATACCCCTGATCGTGTCTCGCACCGGCTGGTCGAGCGAGCTGGGCTACGAGATCTACCTGCGCGACGGCGACTGGGGCGATGCGCTGTGGGAGCGGATCATGACCGCCGGCCTGCCCTTCGGCCTCAAGCCCGGCCACACCTCGACCATTCGCCGGATCGAGGCGGGCATGCTCAGCTATCACGCCGATGCCGATATCCACACCAACCCTTACGAGCTGGGCCTCGACCGGCTGGTCAACGTCGACATGGAGGCCGATTTCATCGGCAAGTTCGCCCTGCGCCGCATCCGCGACAACGGGGTCGCGCGCAAGCAGGTCGGGCTGCGTCTGGGGGGCGCGTCGCTCACGGGGCCCAATACACGCTTCTGGCCGATCAATCATGACGGCGAGACCGTGGGCAAGGTGACCTCGGCGGTCTACTCGCCCCGGCTGGAGCAGAACATCGCGCTGGCCATGGTCTCGGTCGACTATGCCGAGCTTGGCACCGAATTCGTGGTCTACACGAAATCTGGCCCGGCGCAGGCGACGGTGGTCGAAAAGCCCTTCTTCGATCCCCGCAAGAAGCTGGCCGTGGCCTGAGGTCACCTCGCGAAGACCGTCCGTCTGAACCCTGCCATCGCGCGGCCCCGGCTGCGCGGGGCCTTGGCTTTGGAGGGTTTCACACAGACTCGATCAGGAAAAGACAGATGAACGACACGCAACAGATCCACGCGATACTCGACCACGACCTCGGCGCAGACGGCATCCTGCGCCTGACCCTCAACGACGTCCCCCGCCGCAATGCGCTCTCCGAGGCGATGCTGGACGAACTGGCGCGCGCCTTTGCCGATGCGGGCAATGACGCGGCGGTGCGGGTGATCGTGCTGGCCGCCAACGGCCCGGCCTTTTGCGCGGGCCATGACCTCAAAGAGATGACCGCCGGGCGCGACGCGCCGGATCGCGGCCGCGCCTATTTCGCGCGGGTCATGGCGCAGTGTTCGGGCGTGATGCAGGCGATCGTGAATTGCCCCAAGCCGGTGATCGCCGAGGTCGCGGGCGTGGCCACGGCGGCGGGGTGTCAGCTGGTGGCAAGCTGTGATCTGGCCGTAGCGGCGCAGAGCGCGCGGTTCAGCACGCCGGGGGTGCATATCGGCCTCTTTTGTTCGACCCCGATGGTGGCGCTGTCGCGCAACGTGGCCGACAAGCATGCGATGGAAATGCTGCTGACCGGCGACATGACCCCGGCGGCGCGCGCCGCAGAGATCGGGCTGGTCAACCGGGCGGTGGCGGACGAGGCGCTGACCGAGGTCACGATGGAAATGGCGCGCAAGGTCGCGTCGAAATCGAGCATGACGCTGGCCACCGGCAAGCGCGCATATTACGCGCAGCGTGAGATGCCGCTAGCCGCAGCCTATGATTATGCCTCGACGGTGATGGTCGAGAACATGCTGGCGCATGATGCCGAAGAGGGCATCGGCGCCTTTATCGAGAAACGCGCGCCCGCGTGGCAGGACAAGTGAGCATCATGGTGGAAAACCCCTATAACACCGGCCTCGACCGCAACCCGGCGAATTATCAGCCGCTCACCCCGCTGAGCTTTCTGGAGCGGGCGGCGAGCGTGTATCCGGATCATACGGCTATCGTGCACGGCGGCCTGCGGCGCAGCTATGCGGAGTTCTACGCGCGGTCGCGGCAACTGGCCTCGGCCTTGGCGCGCACCGGCATCGGGCGGGGCGATACCGTCTCGGCGCTGCTGGCCAATACGCCCGCGATGCTGGAATGCCATTACGGGGTGCCGATGTGTGGCGCTGTGCTGCATTCGATCAACACCCGTCTTGATGCTGCGATCATCGCCTTTCAGCTGGATCACGCGATGGCGCGGGTGGTGATCGTGGACCGCGAATTCATGGGGCTGATGCAGGAGGCGCTGGAACTGGCGCAGGTGGAGCCGCTGGTCATTCAGTATGACGATCCCGAGTTCACCGGGGTGGGCGGCACCGACGATGCGCATGACTATGAGGAGTTTGTGGCGACGGGCGATCCGGGCTATGCTCGGTTGATGCCCGAGGACGAATGGGACGCGATTTCGATCAACTACACCTCGGGCACGACGGGTGATCCCAAGGGCGTGGTGTCGCATCATCGCGGTGCGTATCTACTGGCGCAGGGCAATGCGCTGACCACCTCGATGGCGAAACACAGCGTCTACCTGTGGACCCTGCCGATGTTTCATTGCAACGGTTGGTGTTTCCCGTGGACGTTGTCGGCGATCATCGGCACGCATGTCTGCCTGCGGCAGGTCCGGGCAGAACCGATCTGGTCTGCGCTCGCCGAGGAGGGGGTGACGCATCTATGCGGCGCGCCCATCGTGATGTCGCTGCTGATCTCGGCCCCGGAGGGCGAAAAGCGGGCGCTGACGCGAGAGGTGCAGTTCTTTACCGCCGCCGCGCCGCCGCCTGAAAAGCTGCTGGCGGACATGCAGGCGGCGGGCTTTGACGTGACGCATCTCTACGGGCTGACCGAGACCTATGGCCCGGCGGTGGTCAACGAATGGCACGGCGCGTGGTCCGATCTGCCGTCACCCGAGCAGGCACGGCTGAAATCCCGGCAGGGGGTGCGCTATCTGCCGCTGGAGGGGTTGCAGGTGATGGACTCCGAGACCATGGCCCCGGTGCCGCGCGACGGCGAGACCATGGGCGAGGTGATGTTTCGCGGCAACGTGGTGATGAAGGGCTATTTCCGCAATCCGCAGGCCACGCGAGACGCCTTTGCCGGGGGTTGGTTCCACTCGGGCGATCTCGGCGTGGTGCATGCCGATGGCTATATCCAGCTCAAGGACCGGTCCAAGGACGTGATCATCTCGGGCGGCGAGAACATCTCGTCCATCGAGGTGGAGGAGGCGCTCTATCGTCATCCCGCCGTGGCGGTGGCCGCCGTGGTCGCCATGCCGCACGACAAATGGGGCGAGACGCCCTGTGCCTTTGTCGAGGTGACCAGCGGAGCGACGGTAGACCCCGAGGCGCTGCGCGCCTGGTGCCGCGATCACCTGGCCCCCTACAAGGTGCCCGGAAAGGTCGTGTTCACGGATATTCCCCGCAGCTCCACCGGCAAGATCCAGAAATTCGTGCTGCGCGAGCAGGCACGTGATCTGGCCGCCCTGCCCGTCGCGTGATCAGATCGGCGGAGCGTCCACCCGCACCTCCGCCGCCCCACACTTAAAGGCAGTGATCAGGCGGGGCAACGCGCTGTTGCGCGCGAGGTCGCCTGAACAGCAACAGGCGTGCATCCCTGCCCGGTCATATCTCCAGATGCAGTTTCGGCTTCCAGAACGGCCGGAAAAGCTCGATCTTGGGGCAGCGGTCCATCACCACCTGCATCCCTGCCGCCTCGGCATGGCGCGCGGCGTCGTGATCGACCACGCCTATCTGGCCCCAGAGCACGCGCGCACCGATGGCGATGGCCTCTTCGGTGATGCCCATCAAATCCTCGGGCCGACGAAAGACTTCGACCATATCAACCGGTCGATCAATGCTCGCCAGCGACGGATAGACCTTGATCCCCCGGATCTCTTGCAGCCCCGGGCGTGGATTGACCGGGATCATGTCATAGCCGGTCTCGTGCAATACGCGCAGCACACCATAACTGAACTTGGTCTTGTCGGGACTCGCGCCCACCATGGCGATGGTCTTGACCGATTTGAGGATGCCTTGCAGATAGGCGTCGGAATAGGGTTGGGTGTGATCCATCTCAGGGCTCCTTGGGGGTGGCAATATCGGCCTTCAATTCATGCGATTGAAGCGGGTCGAGGAACGGGTTGCGGTAAAGCTGCCCGTGGCTCTCGACGCCGATTTCCAGCGTGATGTCGGTAAGGGCGCGCGCAACGCAGAGGATGACATAGCCATTGGCAATCTGCCGGTTGTTGAGCGCGACCTGTCGCCGCTGATCGACCTCGCCGACGGTCAGCTTGGCCGCGCAGGTGATGCAGCCGCCGTATTTGCAGCCATAGGGCAGATCGACCCCCTGCTCGCGCAGCGCGTCAAGCAGAGGTCGGCGCGCCTCGACCTCATAGGTGGCCCCGCCGCGATTGGCGATGGTGACGGTCCGCGTGCTCATAGCCAGATATCGCTCGTGCAGTCGCCGCCCGGATAGCGCGCCTCGTGGCAGCGGCTCGGCCCGTTGGGCTCCTGCCCGAAATCGACGATGAAATCGGGATTGAGCGTCATGCCGCCGTTTTCCGGATCGCAGTCGATCATCACCATCACCCCGCCCTTCTCGCGGATCGCCGGATAGAACTGGTTGTCCCATGTCGAGAACAGCGACGTGGTGACATAGAGCCGCCGCCCGTCGAGGCTCAGTTGGAACATCTGTGGCCCACCCGCCATCTCGACGCCGTTCACGACCGGCGCGCGGCCCAGAAGCCCGCCCATCCAGACCTGCCCGGTCAACTTGGGGTTATGCGGGTCGCTGATGTCATACTGACGCATGTCGCCGTGCAACCAGTTGTTGATATAGACGAAGCGGTCATCCATCGACACCAGCAGCGCCGACATCACGCCGGGCACGGGAATGGGCCATTCGGGATGCGGCTCGTTGGCCACGTCGATGATCTTTTCCCATTGCCACTTGCCCACCTCGTCCTTCCACCAATGGATGACGTTCGTCGAGAGCGCGGCGCAGCAGAATCCATGCGTGCTGTCGGGATCGTGGTGAAACTTGACCTCCAGCGGGATCAGACCATCCTCGCCGAGATACATGGTCTGGATCGGTTCGCGTTTCTCGAAATCCCAGAAATGCAGTTCGCGCCCGTATTTCAGGTGCCCCACCTCTTCGAGATCAAAGCCCGGCATGAAGGTGTTGGGTGCCGCCCATTCCGACGACACCATGATATTGTGGCGCGGCTGGTACCAGAAATCATAGCCGAACTTGATGTCGCCCATGGAATTTTCCCAGCGGCCCACGATCTCGAACTCCTTGTCGAGATGCAGATAGCCGCCGGGGGCTTCGCCCTTGGCATCCCCGAGAAACGAGATGATGATTTCAGATCCCAGACAATGCACCGTATGCGGCCCTGACAGATCGGCCTTGGCCTTGATCTTGGCCCCGTCGATCACCTTGTGCAGGCGCGGCGCGCGCGGGTCGGTGGCGGTATCGACGATATGGATGTTGTTGGAGCGTACGCCGGGAAGCAGGAGGTATTTACGAGACATGCCGGCATCGTCATGGCAGCTTGAGCAGGCGTTCCAGCCCATGTGGTGCAGCTCATCCCCGATGCCGGGCATTTCCAGCCGGTGGATCACCTGACTGTAGGTCGGGCTGTCGGGATCGACATCCACGGTGGCGAGGTAATCCGGTTTCTGAATCCCCGTGCCAGTATAGATCGCGATCGTATACAGCAGCTTTTCGCGCGGGGCCTTGATCGCCTCGGCGGGGCTGGCATAGCCCGGTCCACAACATTCCATGAGAATCTCCTCCTCCTCAACCTTGACTTTGCCTAGCAAATTTCAAATCATGAGACAAATGTTCATTTTGTGAGACATACATGCATCTCGAAAGACTGACCAGCCTTCTGGAAACCGTAGCCGTCGCGGGCCGCGCGGTCTCGACCGTCGAAATCCAGCAGGCGACGGGCCTGCCGCGCCCGACCTGCTACCGCTTGCTGCAATCACTGGCCGAGCATCGCCTGCTCGATGAGCCCGAACCAGGGCGATTTCTGATCGGCGAGCGGCTGGTGCGGCTGGCACTTCTGGGGCAGACGGATGTGGACGCGAGCGCCGCCGCCGCGCCCACCCTGCGCGAGGCCGCGGACCAGTTCGGCGAGGCGGTGTTCCTGTCGCGGTTTCGCAACAAGGGTGTGGAGATCATCCATGTCGAGACACCGCAGGACGCCACGCGCTCCTTCGTGCACCCGGGCCTCGGGTTCCGCCCCATGCATGCCTGTTCGTGCTCCAAGGTGATCGCGGCCTTCGCCGAAGAGACCTTCCGCGAGGAAATTCTCAATGGCCCGATGCGCCGCTATACGCCCCGGACCAAGCACGACCCCGAGGCGCTGCGTGCCGAGTTCGAGACGATCCGCATGACCGGCTATGCCGAATGCGTCGAGGAAATCGAGGTCGGCGTCTCGTCGGTCGCGGCCCCCATCCGCATCGGCAATATCGGCGCCACCTTCAGCATCGGCGCGACCGGCCCGCTGCGCCGCTTCACCGAAAAACGCCGCGCCGAAATCGGCCGCGACCTGATCGGTTTCGCCGACAAGGTCTCACTGGCCCTGCAAATGCACGGGCAGGCCGCGCAGGGTTGACCGATGGCACGCGCTATGTGGCAATCGGTCTTGTCGATATGGCGTTCATGTGGAACCAGAGGGGCACGGGCGACACTCATCCTGACGCAGCGCGGCAATCATCCGCGCGTTGTCGAGCGCGATGACGCTCTGATCGGCGAAGCTTTGCGCCAGCGTGGTGGACTGCGCGCTGAATGGACGGACGGTTTGGCGGTAGATCGTGAAGGCACCGACCAGCGTCTCGCCCGACATCATCGGAATGGCGACAAAGGATCGCGCTCCGCCGAGGATCGCGGTGGCATGGCGCAGCGGGTCGTCGGTCTGAAAGATTTCCTCGGCCCGGACATCGTAGATGTTCACGACACTTCGGCTCTGCGCGAGCCTGCCGAGACCGGTGCGCGGACCCGCCAGGAATAGGCCCTGCGCGGCGAACCAGTCGCGGAACGGGATGGGGATGCCTCGTGTATGACTGGCGGAAAATCGCCCTTGCCCGTGATGCTCGAACAGGATGCCGAACTCCGCCTCGCAGAGGTCGAGGGCAAAGCCGAGGATCGACGACATCACCGCGTCGATATCGCCGCGCGACCGGCTGATGATGTGCAGCACTTCGGCCAGGGTCTGTTCGCGGCGCAGCGACTCCTCGAGGCTCAGCGCCAGTTCCGAGATGATCGCCGCGTGATCCGTCTGCATGTCGGTCGCGGGCTGCGCACCCCCCAACCGGGCATGCAGGTCCAGCTTGGACGAGACTTCAAGCTTGCGATAGATCGTCGCGAGATGGGTGCGCACCGTTGACGGCGCGATCCGCAACCGCGCTGCAATCGCCTGATAAGTGTCGCCCTGCGCATAGGCGCTGGCGATCTCGATTTCGCGGGGGCTGAGAATTTCGTCGGGCAACATGGCGCGCGGACTGTCCCTTTGATGACTGCCGCATCACTGTGTTGCATCGACGGGGATCAGGCAATCCTGCATATGCTGTAGAAAAATACTGCAGGCCGGGCGAGTCGGCTCTCCAGAGGTTTCCGGTTATGCCGATGCGTCGCGATGAAGGCGAACTTCATGTCGCTTCCCTCGCGCCGACGCCTGCGGCTTTTTATTAGGATGTCTCGCTCCGCCCTGAGCTTGGAGACCGCTTTCTTCAGGCAACCACGGTTATAAAGCGGCTCAGGCCTCGAGTTCGGCATCCCAGTACAGGAAATCCAGCCAGCTTTCGTGCAGGTGGTTGGGCGGGAACTTGCGGCCCATGTTGCGCAGTTGCTCGGCCCCCGGGGCGCGCGGCGGTTTGCGCAGGCTCATCCCCACCTGCCGCAGGCTGCGCGCGCCCTTGCGCAGGTTGCAGGGGCTGCAGGCGGCTACGACATTCTCCCAGCTTGTCACCCCGCCGCGCGCGCGCGGCACCACGTGGTCAAAGGTCAGGTCGCCCTTGGCGCCGCAATACTGACAGCGGAATTCGTCCCTCAGAAATAAATTAAAGCGCGTGAAGGCCACGCGCTTTTGAGGTTTCACAAAGTCTCGGAGGACGATGACCGACGGTATCCGTATCTCGGTACTCGGGCTGCGGACCCAGTGATCGTATTCGGCCACGATGTCCACGCGGTCCGACCAGGCCGCCTTGATCGCCTCCTGCCACGTCCAGAGCGACAGCGGATAGTATGACAGCGGCCGGTAGTCCGCATTGAGCACCAGAGCCGGGAAATGCCGCAGCGCGGCGGGCTCTCTCACAAATTCGGTTCTGAAATCCCCGTCCATCGTCTGAACTGCCCTTTTTCGCGGCCCCCGGTTCCATGCGGTAAGGCGGTATTGTCCTCACCTGTACGCCACTATATATCGTGTTCGGCCTCTGGCAAGCCTGCTATATCGCAGCATATCTAGACGGTCGTATAGGTGGCAAACGTAACTCTGCGATGACAGAAATCACGCCGCCGCCTCGTCCTGCCCCGCCGCCTGCCGTTGCCAGAGCGCGGCATAGCGTCCCTGCCGCGTCAGAAGGTCCGAATGCGTGCCCTCCTCGACGACAATCCCCTGATCCAGAACGACAATCCGGTCGGCCCCCGCCACCGTCGACAAGCGATGCGCGATCATGATAACAGTGCGCCCCTCTGCCGCACGTGCGAGCGCCTCCTGAATATCGCGCTCTGTCTGCGTATCGAGCGCGCTTGTCGCCTCGTCAAGCAGCAGGATCGGCGGGTTCTTGAGCAGGGTGCGGGCGATGCCGACACGCTGTTTCTCGCCACCCGACAGCTTAAGCCCGCGCTCGCCCACCTGTGTGGCGTAGCCCTCGGGCAGGCTTGTGATGAAGTCGTGGATCTGTGCAGCGCGCGCCGCCTCTTCGATCTCGGTCTGCCTGACCCCGTCGCGGCCATATGCGATATTGTAGCCAATCGTGTCGTTGAACAGGACGGTATCCTGCGGCACCACGCCAATAGCGGCATGGAGGCTGTCCTGGGTCACGGCGCGCACATCCTGCCCGTCGATGCGCACCGCCCCCGCCTGCACGTCGTAAAACCGAAAGAGCAGCCGTCCGATGGTCGATTTGCCAGAGCCAGAGGGGCCCACCACCGCCAATGTCTGCCCCGCCTCCACATTGAAGGACACGCCCTTGAGAATCGGCCGCGCCGGGTCATAGCCGAATTCAACGGCATCGAAAGCAATCGTGGCACCTTTCACGTTCAGAACATCTGCATCCGGTTTTTCTGAAACATCCGGATTCTTCTCCAACATTTCGAACATTTCACCCATGTCGACCAGTGCCTGCCGGATCTCGCGATAGACCGTGCCAAGAAAGTTCAGCGGCATGGTGATCTGGATCATGTAGGCGTTGACCATGACGAAATCGCCAACCGTCATGCTGCCATCTTGCACCCCCATGGCCGCCATCACCATGACGATGATCAACCCGCCGGTGATCAGGAAGGATTGCCCGAAATTCAGAAAGGCCAGCGACTGCGCGGTCTGCAACGCGGCGCGCTCATAGCCCGCCATCGCCGCATCATAGCGCTGCGCCTCGCGGTCCTCGGCCCCGAAATACTTGACCGTCTCGTAATTCAGCAGGCTGTCGATCGCCTTCTGGTTGGCGTCGGTATCCTGGTCGTTCATCTCGCGCCGCAGCCGCACGCGCCACTCGGTCACCTTGAAGGTGAAGGCGGTGTAGGCGGCAATGACAGCCGCCACAACGACCAGATACCAAATATCAAACAGCGCCCACAGGATGATCCCGACAAGCAGCAGTTCCAGCACCAGCGGCGCGATCGAGAACAGCAGGAATCGCAGCAGGAAATCGACACCCTTCACCCCGCGCTCGATGATCCGGCTCAGCCCGCCGGTTTTGCGCGTGATGTGATAGCGCATCGACATCGCGTGGATATGCCGGAAGGTCTGCAAGGCGAGCGCCCGCAGCGCACGCTGCGCCACCCGGGCAAAGACCGCGTCGCGCAATTGCTGAAAGCCCACATTCATCAGCCGCGCCATGCCGTAGGCCACGGTCAGCCCGATGGCGCCGGCCCCCAGCATCCAGGCTGCCTCCTGCCCCTCGCCCGCGAGCGCGTCAACCGCAGCCTTGTAGAAGAACGGCGTGCCGACCGAGACCAGCTTGGCCAAGACCAGCAGCAACAGGGCAATGACCACCCGGCGCTTGACCCATGTCTGCCCCTCGGGCCACAGGTACGGGGCCACGCGGCGGATGGTGATCCAGCCGCTGCGCGGTGCCTCGCTCGATGCCTCGGAGGATGTCACGCGGGATTTGCGCATCTGGGCTCTGGCCTTTCATCGGGTCGAGGGGCACAGATAGCCCCCGTATCCGCCGATGACCAGCCCGCGCTCAATCGGGCAGTTCGAACACCTGCCCCGGATAGATCAGGTCCGGATCGCGAATGCGGTCGCGATTGGCCTCGAAGACCCGCACATAGAGAATGCCCTCGCCATAACGCGCGCGGGAGATCGCCCAAAGGGTCGAGCCGGGCTGCACGGTGACAACATCGAGCTGCGGCGCGTCAGGATTCTGGTTGCGGGTCGCAAGGACCGCCTCATCCTCGCGCTTGAACGGCGTCTCAACGCGCGAGATCACGTCACCCGCCGGGCTCACCTCATCGACGCGCAGCGTGTAGACGCCGGTATCCACATCCGGAAGCGCGCTTTGCCAGCCCCCGTTCTCTTCGATACGTGAGGTCGTGACCGGCTGATTGTCGAGGTAAATCCTGACGAATCCGTCGCCACGGCCCCGGCCTGACAGCTGTACCTCTCCCGCCTCGGAATAGGTGATTGCATCAAGCGCGACCGAGGACATGACCTCCGGTGCGCGCTCCTGCGGGGCTTGCAGCACGCGCACGCCGGTTTCGTTCGACAGCAGCACCGTGGGTTGTTGCGGCACCGGCGGGGATACCGCCTCGGGCGCGGCGGCGGTTTGCGTGGCGGGCGCAGGCTGTTGCCTGGTGGACGCGGCAGCCTCGCGCAGAGCGGGCGCGCTCTGCGCAACATTGGGGGCGTCCTCTGCGGGCGCTTCGGCAGGCGCGGCGGCGCTGTCCTCAGGGTCACGCTCGTCGGGTTCGGGTGCTGTCGCCGATGCGGTTGCAGCCTCGGCGGGCTTGGGCTGTGGGGTCGGGGCGATCAGGATCTCATCGGTTGACCTGACCTCGCGCCCATCCTCGGTTGAGCGCATGGTCAAGGTCAGGACGCGCGGCACGGAACTGCCTGGAACCTCGAGGAACTGAACGAATTTTCCGGACCCGTCGGGCGCGGCGCTGCCCATGGTATCCTCGTCGATCAGAATCGACACGTCCCAACCGGGGGTGCCGCGTCCGGCAATGATCATCTGGCCGTCTGGCTCCATCCGGAAGGTATCGATGGCGGGCGGCATCGGCATATCCGGCGTGGCGGGTGCCTCTGGCGCGGGCTGCGGCGTGTGCGCCGTGGCATCTTTCGGGGCGGGTTCGACAGTGGCGACCGGCTCGGAGGCGGCGGGCTCTGGCGCTTCGGGCTCTGGCGCGGCTCGCTGTGTCGCGGTGGCCTGCGTGGTCTCGGGCTCGGCGCCACGATAGAGATACACCCCGGCCGCGACCAGCGCCGCCACGGCCACAGCGACAGCACCCGCAGCAGGCCCAGCCCCTAAACCGGCGAATTTGCTCATCTTTTTTCAACATCCCCTGCCGTGGCACCGCGCCCGGTTGTCGGAGCATATCAACAAGGCTATCAGGGGTCAAAGCAACGCTTGTTCAGCCCGGAGTGATGCCATGTCAGAACGATCCGTCTGTGTCTTTTGCGGCGCACGTCTAGGCAATCGTCCGACATATATGCAGGTCGCGACCAATACGGGCAAGATGTTGGCCGAGAACGGTTGGCGGCTGGTCTATGGCGCAGGGGATGTGGGACTGATGGGGGCTACGGCACGGGCGGCGCAGCAGGCGGGCGGCAAGACCTTTGGCGTGATTCCGGAACATCTTGTGGGTCTTGAGGTCTGCACACGTAACATGACGCAATACGTCGTGACCGAGACCATGCATGAACGCAAGAAGGTGATGTTCATGAATTCTGATGCCATCGTCGTGCTGCCCGGCGGCGCGGGGTCTCTGGACGAGTTCTTCGAAGTTCTGACGTGGCGCCAGCTCGGCCTGCATGAAAAGCCGATCTATTTAATGAATACCGAGGGTTACTGGTCGCCTCTCATGCAAATCCTGGAGCATGTTATCGCCGAGGGGTTCGCCGCAGACAACCTCAAAAGCTTTGTGCAGACGGTTGAAACCATTCAGGATTTGAGGATCGCCCTGCGCGCCGCCCTGTCCTGACGCAGGCTCGCGGTGGTGTAGATCGCAAGTGCGGTCCAGATCATCGCGAAGGCCACGGCGTGCCAGAAGCTGAATGCCTCCTGGAAAATAAGTGTGGCAACAAGGAATTGCAGGGTGGGGTTCAGGTATTGCACCAGTCCCACCGTGGCCAGTGTGACGCGCTTGGTGGCATAGCTGAACATGATCAGCGGAGTGCCCGTGAGGATGCCGGAAAATGCCAAGAGCAGGCTGTCCTGCCAGTTGATACCGAAGGCCCCGTGGCCATCCGCGTGGAAATACCAAAGAACTGTCAGCGCGATTGGCGAGAGGAGCAAAACCTCGGCGGTCACCGAAACCACGGGGCCGACGGAAAGCCCTTTTTTTACAAGGCCATATAGGCCAAAACTCGACGCCAAAATGAGCGCGATCCAAGGCGGAACACCAAGCCCGATGGTCAACGTCACGACCGCGCAGAGCGCAAGGCACACGGCGAAAATCTGAGCCTTGCCGAGGCGTTCGCGGAAGGCAATCGCGCCCAGAAGCACCGCCACCAGCGGGAAGATGTAGTAGCCAAGCGAGGCCTCCATCGCGCGCCCGACCTGAATCGAGGTGATGAAGACGAACCAGTTGGTGGAGATCATCAGCGCCGCGAAGCCGATCAGAAGGATTGAACGTCGCCCGGCAAGTGCCTGTCCAAGAATTGAAATTCTCCCCTGAACCAGAAGAACGAAGGCGAAGAACAAGCAGGACCAGAGCGTGCGATGCGCGAGGATCTCAATGGGCGAGATGTGATCCAGAAGCTTGTAATAGATGCCCGACAGGCCCCAGACCGTGCATGTGGCGACCATCGCGATAATCCCCTTGGTCGCCTCTCGCATGATCTTCCCGCCTCGTCTTTCACCCTGCCCCTGTGCTGCCGCAAGCGGGCGGCGGGGGCAAGGCGAAAGCGCACAAGCGGCTGGTTTCGCCTGCGGGTTTCGTGAAGCAGCGCCAGCGCGCAGGCTGGTTCAGAGCTTGGGGTCGAGTTCGGCCTTGAGCATGGTCTCGATCTTGTCGAGAGGGTGATCGGTGAGATCCTTAGGAATCTCGGCCACAACCTTGTCGCTCACTTCCTTGTGCAGGGCCTTGCGCAAGTCGCCCAATGCATGCGGCGCCGCAACCAGCACGATGCGCTCGAACGCGCCGCGATGCGCGTATTTGTAGAGCATATCGGAGAGTTCGTGCGCAAAGCGCTCTTTGGCCAGTTCGTGCCAGTCGGTATCGTCCATTGCCGACGTCTGCTCTACCCCGGTATCGTGCATGCGACCGGGCCGGTTGGCGGATTGGGCATAATCCGACGGGTTCTCCTGTTCGTTCTTGCGGACAACCTCAAGCGACGGTGCCATGGCATCGACGGTGTTGCGCAGGACGAGCGCCTTTTCCCCGTCCGCGATCAACACCCAGGTTCCGTTGGTCAGGACAGCCATCACATCTTCTCCTTGTCGCCGCTCTCGTCCTGATCCTGAGCAGTTCCCCGCGTCTTGCCCGCAGAGGTCTCGTCGTGCCGTTTCTTCTCGTCACGCGTGCCCACCTTGCGGGCGACCTCACCACCGGCGCGACCGGCGGCCGAGGGAGCTTTCTCAAGGTTTTCCGGCTTCTCTCCAAGGATCTGTTCGGTTTCCCGGCTGCCATCCTTCGATTTCACACGGTCGGCCATGGGTATCTCCTTTTGAATTTCCCTTCTTGATGAAAACGTTTGGAGAGCCTGTAGGTTCCGTCCGAAAATCCGGTTGGATCAAAGCTTTATCATATCACTTCAAATATCAAGGCCCGCCAGAATGGCGGGCCTTGCAAAAGCCGACCGACTCCGGATCACATACGCGAGGCGACGTTTTCCCAGTTCACCAGGTTGTCGAGGAAGTTCTGGAGATAGGCCGGGCGCTTGTTGCGGAAGTCGATGTAGTAGGAATGCTCCCACACGTCACAGCCCAGCAGCGCAGTCTGACCAAAGCAGAGCGGGTTCACGCCGTTCTCGGTCTTGGTGACCTTGAGGCTGCCATCGGTATCCTTGACGAGCCACGCCCAACCCGAGCCAAACTGACCTGCCCCGGCGGCGGCGAAATCTTCCTTGAACTTGTCGAGCGAACCGAAGCTTTCGGTGATCGCCTTTTCCAGTTCCCCCGGCATGCCGGTGCCGCCCGGCGCCATCATCTCCCAGAACTGGTTGTGGTTCCAGTATTGCGAGGCGTTGTTGAAGATGCCCGACTGCGCGACGGCCTTGGGATCATAAGTGCCCTTGATGATCTCTTCAGCCGACTTGCCCTCCCACTCGGTGCCAGCGACGGCCTTGTTGCCGTTGTCGACATAGGCCTTGTGGTGGATGTCGTGGTGGTATTCCAGCGTCTCGCGGCTCATGCCGTGATCAGCGAGCGCATCGTGCGAATACGGAAGGTCGGGAAGTTCGAAAGCCATGGGTATGCCCCCTGTTCGTTGGTGTTAAAATCTGATGTCCCTTACATGGTGGGCGGATCGGGCAAAGGTCAACCCTGCGCGTCGGAGTTTTTCTGTCGGGATTGCCGGGGTTCAACCGTAAACGCCCACCTCGCCCCCCGGCAGGGCCGCTGTTTTCAGTAGGTTGAAGGCATAGTCGGCCACCGAGCGGAAGCAGATGAGATGGAAGGCGCCATCCTCATCCAGCCAGAACGCGGCGGGCACCTGCGCCATCCGGGTGCGCCGGAACATGCCGGGGGTAAAGGCCGCCGGCGACAGGTCCACCGGGCAAAGCTTGGCCAGCACCTCGCGCGCTCCATCGCCCGAGACCTGCATGTAGGTGCGCGCGTCCGAAACGTTGACCGCGAGGAAATGCTGGCCCTTGAGCGCCTCTTCCAGCGTGGCAATCGTCTCGGCCACCCCGTCATAGGCGCAGATCAGCAAGAGCTCGTCCGGCGACATCCAGAGCACCGCAGTCCCCTGCCCGCTCAGCGCCTGACGCTGTGCAGGCACGTCGAGGCCCACGGCCTTTTGCACGGCGGCCTTGACCTCTTTCGACGACAGATCGCCCCGCAGCGTGATCATGCCGGTCAGGCCCGCATCCATGATGGTGGCGAGCCCCTCAAAGCGGGCCCCGTTCAGGGGGGTGACGGCCTCAGACATTCTGCTTCTCCCCGTCCTTGTCGTAAAACACCTGATCGACGATCTTCGCTTTCACGATACCGCCGTCGATCTTTGGAAACTCCAGCACGTCGCCCATGCGGTCGGGGCCGTTATGGACCAGCCCCATGGCAATACCGCGCCCAAGCGTGGGCGAGTAATAGGTCGAGGTCACGCGACCTTGGGTCATGCGTTGGCCGTTGGCATTGTGACCAGAGGCCGTAGCATAGGCCCCATCGGGCAGGACCGAGCCGTCGAGCGTTTCGAGGCCCACCAGTTTCCAGCGGTTCGGATCGGCCATATGCGAGCGTTCCTGCGCGCGTTTGCCAAGGTAGTCGTCTTTCTTCTTGGAAATCGCCCAGCCCATGCCCAAATCCTGGGGGATCACGGTGCCGTCGGTTTCATCGCCAATCATGATGAAGCCCTTTTCGGCGCGCATGACGTGCAGGCCTTCGGTGCCATAGGGGGTGACGCCATGTTCTGCCCCGGCGTCCAAGAGCGCATCCCAGAGGGCGCGGCCATGGCTGGCGGGAACGGCGATTTCATAGCTCAACTCGCCGGAGAAAGAGATGCGATAGGCGCGCACCGGCATGCCTGCCAGTGTGAGATCGGCCCAGCCCATGAACGGCAGCGCGTCGTTGCTGAGGTCATCGGTGGTCAGTTTTGCAAGCGTTTCGCGGGCCTTGGGGCCGACGACGGCGATTTGCGCATATTGCTCGGTCACGTTGGCGGTGTAGACCTTCCAGTCCCACCATTCGCATTGCAGCCAATCCTCCATATGCCCGTGGATCGATTCCGCGCCGCCGGTGGTGGTGTGGCAGAGGAATGTATCCTCGTCGATGCGCGCCACGACGCCGTCATCCATGAGGAAGCCGTTTTCGTTGCACATCAGGCCATAGCGGCATTTGCCGGGTTTCAGGCTGCTCATCACATTGGTGTAGAGCATGTCGAGGAATTTACCGGCGTCCGGTCCCTTGACGATGATCTTTCCAAGGGTGGAGGCGTCGAGCAGGCCGAGACGCGCGCGGGTCTGGTTGATCTCGCGGTTCACGGCATCGCGGTGGGTTTCCTCGCCCTTGGGGAAGCAATAGGGGCGGCGCCACTGGCCCACGGGTTCGAAATGGGCGTTGTTGGCCTCGTGCCAGCCGTGGATCGGGGTCTTGCGGATCGGCTGGAACACGGCGTCGCGCGCCGCCCCTGCGATGGCCGAGAGGGAAATCGGCGTATAGGGCGGGCGGAAGGTGGTGGTGCCGGTCTGCGGGATGGGCTGACCGAGGGCATCCGAGAGGATCGCCAAGCCGTTGATATTGCTGAGCTTGCCCTGATCGGTGGCCATGCCGAGCGTGGTGTAACGCTTGGCGTGCTCGACGCTCTCATAGCCTTCGCGGGCCGCCAATTGAACGTCGGAAACCTTCACATCGTTCTGGTAATCGAGCCAGGATTTCATCCGCAGCTTGATATTGGCGCCTTGGGGCATGAGCCAGACCGCCTCGAGCGCCGCTTCGTCTGTTGCGGTGGCGGTGGGGGCCTTGGTGGATTTGGTGTCGTGGCCCATGGCCTTGGCCGCGGTTTTACCGGCAGTGTCGGCGTCGGTGAGCGCGGCCGCCAGATCAAGGTTGCCGTTGGCCGAGCCTGCGACGACCACAAACGCCTCGCCCTGCGCACCGCGCGGGGGATTGGCGGGGTCGGGGCGGAAATGCGCTTGTGCGCTATCCCAGAGGAGTTTGCCGCCGCAATGGGACCAGAGGTGGACCACAGGCGACCAGCCGCCGGACATGGCGACCGCGTCGCATTTGATCTCTTCCAGCACCGCGCCTTCGCCTGCCTGGGCGCAAATGGCGACGCCTGTCACGCGCTTGCCGCCTTTGACCTTGGCGATGCCCTTGCCGTTTTCCACGCGGATGCCAAGCGCGCGGGCCTCTGCCGCCAGAGCGCCGCCGCCCGATTGGCGGGCGTCGAGGATGGCGGGGATTTCCAGACCCAATTTCTTAAGCGTGATCGCGGTGCGGTAGGCATCGTCGTTATTGGTGACGACGACGGTGCGGTCGCCGATGGAAACGCCATAATTCACCGCATAGTCGCGGATGGCCGAGGCCAGCATTACGCCGGGGATGTCATTGCCCGCAAAGCTGAGCGGGCGTTCAATCGCGCCAGTGGCGGTGATGATCTGGCCTGCGCGGATGCGCCAGAGGCGGTGGCGGGGGGTATCGGTGCTGGGCGCGTGGTCATTCACGCGCTCGTAGCCCAGAAGATAGCCGTGGTCATAGACCCCTGCCCCCATGCAGCGCAGGCGCAGGGTGACATTGGGCATGTCGCGCAGTTTGGCGATGGTGGCGGTGATCCAATCCTCGGCGGGCTGGCCATCAATCTCGCCGCCATCAACCGGCGCGCGGCCGCCCCAATGGGCGGTTTGTTCCATCAGCAGCACCTTGGCCCCGGCCTCTGCCGCCGCGAGGGCGGATTGCAGGCCCGCCACGCCGCCACCGATCACGGCCACGTCGCAGAAGAAGTAGAAATGCTCATACCGGTCGGGGTCGCCGGGGTTGGTCGCCTTGCCCAAGCCTGCCGATTGGCGGATGAACGGCTCGTAGACATGCTTCCAGAAGGGGCGCGGGTGGATGAACATCTTGTAGTAAAAGCCCGCAGGCAGGAAGCGCGCGAGATGCGTGTTGACCGCGCCAATGTCATACTCAAGGCTGGGCCAGTGGTTTTGCGATGTCGCGGTCAGGCCGTCGAACAATTCGGTCGTGGTGACGCGCTGGTTGGGTTCCATGCGCGCACCCTCGCCCAGATGGACGAGCGCGTTGGGCTCTTCGGCCCCGCTTGCCACAATGCCACGCGGGCGGTGGTATTTGAACGAACGCCCGACCAGCATCTGATCATTGGCCAGAAGGGCCGAGGCGAGCGTATCGCCGGCATGGCCCTTGAGGCGCTTGCCGTTGAAGGTGAAGTGAAGGGCGCGGCCCTTGTCGAGGAGGCGGCCACCCTTGGCCAGACGCGTGCTCATGTCTTAAACCCTCGTGCCCGGTGCGGGCGTCGTGTTGTGAGTATTTTTGGAACGGTGAAAGCTCATGCGAAGTCGCGCCATGTCCAGCCGGGGCGTTTGGCGGTGATCGCATCGCGGATATGTTTGGGCGGCTCATGGGTCTGGGCGGGATAGCTGCCGTAGACCTCGAGCGTCACGGTATCGCGGGCCATGATGAACCACTTGCCGCAGCCGTTGTTATGCCGCCAGCGTTCGAAATGCGCGCCTTTGGGGTTTTCCTTGGCGAACATGTAGGTGTGGAACTCATCATCCGCCGAGCCGGGGCCGAAACGCTTGAGATGCGCCTCGCCGCCTTGGTGGAATTCCGTCTCTTCGCCCGTAACGCCGCAGCAGGGGCAGGTGAGGATTAGCATTTCATTGCTCCACATTTCAAAAGCGACACGATTAAATCCCCGAAAATGGCTGTGAAAGAACCCAGTATTGTAGTCCAAGTCACATGAGGACCAATTATGCCCTTGGGAACGACATGACCCGCACTGTCAAAAAGATGTGCGGGATTGCCGGTCAAAAACTCTCTCTTTTCCAAGTAGAAGAATACGGCAAGAGCTAGAAGAACAGAAAGAGCACCGGCTCGGGAAAGCGCCTCGGGAACCAGTCCGGTCCAATCGAGAAACATGCCGAGTCCCAATAGCAAACCTGACGCAATCCACAGAACAATAGCGTAGGGTCTCAGGCGATTCTTTATTGTATCTTCCTTCGGATACTCCATCAGTGCGCCACCCCCGCAGCCACGGATTCATCAATAAACCGCCCCTGATAGAAGCGGTCGAGGCCAAACTCGTCGCAGAGCGGCGAGTGGCCCTTGGCCATCAGTTCGGCAAAGCCCCAGCCGGAGCCGGGGATGGCCTTGAACCCGCCCGTGCCCCAGCCGCAGTTGATGAAGATGCCATCGACCGGGGTTTTCGAGAGGATCGGCGAGCGGTCGCCGGTGACGTCCACGATGCCGCCCCATTGGCGCAGCATCTTGAGGCGGGCGACCATCGGGAAGGTCTCGATCAGGGCGCGCACGGTCTCCTCGATATGGTGGAAACTGCCCCTCTGCGTGTAGTTGTTGTAGCCGTCGGTGCCGCCGCCGATGACCATCTCGCCCTTGTCGGACTGCGACATGTAGCCATGCACGGTGTTGGCCATGACGACGCAATCCATGCAGGGCTTGATCGGCTCGGAGACCAGCGCTTGCAGGGCGACGCTCTCGATGGGCAGGCGGAAGCCCGCCATGTCGGCGAGGTGGCCGGAGTGACCGGCGACGACCAGCCCCAGCTTGTCACAGGCGATATCGCCGCGATTGGTGGTGACACCTGTGACCTTGTCGCCGTCACGGCTGATCCCGGTGACTTCGCATTTCTGGATGATGTGCATGCCCATGGCCGAGCAGGCCCGGGCATAGCCCCAGGCCACGGCGTCATGCCGCGCCGTGCCCGCACGCGCCTGCCAGAGGCCGCCCAGCACCGGATAGCGCGGGCCGTCGAGATTGATGATCGGGACGATTTCCTTGACCCGCTGGGGCGAGATGAATTCGGTGGTCACGCCCTGGAGCGCATTGGCATGGGCCGTGCGCTGATAGCCGCGCACCTCATGCTCGGTTTGCGCCAGCATGATCACTCCGCGGGGCGAATACATGATGTTGTAGTTGAAATCCTGGCTCAGCGTCTCGTAGAGCGAGCGGGATTTCTCATAGATCGCCGCCGAGGGGTCTTGCAGGTAGTTGGAGCGGATGATCGTGGTGTTGCGGCCAGTATTGCCGCCGCCAAGCCAGCCCTTCTCCAAAATCGCGACATTGGTGATGCCGAAATTCTTGCCGAGGTAATAGGCGGTGGCGAGGCCATGACCGCCCGCGCCCACGATGATGACATCGTATTTCTTTTTGGGCTCGGGCGAGGCCCATGCCCGCTCCCATCCCATGTGGTAGCGGAGCGCCTCTCGGGCGACGGCAAAGGCGGAATAGTGTTTCATGCGCGCTCTCGGGGTTGGTGGATTCGCAAGGGGCGTAGCGTTGGCACCGTAATGCGATGGACGGCCCGGGGAAAGGATACCCGGGGCGGCGATTTGCGTATCAATAGCGACATTGCGACATCGGGGCGCGCCCCACCCTCGGCCAAGTGACCATCTGCCTCTTTTTTCCGCCGCTGCGGGTCGTTACATGGGGGCAGTCACCCGAGGAGAGACAATGGTATTCTGGATCATCGTGGCGGCCCTTGCAATCGGGGTCGGGGCCATATTGGGGCTGACGCTCATGCGTGGCCGGGTGGGCGAGGCGCCACCTGCGGCCTATGACCTCGACGTCTACCGCGATCAGCTGCGCGAGATCGAGCGTGATACGAAACGTGGCGTGCTGGAGGCCGAGGATGCCGAACGGCTGCGCGCCGAGGTGTCGCGCAAGATCCTCGCCGCAGATGCGCAGCTGCGCGCGGGCGGCGAGAGCGGCGGGCAACCAAAGGCGCTCGGGGTGGCGATGGCCGGCGTCGTGGTGGCAATGATCACCGGCGGTGGCGTGTTGCTTTATTCGAAGATCGGCGCGCCGGGTTACGGCGACCTGCCGATGGCCACGCGGATCGCTAATTCCGAGGCGGCGCGCGCCGAACGCCTGGATCAGGCGGCGGCCGAGGTCCGCTTTGCCCCGCAGGACACCGCCCGGCCCGACGGCACCAGCGACGAATATATGGCGCTGGTCGAGCGGCTGCGCGAAACGGTGGCGGAGCGGCCCGAGGATCAGCAGGGCTTGCGCTTTTTGGTGCGCAGCGAGGCGGCGCTCGGCAACATGGAGGCCGCGCGCCGAGCGCAGGCACAGCTGATCGAGGTCAAGGGAGACGGCGCGAACGCGGAGGATTACGCCACGCTGGCCGAGTTGATGATCAACGCCACGAGCGGCTATGTCTCGAGCGATGCCGAGGCGGCGCTGCGCGAAGCCCTCGACCGCGACCCGCGCGCGCCGACCGCGCGATTCTACCTTGGCCTTTACATGACGCAGATCGACCGACCCGATGCAGCGTTCCGGCTGTGGCGCGACCTCCTGGAGGACAGCACGCCCGACGCGCCCTGGGTGCCGCCGATCCGGGCAGGCATCGAAGAATTGGCGGCGCGGGCAGGCGAACGTTATGGATTGCCGCCGTCCGTGGGCGCGCCCGGTCCCTCGGCAGGTGATATCGAGGCCGCCGAGGACATGGACCCCGAAGCCCGGCAGGAGTTGATCCGGGGCATGGTCGCGGAACTGGCCAACCGACTTGCGCAAGAGGGCGGCACCGCCGACGAGTGGGCCCGGCTGATCAACGCCTATGGCGTGCTGGGCGAGACAGGCCGCGCGCGCCGCATCTGGACCGAAGCGCAGGCGGTCTTTGCCGAGTTCCCGCGCCGTCTTGCCACCGTGCGGGCGGCGGCGGAGAACGCAGGTGTGGCAGAGTGATCGTCGAGGATATCGCCGGGTTCGCCGCCGCCCTGCCGCGCGCGCGCGCGATAATGGGCCTTGATCTGGGGACAAAGACAATCGGCGTGGCGCTGTCAGACCGGCTTTGGTCGGTGGCAAGCCCGCATGAGACCGTGAAGCGCCGCAAATTCGGCCTCGATGCCGCGCATCTGCTGGAGGTGATCGCGGCGCGCGAGGTGGGCGGCGTGATCCTCGGCCTGCCGCGCAACATGGACGGAAGCGAGGGGCCAAGGTGCCAATCCACCCGCGCTTTTGCCCGCAATCTGGCCGCGCTGACCGACCGGCCAATCGGTTTCTGGGACGAACGCCTGTCCACGGTGGCCGCCGAACGGGCCCTGCTGGAGGCGGATGCGACCAGAAAGCGTCGCGCAGAGGTGATCGACAGCGTCGCGGCAAGCTATATCCTGCAAGGGGTGCTGGACCGGATGAGGCATATGAGGGCAGAACATGACGGATGAAACACCGTGGCAGCGCGATGAGGTCGAAAGCCCCTGCGTCCGGGTCTGCGTGGTGCACCCCGAGGCACGGATCTGCACCGGCTGTCTGCGCTCCATCGACGAGATCACCCGCTGGTCGAAAATGAGCGGCGCTGAGCGGCGCGAGGTGATGGCCGCCCTGCCCGACCGCGCCGGACTGCTGAAAAAGCGTCGGGGCGGCCGCGCGGCGCGGCTGTCGCGCGGCTGACGCGCTTTCACGTTTTCCGGAGCGGCATGGCGTGCCCGTCCGCGCTGTGGCAGGCTCGACCAACGCCATGAAAGGACGCGCAGATGCTCCGCCCCCTGATCCTACTCGCCAGCCTGCTGTTGCTTCCGGTGAGCCTTGCCGCACAAGAGACCGCACCCGCGCCGGAGACGATCCCTGAGCCTCCCTCCGACAGCGCCCCCGCCGCCACGCCCGAAGGCCCCATGACGCTCGACCGGCTCGACGCGATCGTGCGCGCGCTCGACCCCGAGGCGCAATCAAACGGCACCATGTGGCAGCTCACCATCAACGAGGTGCAGGTACTGATCGTCACCGACGAGGCCGCCGACCGCATGCGCGCCATCACCCCCATCGCCAAGGCCGACGAGGTCTCGGCCGAGGACATGCAGCGCATCCTTCAGGCCAATTTTGACACAGCGCTCGACGCGCGCTACGCCATCGCCAAGGAGATCCTTTGGTCTGCCTATATCCACCCGCTGACACCGCTTGAAAAGGATCAGCTCATTTCCGGGCTCGGCCAGGTGGTGAACCTCGCGCAGAGCTATGGCACGCTGTATTCAAGCGGCGCGCTGCGCTATGGCGGCGGCGACAGCGGCGCGCTGCAACGGCAGTTGATCGACGACCTGCTGAAGAAGGGTCAGGAGATCTAGCCGTCACGGTCCCTTGCGCTCGGGTCGGTCGCGCTCTAAATCAGAGATAGACCGTGACGAAGGAGACGACCATGGCCATGCTCGCCTCGGATCTTGAAGCGTTGATCCGCGAAGCCCTGCCGAATGCCCGCATCCGGGTCGAAGGTGACGACGGCGTGCACTTCTCGGCAGAGGTGATCGACGAGAGCTTTCGCGGGATGAACCGCGTGCAGCAGCAGCGCGCGGTCTATGCCGCGCTCAAGGGCAGGATGGACGGCCCCAACGGCGCGGTGCATGCGCTCGCGCTCACCACAAAGGCCCCGGAGTAACCCGTTTTGGACGTCCGCCTGATCGTCGCTTTCCTGCTGTTGCCCTTCGTGGCGGTCTTCGTCTACGCCACATGGTCGGAATACAGCCGGTTCAAGCGTGAGGGGCGCGCCGAATACGGGCTGACTTACGACCCTGAAACAAATACTACCCATGTGGGTGCCATCGCCGAGGATGACGAAAGCTACGATCCCGAGAGATACACCCCCGGCGACGGCGACGACACCGCCAGCACCCAATCCGATCCCGCTGATACCAACGAACAGGATAGCCGCACATGACCGACGCAAAATCCCGCATCGAGGAAACCGTAAAATCCGCCGACGTGGTGCTCTACATGAAGGGCACAAAGGACATGCCGCAATGCGGCTTCTCCAGCCGCGTGGCGGGCGTTCTCAACTACATGGGCGTCGATTTCGCCGATGTGAACGTGCTCGCCGACGAGGAAATCCGTCAGGGCATCAAGGATTATTCAGACTGGCCGACCATCCCGCAGCTCTACGTCAAGGGCGAATTCGTCGGCGGCTGCGACATCATCACCGAGATGACCCTCTCGGGCGAGCTTGACCAGCTCTTCGAGCAGAACGGCGTCACCTATGACAAGGCCGCCGCCGAGAAAATCCGCGAAGCCAACGCCTGAGCGAATGGACCTTCCTCCTCGGGCAGTCACCGGTCATCCTCGGGCTTGACCCGAGGATCTCCCGGCCACCAGACTGTCCGGTCAAGCCGGGCGATCACGCAGGACGGGCAGCCCACCTCATTGCCGCGTCCAGCCCCAGAGGCACAGCATTTCCATCGCCACATGCGCCCCGGCAATCGCCGTGGACCCGGTCGTATCAAAAGGCGGCGACACCTCCACCACATCGCCGCCCAGCAGGTTAATGTCGGCCAGATCGCGCAGCATGATCGCCGCCTGCGCCGAGGTAAGCCCGCCCCAGACCGGCGTGCCCGTGCCGGGCGCATATGCCGGGTCCAGCGCGTCGATATCGAAGGTCATGTAGACCTGAGCATCGCCGACGATCTCCTTGATCTTGCTTGCGGTTCTGACCGGGCCCTCCAGATGCACCTCGCGCGCGTCGATGGTCGTGATGCCCATCGTGTCAGGGTTCACCGTGCGAATGCCCACCTGCACCGACCGCTCGACGTCGATCAGCCCCAGTTTCACCGCCTTGTAGAACATCGTGCCATGATCGATCCGCCCCATGTCGTCATCGACCCAAGTATCGGAATGCGCATCGAACTGAACCAGTGCCACGGGCCCGAACTTCTCCACGTAAGCCTTTAGAATCGGAAGAGAAATATAGTGATCGCCGCCAAGCGTGATGGTTGCCGCACCGGCGTCGAGGATGCCCCGGATATGCGCCGTCAGCGCTTCGGGAAACTCGGCGATCTTGGCGTAATCAAACGCCAGATCGCCATAATCCACAATGCTGAGGCTTGAGAGCGGATCATACCCGTCCCACCCATAAGGCGGATCGAACACCTGCAACGCACTCGCCTCGCGAATGGCGCGCGGCCCCAACCGCGTGCCCGGACGGTTGGTCACCGACTGATCAAACGGCACCCCGGTGATCGCCACATCCACGCCGGTCAGATCCTTGGTATAGCGCCGCCGCGCAAAGGACAGCGCCCCACCAAAGGTATTCTCATAACTCAGACCACGCGAGGTTTCGCGCGTAAACGCCTGATCGACTTGTGTTTTCGCATCTTCCAGCGCCATATCACGCCCCTCCGTTCACCGGCTGTGCCCGCTCCACCAGCCGGGCAAAGAACGACGCCCCGGCCGGGGCTACAGCATCGTTGAAATTAAACCCCGGATGATGCAGACCCGGCCCGTCGCCTTGGCCCAGGAACAGATAACAGCCCGGGCGCTCCTGCAGCATGTAGGAGAAATCCTCGGCCCCCATTTCGCGGGTGCGATCCGCGATCACTGCGTCGGCCCCCGCGACCTCCCGCGCCACCTCTGCGGCAAAGCCAGTCTTGTCGGCATCGTTCAGCGTCGCCGGATAGCCCAAGTCGATTCTCACCTCCGCGCGCACGCCATGCGCCGCCGCCGTGCCCTCGGCGACCTCGCGCAGCCGCCGGTGCACCATCGCCTGAACCTCAGGGCTGAAGGTGCGGATTGTGGCGTTGATATAGGCGGTCTCGGGAATGACGTTGTCGGCACTGCCGGTATGGATCTGCGTGACCGAAATCACCAGATCATCCAAAGGGTTACGGTTCCTTGTTATGATCGTCTGGATGGCCTGCACGATCGCCACGGCAGCGATCACCGGATCGCGCGTCTCATGCGGAAAGGCACCGTGCCCGCCTTGCCCGATCACGTCCACATGCAGCGTATCCACCGCCGCCATGATCGGCCCCGGCGTCGTCTCGAACGTGCCCTCCGGCGCGCCCGGCAAGGTATGCAGCGCATAGACCTGGTCCACTGCGTGACGGGTCAGGACACCCTCCTCGACCATCACGCGGCCACCGCCCGGCCCCTCTTCGGCGGGTTGAAAGATCAGCACCACCTTGCCCGCGAAGTTCCGTGTTTCGGCAAGGTACTTGGCCGCACCGAGAAGCATGGTGGTATGCCCGTCATGGCCACATGCATGCATCTTTCCGGGGCGTTGGCTGGCATACTCGACCCCGGTGATCTCCTCCATCGGCAGCGCGTCCATATCGGCGCGCAAGCCGATGCAGGGGCCCTCGCCCTGCCCCTCGATCACCGCGACGACGCCGCTCTCGGCAACGCCCGTCTCGATCTGGGTGATCCCGAACTCCCGCAACCGCTCGACCACGAAGGCTGCCGTCTCATGACAGTCGAATCCGATTTCGGGATTGGCATGCAGGTGCCTGCGCCAGGTGGTCATCTCATCGGCAAAGCCCGCTATGCGGTTGATCACGGCCATCTCTGGACATCCTTTCCTTCTCGCGTCAGGGTCCACTCAACCCCAAAGCAGAGGCCGCTGCAATGCCTGACGACACGCTCATTCACGACCCCAAAGGCGGCATGCCGCGCCTGATCGCCATCATGGCGCGGTTGCGCGATCCCGAGACCGGCTGCCCCTGGGATATCGAGCAGGACTTTGCAAGCATCGCCCCCTATACCATTGAAGAGGCTTACGAAGTCGCCGATGCCATCGAACAGGAAAACTGGCCGGGATTGCGCGGCGAATTGGGCGATCTGCTGCTGCAGGTGATCTTTCACGCGCAGATCGCGCAGGATCGCGGGTTCTTCAATGTCGAGGACGTGGCCAATGCGATTTCCGACAAGATGGTCGCGCGGCATCCGCATGTCTTCGGGGCCGAGAGCCGTGACAAGAGCGCCGAACAACAGACCCGCGACTGGGAGGCGATCAAGGCCACCGAGCGGGCAGCCGAGGCCAAATCCGGCACGCTCGACGGGGTGGCGCTCGGGCTTCCGGCCCTGCTGCGGGCCGTCAAGCTGCAGAAACGCGCCGCACGCGTGGGCTTTGACTGGCCTGAAACCTCTCACGTTCTCAGCAAGATACAGGAAGAAGTTGAAGAGCTTCACGAGGCCGCAGAGCATCTAACACAAGACAAGGTCGAAGAGGAATTCGGCGATCTCCTGTTCGTCATGGCCAATCTCGCACGGCACATGCATCTGTGCCCAGAAACCGCTCTGCGCCGCGCCAACGCGAAATTCACCCGCCGGTTCGAGCGGATCGAGGCGCTGTTATCCGAGGCGGGCATGACACCCGATCAGTCGGATCTTACGGAGATGGACGCGCTCTGGAACCGCGCCAAGGCCGAAGAACGCGGCGAGGCCTGAGCCTCGCCTGCGTCTTCTTCTTGGCAACAATACCTTAATAATCCTTCGGTTTACGCCTCAATCTTAATGTTGGACAACGCGGCATCGCAGCGTTTGCAGGTGCCGGGATGGGCGTGATTGCCCACATCCGGCAGAATCTTCCAGCAACGCTGACATTTCTCACCGTCCGCCTTGGCAAAGACCACGCCGACCGTATCCACTTCGGGCAGGCGGAACGCCTCATCGGGGCGCGGCGTGTCAGTGAGGGTGATGTCCGAGGTGATGCAGATATCCTCGAAGTTAACCGACTTCAGCGCCGCCAGCATGCCCGTATCGCGCACATGCACGATGGGGGCCGCCTCCAGTGAGGCCCCGATCACCTTGTCGCTGCGCTGCACCTCCAGCGCCGCCGTCACCACGCGCCGCGCTTGGCGCACCTGCGCCCATTTCGCCGCCAGCGGTTCGTTCAGCCAGTCGGCGGGGGTGTCCGGGATATCGGTCAGATGCACCGAGCTTTGCGCGCCAGGGAAGCGCTCCAGCCAGACCTCTTCCATGGTAAAGACCAGCACCGGCGCAAGCCAGGTGGTCAGCCGGTGGAAGAGCAGATCAAGCACCGTCCGCGCCGCACGGCGACGTGCAGTATCGCCATCGCAATAGAGCGCGTCCTTGCGGATGTCGAAATAAAAGGCTGACAGCTCGATCGTGGCGAAGTTGAATATCTGCTGGAAGACACCTTGAAAATCATAGGCTTCATAGCCCATCCTCACCTTGTGATCCAGCTCGGCCAGCCGGTGCAGCACCCATTGCTCCAGCTCCGGCATCTCCGAGTGTTCAACGCGGTCCGCCTCGCTGAAATGGCTCAGCCCGCCCAGCATGAAACGCATCGTGTTGCGCAAGCGGCGATAGCCATCGGCCACGCCCTTGAGGATCTCGGGCCCGATGCGCAGATCGGCCGTGTAATCCGCCTGCGCCACCCAGAGCCGCAGGATATCGGCCCCGTATTGCTTGGTCACATCCTCGGGCGCCACGGTGTTGCCGAGCGATTTGGACATCTTGTTGCCCTTCTCGTCCAGCGTGAACCCGTGGGTGAGCACCCCGCGATAGGGCGCGTGCCCGATGGTGCCGCAGGCCTGCAACATCGAGGAATGGAACCAGCCGCGATGCTGATCGGTGCCTTCGAGGTAAAGATCGGCGATGCCGTCCTCGGACCCGTCGTCGCGGTCGCGCAGCACGAAGGCATGGGTGGAGCCGGAATCGAACCACACATCGAGAATGTCGTCGACCTTGTCCCAATCGTCCGGGTTGACGATGCCGCCCAGGAACCGCTCCTTGGCCCCCGCTTTATACCACGCATCCGCCCCTTCGGCCTCGAAGGCCGCAAGGATGCGCGCGTTCACCTCGGCGTTGCGCAAGAGGTAATCGGGATCGGTGGGCGTGGCCCCCTTCTTCGTGAAGCAGGTGAGCGGCACGCCCCAGGCACGTTGACGCGAGAGCACCCAGTCGGGCCGCGCCTCGATCATGGAATAGAGCCGGTTGCGCCCGGTTTTCGGCGTCCATGTCACCAACTCGTCGATGGATCTGAGCGCACGCTCGCGGATGGTGGTGCCGTATTCGTCCTGCCCGTCACCGACCGCGCGGTCGATGGCGGCAAACCATTGCGGCGTGTTGCGATAGATCACCGGCGCCTTGGAGCGCCAGCTATGCGGATAGCTGTGCTTGATCTTGCCCCGCGCCAGCAGCCCGCCGACCTCCACCAGCTTGTCGATGACGGCCTTGTTGGCGTTGCCCTCTTTCCCCTTGCGATCAAGAATGAATTTGCCGCCAAAGAACGGCAGATCCGGGCGGAACGACCCATCGTCAAGCACGTTGTAGGTGATCACCTGCCCCAGCATCCCGAGCCCGCGATAGAGCTCGTATTCCTCCATCCCGTGGCTCGGCGCGCAATGGACAAATCCCGTGCCCTCCTCATCGGTGACGAAATCAGCGGCCCGAAAATCGCGGGGGGCATCCCATTCGCCGTTTGAGCCTTCTGCCCCGGCGAGCGGGTGTTGCAGCGACAGGCCCGCCAGCTCATCGGCGGTGACGTCGCGCAGGCGCGTATACATCCCTTCCTCCAGACGAGCGCGGGTCATCACGTCCCCGGCCAGCTTGTCCGCAAGGATGAACTTGTCGCCCACATTGGCCCAGCATTCACCGGGCGTGCCAGTCACCTCGTAGAGGCCATAGGAAATGTCAGCGCCATAGACCACGGCCTTGTTGGATGGGATGGTCCAAGGGGTCGTGGTCCAGATGACGATGAAGGCGCCCTTCAGGTCACCCGCACCTTTGTACTCTGCCTTGGCATTATCGCTCAAAGTTCCATCTGGTTTGTCAGCGACAACGGGAGCACCAACTGAGAAATCACTGACTTTGAACTTCACCCAAACCGTAAAGCTCTCCTTGTCGTGATACTCCACCTCCGCCTCGGCCAGCGCGGTTTTCTCGACCGGCGACCACATCACGGGCTTGGAGCCCTGATAGAGCACGCCGGTCATCAAGAACTTCTGGAATTCCTCCGCGATGATCCGCTCGGCGCGGAAATCCATCGTTAGGTAAGGCCGGTCCCAACAGCCGGTGATCCCCAGCCGCTTGAATTCCTCACGCTGGATATCGATCCAGCCCTCGGCGAACTTGCGGCATTCCTGCCGGAAATCGACGATATCGACCTTGTCCTTGTCCATGCCCTTGGCGCGGTACTGTTCCTCGATCTTCCATTCGATGGGCAGACCGTGGCAATCCCAGCCGGGGATATAGCGCGCGTCGCGGCCCATCATCTGCTGCGAGCGCACCACCATGTCCTTGAGGATCTTGTTCAGCGCGTGACCGATATGCAGGTGGCCGTTGGCATAAGGAGGGCCATCGTGCAGGGTAAAGGGCGCACGGCCCTCCGCCCGCTCGCGCAGCCGCTCGTAGATGCCGATCTCTTCCCATCGGGCGAGCCATTCCGGCTCGCGCTTGGGCAGGCCCGCGCGCATCGGAAACTCGGTCTGCGGCAGGTTCAGGGTGTCTTTGTAGTCGGGCATGTCATAACACATGGGTGACGTCCTTTGTCACGGGGTGTTGAAAATCTGGGGGTCTGGGGCGGCGCGATGGCTCAAACGCCTGTGATCCCGGCGGCTCGATAGGGTCAGAGCGCCGGGCATGTAATTCGAATAATGATCGCGAAGGTCTGCGTCATGGCCCGCCTTATAGGGGGGGCGAACGGCAACGTCCAGAGGGCGATGACGCACGCGGACCCGCCCCGGTGCACTGCGTCGTCATCCTCGGGCCTGACCCGAGGATCTCCCGGCCAGATGATCATCCGGTCTAGCCGGATGATGACACTTCCCCCGGGGCTTGCCTCCACCGCCCCGACAGGCCACATAACACCCATGAGAACCGCCCTGCCCCCGCGTTTTGACATCACCCGCCCCGAGATCGAGCGGGTCGTCGCCGCGTTCTACGAGGCGGTGCGCGCGCATCCCACGCTCGGCCCGGTCTTTGCCGTGCATGTCGATGACTGGCCGGCGCATGAGGCCAAGGTCGCCGATTTCTGGGCCAATTCCATCCTGCATGAGCGGGTCTATGACGGGTCGCCGATGGCTGCACATGTGAAGGCCAGGAATGTCCGGCCCGGCATGTTCTCCACCTGGCTCGACCTGTTTGACAGTGTGTTGAGCGCTGAGTTGCGCCCGGATCAGGCCGCCGCATGGTCGGCCCTGGCGCATCGCATCGGGCGGTCCTTGCGCGCCGGGGTGGTCGAGCGTGACACCCTGCCCGGCGGGGTGCCGAAGCTGCGCTGAGACCGTCGCTGGAAATTCCGGCAGTACCCCCAAAAGCCCGCAGCCCGGACATCCGCTGTTAGCGCCATCACGATTGCACGGCGCGCGCCCCTCGCCTAAGACGGCGGAAACTCCATCCTGACCAAAGAGGGCATCGCATGTCGCAGGCCGAGCAAAGACAGAAACTCCGCGAGGGGCAAGGCTTTATCGCCGCGCTCGATCAATCGGGCGGCTCCACCCCCAAGGCGCTGCGCCTCTACGGGGTCGAGGAAAGCGAATACGCCTCGGACGCCGAAATGTTCGACCTGATCCACGCCATGCGCGCCCGCATCGCGCAGGCCCCGGCCTTTACCGGCGAGAAGGTGCTCGGCGCGATCCTCTTCGAGATGACCATGGATCGGGACATTGGCGGCAAGCCCGCGCCCGACTTCCTCTGGCAGGAGCGCGGCGTGGTGCCGTTTCTCAAGGTCGACAAGGGGCTGGCCGACGAGGCAGACGGCGTCAAGCTGATGAAACCGATGCCGGACCTCGACGCGCTGCTCGCGCGCGGCGTCGAGGCGGGGATTTTTGGCACCAAGATGCGCTCGGTCATCGACGCGGCCAATGAAGCGGGCATCGAGGCCGTGGTCGCGCAGCAATTCGAGGTCGGGCAGCAAATCCTCGGCCACGGGCTCGTGCCGATCATCGAACCCGAGGTCACGATCTCCATCGCCGACAAGGCCGAGGCCGAGGAGATGCTGCGCGCCGCGATCCTGGCGCAGCTCGACGCCCTGCCCGCCGATCAGGAGGTGATGCTCAAGCTGACCCTGCCCGAGGCACCCAATCTCTACGAGGCGCTGGTCAATCACCCGCGCGTGCTGCGCGTGGTGGCGCTGTCGGGCGGCTATAGCCGGGAGGAGGCCAATGCGCGTCTGGCGCAGAACCGGGGCGTGATCGCAAGCTTCAGCCGCGCGCTGACCGAAGGGCTCTCGGCCCGGCAATCGGATGCTGAGTTCAACGCCACGATCGCCGCCTCGATCGACGGTATCCACAAGGCCTCTGTCGCGGGCTGAGCGCGCTCGACCGGGGCCCGGCGCGCGCTCAGACCCGAACGCCGCGCCGCCCCGCCAGGTCGGTGAAATACTGCCAGGCCACCCGGCCCGAACGCGCACCGCGCGTGGCCTGCCATTCGATCGCCTCGGCGCGTAAGGTGGCGTCGTCGATCTCGACCCCGTAGGCATCGCAATAGCCCCGGATCATCGACAGGTATTCGTCTTGATCGCAGGGATGAAAGCCCAGCCAGAGCCCGAACCGATCCGAGAGCGACACCTTTTCCTCGACCGCCTCGGAGGGGTTGATCGAGGTCGAGCGCTCGTTCTCGATCATGTCGCGCGGCATCAGGTGGCGGCGGTTCGAGGTGGCGTAGAAAACCACGTTCTCGGGCCGCCCCTCGATCCCGCCATCGAGCACCGCTTTCAACGATTTATAATGCTGGTCGTCATGACCAAAACTCAGATCGTCGCAAAACAGCAGAAACCGCGCATCCGCCCCGCGCAAAAAGTTCAGCAGACGACCCACCGAGGGCAGATCCTCGCGCTGCAATTCCACGATCTTGAGCGGCAGCCCCTCGGCTCGCACAGACGCATGTACCGCCTTCACAAGGCTCGATTTCCCCATGCCTCGCGCGCCCCATAGCAGCGCGTTATTGGCCGACAGACCGCGCGCGAATTGCTGGGTATTGGCAAGGAGCGTATCACGCGACCGGTCGATGCCGACCAGAAGCTGCATATCGACTCGGTTGACGGTCGCCACCGGCTCGAGCCGATCCGGCGACACATGCCAGACAAAGGCATCGGCTGTGTCGAAATCGGGCGCGGTCAGCGGGGCGGGGGCCATCCGCTCCAGCGCGGCGGCGATTCGGTCCATCGGGTCGGCGGTCATTCAGTCCTTGTCCTTGCCCTTGGCGGCGTCGCGGTCGAACTCGGCCTGCAACTCCTCCTCGTCGGGGACGATCTCGTCATCGTCGTCGTCATCGAACCACAGGCCCTGTTCGCGCAGTTCCGCCTCGCGCTTGCGCTCCACGCGCTGCACAAGCTGGATCGATACCTCGTAGAGGCCGTAAACCACGACGAAGAGAATGATCTGGGTGATGACATCGGGCGGCGTCACCAAGGCGGCCAGCACAAGGATGCCGACCACAGCGTATTTGCGCACCGACCGCAGGCCCGGCGCGCTCACCAGCCCCGCCTTGCCCATAAGCGTGAGCAGCACGGGAAGCTGGAAACAGAGACCAAAGGCCACAATGAACTTGATCGTCAGGTTGAGGTATTCCTGCGCGGAGCCCTGGAACACCACCGACAGGGGAGCCGCGCCCTGCACGCCCTCGACCACCTCGCCCTGCCCGCCGAATTGCTGGAAACCGAGGAAGAAGTCATAGGCCAGCGGGGTGACCACGTAGAATGCGAAGGACGCGCCGAGGAAGAACATGAACGGGGACGCGACGAGGAAGGGCAGGAACGCGCCCTTTTCCGATTTATAGAGCCCCGGTGCCACGAACCGCCACATCTGGTTGGCGATATAGGGAAAGGCCAGCATGAACCCGCCCAGAAGCGAGACCTTGATGGCGACGAAGAACCCCTCTTGCGGGGAGATGAAGATCAGGTCGCAATCCTGCCCGCGCTCGGCCAGGACCTGACAGAGCGGCGCGGTGAGGAAGTTGAAGATCGGGGTGGCGACGGTGAAACAGATCACCATGCCGATGATGAAGGCCACGACCGAATGGATCAGCCGCGTGCGCAGTTCCGCCAGATGCTCGATCAGCGGGGCACTGCTGTCGTCGATCTCGTCTGGGCTGCTCATGCCTTGTCCTCGGCCTTGGTCTTGGCCGCGGCGGGCTTGCTGGCCTTGGCCCTGGGTTTTGCTTTGGGCTTCGGCTTGGCAGCCTTGCTAGCGGGCGCGTCCGTGGTCTGCGCCTCGGCGGTCTTGGCCTCCGCCTCGGCCTCGGCGGCGCGGCGGGCGGTGGCCATCTCGCCTGCCTTTTCACGGATCTTGTCGGCCTGCGCCTGCCGTTCGGGGCTGAGCGCGGGGGTGTCAACCGTGGTCAGATCGCGGGTCGCGTTCTCGGTCGTCTTCCTGACCTCATCCATCGCCGATTTCATCGGGTTGGACGCGGCCTTGAAGGTTTTCTGGATATCGTTCACGCCGGATTGATCGGCGGCATCATTCATCGCGCGGCTGAATTCGCGCGCCATGCCCTTGGCCTTGCCCACGAATTTGCCCACGGCTTGAAACATCCCGGGCAGGTCCTTGGGGCCCACGACGATCAGCGCCACGATGCCGATGAGCAAAAGCTCGGTCCAGCCCAGGTCGAACATTTGGCGATCAGACCTTGTCTTTTTTGTCTTCGGGGGTCACGTCGCGGGCGGTCTCGACCTCGTCGTCCTTCTTGGAGTCCTCGTCGAGCTCCTTGGTGCCCTCGGCAACACCCTTCTTGAACGAGGTGATGCCCTTGCCCACCTCGCCCATCAGCGAGGAAATCTTGCCGCGACCGAATAGCACCAGCACCACCACGGCGATGAGAAGAAGGCCGGGAAGGCCGATATTGTTCAGCATGTCTGTCTCTCCCTTTCACGGGGGTCCATCGATCGCCCCCGGGAATATCATTGGTTTATCTAGTCGTTCAAAGCGCCGGTTGGAAGCACCAATGCGAGCGCGCGCCCCTAAAACATGACAATTTCTTTGCCCCCACCCTAGGTGCGCGCCGCAAGGCGGTCAATCGCCCCCCTGCGCCTCGGCGCGGCTCTTGCCGCTGACATTCTGCGCCAGCGTTGCCGCCATGAACTGATCGAGATCGCCGTCCAGAACCCCCTTGGTATCGGAGGTCTCCACCCCGGTGCGCAGATCCTTGACCATCTGGTAGGGTTGCAGCACGTAAGAGCGGATCTGATTGCCCCATCCCGCATCGCCCTTGTTGTCATGCGCCTCGTTGATCGCGGCGTTGCGGCGGTCAAGCTCCTGTTGGTAGAGCCGCGATTTCAGCGCCTTCATGGCGATGTCGCGGTTCTGGTGCTGGGATTTCTGGCTTGAGGTCACAACGATGCCGGTCGGGATATGGGTGATCCGTACCGCCGAGTCGGTGGTGTTGACGTGCTGCCCACCCGCGCCCGAACTGCGATAGGTGTCGATGCGGATATCGGCGGGATTCACCTCGATCTCGATATTGTCGTCGACTACCGGATAAACCCAGACCGACGAAAACGAGGTGTGGCGCTTGGCCGCCGAATCGAACGGCGAGATCCGGACAAGGCGATGCACGCCCGATTCCGATTTCAGCCAGCCATAGGCATTGTGCCCGCTGATCTTGTAGGCGGCGGATTTGATCCCCGCCTCTTCCCCCGCCGATTCCGATTGCAGCTCGACGGTGTAGCCGCGCTTTTCGGCCCAGCGGACATACATCCGCGCCAGCATCGACGCCCAGTCGCAGCTCTCGGTGCCACCGGCGCCCGCATTGATCTCAAGGAAGGTGTCATTGGCATCCGCCTCGCCGTCGAGCAGCGCCTCGAGCTCCTTGGCGGCGGCCACCTTCGCGAGGGTGCGCAGCGCGGCCTCGGCCTCGCTCACGACCTCGGTATCGTTCTCCATCTCGCCCAACTCGATCAGGCCAAGCTGATCCTCCATCTCCTGCTTGATGTTGTCATGGGTCTCCAGCGCGTCGACCAGCGCCTGCCGCTCTCGCATCAGCTTTTGCGCCTGCGCGGGGTCGTCCCAGAGCGTCGGGTCCTCGACCCGGGCATTAAATTCCTCCAGCCGGTGCTGGGCAGTCTCCCACCCCAGCCGCTGGCGCAGCAACTCGAGCGATTTTTCGATCTCGGAAACGAGGGTCTGGGTTTCGGCGCGCATTGTCTGATCTGTCCTTGCCTGCTCAGATGCGGGTGATATCGCAGGGCGGCGGGCCGGGCAAGGGCAGCACGTCATCGCGGAGATGCGCATCACGGGCATACTGGATCCGGTTCTGGCCGTTTGCTGCCGTTGCAGTGAGCCGCGCAGGATGCTTCAATCGGATGTCCGGTTCAGGCTATTCCGCCCCATCGGCACATCCGGAGCCCAGCCCTAGTAAAGCCCGCCCGAACTCATTGACCCAAAGGTCGCCTTGCCGCCGACCTGTGCCTTTTCGCCGGTCGAGGTGGTCACGTCGCGCACCTGCTCGTTTTCACCGCCGCTGTAAAGATCGAGATCGTTGCCCATCGCAAAGCCGCCATCATAGGCCACTCCGAAGATCGGCTCCTCGCCGTCGCGGAAATACTCGGCCACGACATTCGCCCCCTCGGCGTCGTCGGGCAGACGCGCGCCGCTGAACCGGTCGATCTTGATGAATTGACCGCCGGGCGGCACCTCGAACGGACCGCCACCATACTTGGCCACCGCGTCGGTCATGAATTCCTGAAACACCGGCCCGCACATCGACGCGCCATAGGCCGCGCGCCCAAGTCCGCGCGGCTGGTCGTGTCCGATATAGCACCCGGCGGCAATATTGCTGGTAAAGCCCACGAACCACACGTCGCGCGCATCATTGGTGGTGCCGGTCTTGCCCGCCACCGGAACCGGCAGGTCGATCGCTCCCGACGCGGTGCCACGATCCACCACGCCTTTCATCATCGAGGTGAGCTGATAGGCGGTGACCGCATTCATCACCCGCTCGCGATCCGACACGATGCGCGGGCCCCGGCCCTCGGGCAGGGTGGGATCGTCGCAATCCACGCATTGCCGCTGATCCTGGGCATAGATGGTGCGGCCATAACGGTCCTGCACCCGGTCCACGAGGCTCGGACGCACCCGCTCGCCGCCATTGGCGAACATTGCATAGGCCGCAACCATATTGAACAGCGTCGTCTCCTCGGAGCCCAGCGAATTCGCCAGAAACTTGCCCATATTGTCATAGACCCCGAAACGTTCGGCGTAATCCGCGATCACATCCATCCCCACCTCCTGCGCGAGGCGGATGGTCATCAGGTTGCGCGATTGCTCGATGCCGGTCCGCAACGGTGTCGGACCGTAATACTTGTTCGATGAGTTGCGCGGCCGCCACAAACCCTGCGGCGTGTCGATCTCGATCGGCGCGTCGATGATGATCGTGGCCGGGGAATAGCCGCTGTCGAGGGCTGCGGCATAGACAAAGGGTTTGAAGCTGGAGCCGGGCTGGCGCATCGCCTGGGTGGCGCGGTTGAACACCGAATGTTGATAGGAAAACCCGCCCTGCATCGCCAGAACCCGGCCCGTGTTGACATCCATCGCCATGAAGCCGCCCTCGACCTCGGGCACCTGCCGCAGGCTCCAGCGGAGGAAATCGCCGCTCCCGTCCTCGGTCATTCGGCGCACATGCACCACGTCGCTTGGGTCAAACGTTTCGTGGAAATCGCCGGGCAGCCAGGCGATATCGGCGCGCGGCACCTCCTGCACGCCCTCGACGCCTTCGATGCCGATACGCATCGTCTGGTCGCCGGTCTCCAGCACCACCGCCGGATACCATTGCCCGTTCAATTCGATATCGCGCGGCACACGCAGATCGTTGAGTGCCGCGCGCCAGCTGTCCTCCGAGGCGAGCGCCTCGACCGGCAGGGTCTGCCCGGTGCCACGCCAGCGCCCCCGTCCCCGATCATATTGCTCCAGCTGGCGTCGCAGCGCGCGGGCCGCATTCTCCTGCATCTCGGGATCGACGGTTGCCCGCACCGACAGCCCGCCCGAGAAAAACTCGCCCTCGCCGAAATCCTCGCTGAGCTGTCGGCGGATCTCGTCGGTAAAGTAATCGCGCGGCGGCAAATCGGCGCTGAACGGCGCGAAATCTCCGTTCTGCACCGAGCGCAGCGGCGCCTCGCGCTCCGCATCATACTCCGCCTCGGTCAGATAGCCGTTCTCCCACATCTCCCGCAGCACGAAATTGCGTCGGTCGAGCAGACGCGCCTTCTCGCGCACCGGGTGATAATCGCTCGGGGCCTTTGGCATGGCCGCGATGGTCGCCGCCTCGTGCGGGGCCAGTTCGCTCAGGGTCTTGTTGAAATAGGTCTGCGCGGCGGCGGTGACGCCATAACTGTTCTGACCGAGGAAAATCTCGTTCAGGTAAAGCTCGAGAATCTTCTCCTTGCTCAGCGTCTCCTCGATCCGGGTGGCAAGGATGATCTCCTTGATCTTGCGTTCCAGTTGCCGGTCGCCGGAGAGCAGAAAATTCTTCATCACCTGCTGCGTGATGGTCGAGGCGCCACGCAGATTGCGCCCGCGCGACTTGACAGCATCGACGATGGCCGAGGCGATGCCCACGGCGTCATAGCCGCCATGCTCGTAGAAATTCTTGTCCTCGGCACTGATGAAGGCCTGTTTCACCAGATCGGGAATATCCTCGGCAGGGGTGAAGAGCCTCCGCTCGCGGGCAAACTCGTCGATGATCCGCCCCTCGCTGGAATAGATCCGGCTGATCGTGGGCGGCGTGTAATTGGCCAGGCTCTCATGGCTTGGCAAATCCTTGCCGTAGATATGCAGGATCGCGCCGATCGACAGCCCGACGATCACCACGATCAGGGTGATCAGGCTGAAGACAGTGCCGAACAGGCTCAGAATCGGTCGAAACACGCGCGCCCCCGCTGGATGAATGCGCCTCATATAGGCATCACTGGCGCAAGGGTCAAAAGGATTGGCGCGGCCCCGCTCATTGCCGTACCAGCCCGGCGCGCGCCGCATCAGCGTCGCGCCATGTCCCGAGCGCATCGCGCAGGGTCTCCGCCACCTGTGCCCGCCAGTCGGCATCACGCAGGTTCTTGAGGTCGCGCTGGCTGGAGAGAAATCCCAGTTCGATCAGCACCGAGGGGATGTCCGGGGCCTTGAGCACAGAGAACCCGGCATGCCGCTGGGGCCGCGACAAGAGGGGCAGATCGGCGGCGCGCAATGTATCGAGCAGCACCTCCGCCAGATGATCGGCGCGCGGCTGCGTCTCCATCCGCGCCAGATCCATCAGCACGTCGGCCACCACGTCGTCCTTGCCGCTCAGATCGACCCCGGCGAGGATATCGGCGCGGTTGTGGCGCTCGGCCAGCGCGGCACTCGCGGCATCCGACGCGCTGTCAGAGAGCGTATAGACCGACGCCCCGCGCGCCCGCGCGCCCGAGAGCGCATCGGCATGCAGCGACACGAACACATCCGCCCCGGCCCGATGCGCCAGTGCCACCCGCCGCTCCAGGCTGACGAATTCGTCGGCATCGCGGGTCAGCACCACCTCGAAGCCGCCCGCGCGCATCAGCACCTCGCGCAATTCGCGCGCGAAGGTCAGCATCAAGTCCTTTTCCTGCGTGCCATCCGCCTCAGCCCCCGGATCAATGCCGCCATGCCCGGGATCGAGCACCACGCGCAAGGCACCGCTGTGGGGCGCGGGCGGCTCGGGCACGGGCGCGGCGGCGGGCAAATCCCAACCCGGCAGGTCAGGCGCGCCCGCCTCAGCGGCAAAGGTCTGCGGATCCGGTGCGCCGAGGCGCAGTTGCAGCAGGGCCATGCCGCTCTGCGGATCGACACGCAGCCCGGCCTCTTCCAGCACATGCGGCCCTGCGAGATCGACCACCATGCGCGACCAGCCGGGCCGGATCTGCCCCAGCCGCAGGCCAAGCGCGCGTTGCCCGTCGATCAGTTCGCGCGCTCCCGCGCCCTGCCAGTCCACCTCGCGGAAATCGAGCACCAGACGCGCCGGATCGTCGAGTGTGAAGACCCGCCAAGGCACGCCCTGCGACAGCGCCAGCGTCACATCGAGCCCGCCGCCCGCATCGGTGATCGCACTCCGCGCCGGATCGAGCCGCGCCAGACCGCTGAATCCTTCCCCCTGCGCCTGCGCGCTAAAGGCACAGACCAGCAGCGCCAGCTGCATCAGCCATGTTCGAATGATACTGCTCATCCGCCGATCCCCGGTCTCGTTGCCCGGCAGGATAAATCAACCAAGCGGCAAAAACACCCCCTGCCCGTCACCGTTCCACAAATACTCAAATTCCGGCCTCCGCCCCGCAGGCGCGCGTCACGGGCAGAAGAGATCGTTGAACACCGCAAACAGCATCAGCGACAGGATCAGCGTCAGCCCCACCGTCATCAGCACCCGCAATGCGCGATCGCTCGGGGGGCGACCGGCGACGGCCTCATAGGCATAGAACACCAGATGCCCGCCATCGAGCACCGGCACCGGGAAGAGGTTCAGAAGCCCCACGGCGGTCGAGAGCACCGCGATGAACCAGATGAAGCTTTGCGCGCCCTGGCTGGCCATCGCACCCGACACCTCGGCGATGCCGATCGGGCCGGACATGTTGCAACTGCTGATCGCCCCGGTGACCATGTGATAGAGGCCTGAAAGCGAGCTTCGAATGATATCACCGGTCTGTGTCACCGCAGCGCCGAGCGCCTCGACCGGACCGAGCGCCTCGGTTGCGGGCTCGAATGCCATGGCCCCCGCCACCCCGATGCGCCATTCGGTCTTGAATCCGCCCTCGGGCTGCGGCTCATCCACCCGGCGCGGGGTCAGCGTTGTCTCATATGGGCCGCTTTCAGGCCGCCACATGGTCAGCGCGAGCGGCGCCCCGTTCGAGCCTTCGACGATCTCCTTGAGTTCCGAAAATGCCACGACGGGCCGGTCGTTCACGGCGGTGATCACGTCGCCCGCCTTCAGCCCGGCATCGAACGCAGCCGATTGCGGCGACAGGCTCCCCACCAACGGAGGAAGCAGATGCGGGCCCTGCGCGGTCACGCGGTCATCCGCGCGCCGAACCTCATACTCGAGCAGCGCGCGCATCGGCAGCGTGTCGAGAAACTCGTCATAGACCTCGCCATTCTCGATATCCGGCAGAGACGTGCCTGCGACCGACAAGATCTCGTCGCCCGGTTGCAGCGTCACCCCCTCAAACGGCAGCGGCTTCAACTCGCCCACGGTCAGCGGATCGGCGGTCTTGCCACCGGACATCATCACCGCAGCGAACACCAGAATCGACAGGATGAAGTTGAACACCGGCCCCGCCGCCACCGTCGCCGTGCGCGCCCAGAGCGGCGCACCGTGCATGGTCTGGCGCAAACGCTCTGGCGGCAGGTCCGCAATTGCCGAGCCGTCCTTACCGCTCGCCGCGTCGGAATCACCCAGAAATTTCACGTAGCCGCCAAACGGCAGCGCCGCCACCTGCCAGCGTGTGCCATGCCGGTCAACGCGCGAAAACAGCACCGGGCCAAAGCCGAGCGAGAACACCTCCGCCTTGATGCCGGACCAGCGCCCGACGATGTAATGGCCGTATTCATGCACCGCCACAATCACCGAAAGGGCCACGATGAAGGCCAGTATGGTCATGAAAACGCTGCCGAATTGCGGCAGGAAAGTCAGTATATCCACGTGCTGTCCCTAAATTTGTCGCATCATGGCCGCCCGGTCGGCCTCATCCCTTGCCAGATGGTCCATATGGGCCACCACATCAAGGGTCGGATCGTCACAACGCGCCTCGGGCTGCGCTGAAAGGGCTGCGAGAGTGTCCTCGACAATCGCGCTCATATCGGTAAAGCGCACTCGTCCGGCGATGAAGTGATCCAGCGCGCGTTCCTTGGCGGCGTTGAATATCGCCCCCGTCAAACCGCCCGCCGCCATCACCTCGCGCGCCAGCCGCAGCGCAGGATAGCGCGTCTCGCAGGGCGCACGAAACTCCAGCAGTCCCACCGCCGCGAGATCAAGCGTCGCCACCGGCAAGCTGCGCCGGTCCGGCCAGTTGAGCGCATAACCGATGGCATGGCGCATGTCCGGCGGGCCGACATGCGCTATCAGCCCGCCATCGCAGAACCCCACCAGCGCGTGCACCAGCGACTGCGGGTGCACCAGAACCTCGATCTGATCCGGGGCAAAGCCGAAGAATTCGCGGGCCTCGATCATCTCCAGCGCCTTGTTGAACATCGACGCCGAATCGATGGTGATCCGCTGTCCCATATCCCAGTTGGGATGGCAGGACGCCTCTGATACCGTCGCCGCCGCCAGCCGCTCCAGCGGCCAGTCGCGAAACGCCCCGCCCGAGGCGGTCAGGATCACGCGTGTCACCGCCGCCCGGTCCTCACCCACGAGCGCCTGAAAGATCGCCGAATGCTCGCTGTCCACCGGCAGAATCCGCGCGCCATGCGTCCGCGCCGTCGCCATCAGCAGTGGCCCGGCAGTGACCAGCGATTCCTTGTTGGCCAGCGCCAGCGTCGCGCCCTGCTCCAGCGCCGCCAGACCGGGCGCCAGCCCCGCCGCGCCCACGATAGCCGACATCACCCAATCTGCGGGCCGCCGCGCCGCCTCGATCAGCGCGTTGCGCCCGGCGGCGGCCTCCACCCCCGAGCCATCGAGCGCGGCGCGCAGATCCGGCAACAGATCCTCCTGCGCCACGACTGCCAGATCGGCGTTGAGCGCACGGGCATCGGCCGCCAGTCGCGCGACATTGCCGCCCCCGGTCAGCGCCACCACGTCATAGGCCTCCGGATCACGCGAAATAAGGTCGATCGTGCTCTGCCCGACCGAGCCGGATGCGCCCAGAATGGACACCCGCTTCATGCCACCCCCGGCATCAGGCCAAGCGCCCACAGGATCACCACCACCAGCGCCGCCCCCAGCATCGCATCGAACCGGTCGAGCACGCCACCATGGCCGGGAATGAGGTTGGAACTATCCTTGACCTCGCGCAGTCGCTTGACGGCGCTCTCGGCGATATCGCCCATCTGCCCGGCAAACCCGACGAGGATCGAGACCGGAATGAGCTCCAGCCCGGTCCCGGTCGAGACCGCGAAGAGCGCACCGATGATCCCTGCCCCGAGCCAGCCCGCCACGGTGCCCGACCAGGTTTTCTTTGGGCTGACGCGCGGCCAGAATTTCGGCCCGCCCAGGCTGCGGCCCGCGAAATAGCCCGCCACGTCAGAGACGACCACGATCGAGACCAGCCACAGCACCCAGACGCCCCCCGCCTCGGCACGCAGCAGACCCATGGCGTAGCAGCCCAGTAGCGCCCAGAGGGTGAGTGCGAAGAACGGCCCGCGCTCGCGCTCGACCGCCCGCACCGTGACCAGCGCCACCGCCAGCAAAAGCGGCAGCACCACAAGGCCCGGCAGCCAGAGCGCCAGCACCACCGCAGTCGCGGCCAACAGGCCCGAGCGCGGTGCGTCAGGGGCCGCGAACATGCGCGCGCCTTCCCAGACCGTCAGCCCGGCCAGCGCCGCGACCAGCCCGGCAAAGACCGCGCCGCCGATCCAGATCGCCCCTGCGCCGACGGCCACCATGGCCAGCCCCGAGATCATCCTCGGGGCCAGATCGTACCATCGGGCGGCAGCACTCATGCGGGGACGGCCCCGAACCGCCGGTCGCGCGCGCCGTATTGCGCCAGCAGCGACGCAAAGATGTCAGGCGTGAAATCGGGCCAGAGCGTGTCGATGAACTCGTATTCCGCATAGGCCGACTGCCACAGCAGGAAATTGGAAATCCGTGCCTCGCCACTGGTGCGGATCACCAGATCGGGATCGGGCAGCACGCAGGTATCGAGGTAGCGCGGCAGCGTCTCCTCATCGACATCCTCGGGTCTGAGCCGCCCCTCCGCCACGTCCCGCGCCAGCCGCTGAGTGGCGCGCGAAACCTCGTCGCGCCCGCCGTAATTGAGCGCGATGGTCAGGTTCGTGCCCGTGCAGTGGGCGGTCATCGCCTCGGCCTCATCCATCAGCCCGCGCAGCTTGGCATCGAGCCGGGGCCGGTCGCCGATGAAGCGCACGCGCACATTCTCGCGCACGAACTCCTGCATTTCCTTCATGATGTAGCGGCGAAAGAGGCTCATCAGCCCGGCCACCTCGGTCTGGGTGCGGCGCCAGTTTTCCGTCGAAAAGGCAAACATTGTCAGGTATTTGACGCCGAGGCCCGGGCAGGATTCGACAATCTCGCGCACCCGGCGCGCGCCCGCGTGATGACCAAAGAGGCGCGGACGTCCGCGCTTTTGCGCCCAGCGGCCATTGCCGTCCATGATGATCGCCACATGACGCGGGCCCTCGCCTGCGGGCTTGGTCTTTGCCATGTACGCGTCCTTCATCATTCAGACCTGCATGATCTCGGCTTGCTTGTGCTCCAGCGCCTCGTCGACATGCTTGATGAAGCGGTCGGTCAGATCCTGCACCTCGGTCTCCCAGAACTTCTGATCGTCCTCGGACATGCCGCCGGCCTTGGCCTTCTTGATCTTATCCATGCCGTCGCGGCGGACGTTGCGGATCGCCACGCGGGCATGTTCGGCGTATTGCGAGGCGACCTTGGTCAACTCCTTGCGACGCTCTTCGTTCAACTCGGGGATCGGCAGCATGATGATCGTGCCATTGAGCTGCGGGTTGATCCCCAGTCCGCTTTCGCGGATGGCCTTCTCGACCTTGCCGACCAGGCCCTTGTCCCAGACATTGATGGTCACCATGCGCGGTTCCGGCACGTTGACCGTGCCCACCTGGTTGATCGGGGTCATCTGGCCATAGGCATCGACCTGCACCGGCTCCAGCATCGAGGCCGAGGCCCGGCCTGTGCGCAGTGAGGCAAACTCGGTCCTGAGCGAATTCATCGCCCCTTCCATCCGGCGCTCCAGGTCGCCCGTGTCGATTTCAATATCGTCAGCCATGTCGTTCGGTCCTTCTTGCGGGCTGCCTCTTGTCCCCTGTTTAGCCTCAACCGTGCACGGTTGTATAGGTACCCTCGCCGGCGAGAATGCCCTTGAACCCGCCCGGCTCATCGAGCGAGAAGACGATGATCGGCAGGTTGTTGTCACGCGCCAGAGCAATCGCCGAGGCGTCCATCACCCCCAGATGCTGCGCCAGAACCTCGTCATAGGTGACCTGTTCGAAGCGCTTGGCATCCGCATGCTTGATCGGGTCCTTGTCATAGACGCCATCCACCTTGGTGCCCTTCAGGATCGCCTCGCAGGCCATTTCGTTGGCGCGCAGCGTGGCCGCCGTGTCGGTGGTGAAATAGGGGTTGCCGGTGCCTGCCGCAAAGATGCAGACCCGCTTTTTCTCCAGGTGGCGCACCGCGCGGCGGCGGATATAGGGCTCTGCCACCTCGTCCATCCGGATGGCCGAGATCACCCGGCAATAGACGCCGAGTTTTTCCAGCGCCGATTGCATGGCGAGCGCGTTCATCACCGTGGCCAGCATGCCCATGTAGTCGGCTGTGGTACGCTCCATCCCCTGCGCGGACCCCTGCAAACCGCGAAAGATGTTGCCGCCGCCGATCACCATGCAGATCTCGACGCCGAGATCGTGGACGATCTTCACCTCGCGTGCGATGCGCTCGACGGTGGGGGGGTGCAGACCGTAGGTTGTATCCCCCATCAACGCCTCCCCCGAGATCTTGAGCATGACGCGGCTGAATCTCGGCTTCGGGCTGTCGGGGGCTGTCATCGCAATCTCCGCTGAATTTCGGGTTGGCCGCAAAATGTCGCAAATGGGCGGCAGGTGCAATCGCTGAAAACCGCGCTGGCGCGGGAAACCGCCCGAAATCCCTCTCGTCAAGCGCGGGCAACTTGGCTAACGCAGGAGTATGGACACCCTACCCGACATCGACCCCACCCGCCCCGTCCTGATCGCGGGACCGACGGCGAGCGGAAAATCGGCGCTCGCCATGGCGATCGCACGGGCGCAGGGCGGCGTGATCGTCAATGCCGACGCGCTGCAGGTCTATGAAAACTGGCGTATTCTTTCGGCACGGCCCGATGCGGCGGATGAAGCGGCCCTGCCACACAGGCTATATGGGCATGTCGGCGCGCGGCAGGACTATTCGGCGGGCCACTGGCTGCGCGAGGTGGCGGACCTGCTCGACGGTCCCGAACGCCCGATCGTCGTGGGCGGCACCGGGCTCTACTTCGCCGCCCTCACCGAAGGGTTGGCCGAGATCCCGGCCACACCGGCCGCGATCCGCGCCGAGGGCGACCGTCTGCGCACCAACCGCGGCATCGACGCGCTTCTCGACGGCATCGACGCCACCACCCGCGCCCGTATTGACACGCAGAACCCGATGCGCGCGCAACGCGCCTGGGAAGTGCAGCAGGCCACCGGGCGGGGACTTGCCGCATGGCAGGACACCACGCCGCCGCCCCTGCTGCCGGTCACGGCCTGCACGGCACTCCTGGTCGAGGCAGACAAGGATTGGCTCAACACCCGCATCGCCCGTCGGTTTGACGCGATGCTGGCGGCCGGCGCGCTCGACGAGGTGCGCGCCAACCTCACCGATTGGGGTCCAGCCCTGCCGTCGATGAAAGCCATCGGCGCGCCGGAACTGGTGGCGCATCTGCGCGGCGAGATCACGCTTGAGGCGGCGCGCGACGCCGCCACCATCGCGACCCGGCAATATGCCAAGCGGCAACGTAGCTGGTTTCGGGCCCGGATGCGCGACTGGCGGCGGATCGCCGCCGATGCGCTTTAGATTTTTCGCAATTTTCTCCTGACAACTCTTCAAATTCGTGCGAAGACTAGTCCAAACGCGACTATTTTCAGGACATCCGCCATATGCCACACGCGCAAGTCATGACCGTGGTGCAATGGGCGCGAGGGGCCAATTGGCGCGCCACGCTGCAACATTCCTGTCCGCATCACGCGTTGGTCTGGATCACCCGCGGCCAGGGCATCGCGGTGATCGAGGGTGTGCGGCGCGGCGTCGGGGTGCATAATGCGCTGGCCATTCCGGCGGGCACAATGTTCTCGCTCGATCTCGGCAAATCCGGTTTCGGACTGGTCTGCGAGGTGCCCTCGGGCGGCGCGGTACCGATGCCCGACAGCCCCCAGCATCTGCGCATCCGCGATGTCGCGCGACAGAATGAACTCACCTCGATTTTCGAGGCGATGCAGCGCGAGCAGAACAGCCAGCGCACCTTCATGGACGAGGCGCTCAACGCCGAGGCCAATCTGGTCAGCGTCTGGCTGCGGCGCGCCATGATCGACCATCCCGAGACCGAGCGCGCCACAGCGGGCGAGCGGCTGGTGCGTGCCTATGCGGCCCTGATCGAGCGCGACTTCCAGAACGGGCGGTCTATGGCGGTCTATGCCCGGGCGCTCGGCGTCACGCCAACCCACCTCACCCGGGTCTGCAAGCAAGTCTCGGGTCTCACCGCCGCCGACATGCTGACCGAACGCAGCCTGCACGCCGCGCGCGCCCTGCTCGAGGCGAATGAATTGCCGGTGGGACAGATCGCCGCCAGCCTCGGCTTTGGCAGTGCCGCCTATTTCTCGCGCTTCATCCTGCATCACACCGGACAAAGCCCCTCGGCCCTGCGGAGCAAACCGGCGGCGCGTGGCCCCATGGCCCGCGCGGTCTGAAGGGGCGCGGCGCGCAGACGAGAGGGGCCTGGAGCAGCCGTTGCCGCCTCCCGCGCGAAACGCACCGAAGGTGCCGCGCGATCGCCGGGCCGTCCCGCAGCCTAGCGATCACGCAGCACCTTCTACGGGGTGCTATGTCCGCAACAGGCCCATTCTGCCTGCCCCCTTGCACTCCAAACTCCGCGATCCGCCCCTTGCCGGGTTGCGCTTGGCCGCCTGGCATTATCTAATGACATGAGCCCTCCAACCGACGAAAGCCCGCCATGACGCGAACGCCCCCCCATCCCGCGACCACCCCCCTCGTGACAGAGCTTCGGGCCGGGCGCATGGGGCGACGCGAATTTCTCTGCCGGGTGACCACGCTCGGGCTCGGGGCAACGGCGGCCTATGCCTTGGGCGGCCTGACCCGACCGGTGCGCGCGCAGCCCGCCATTCTGCGGGGCGGTACCCTGCGTATTCAGCAAAGCGTCAAGGCGCTCAAGGATCCGCGCAGCTATGACTGGAGCGAACTGGCCAACCAGACCCGGGGCTTTCTCGAATATCTGGTCGAATATCAGGGCGACGGCACGTTTCACGGCATGCTGCTCGAGCAGTGGGAGGTCAATGACGACGCCACCCGCTACGTCCTGCGCCTGCGTCCGGGCGTGAGCTGGAACAACGGCGACCCGTTCACCGCGCAAGATGTGGCGCATAATATCACCCGCTGGTGCGACACCACCGCGCCCGGCAATTCCATGGCGAGCCGCTGCACCGCGCTTATTGATCTGGCCACGGGTCAGGCGCGCGCGGGGGCGATCACGGTCGAGGACGAGCTGACGGTTACCCTGACGCTGTCGCGCCCCGATATTGCGCTGATCGCCAACCTGTCCGATTATCCGGCCGCCATCGTGCATCCAAGTTATGACGGCGGCGATCCCTTCACCCACGGCATCGGCACCGGGCCGTTTCGCCCGGTCAGCATGACGGTCGGGGAACGCTGCATTCTCGAACGCCACCCCGATCACGACTGGTGGGGCACAAAGGTGTTCGGCGGGCCGTGGCTCGACCGTGTCGAATTCATCGACCTGGGCACAAACCCCTCGACTTGGCTTGCGGCAGCAGAGGACGGGGTTGTGGATCTGCTCTACGAAACGGTGGGCGATTTCATCGACGCCATGAACGCAATCGGCTGGACCGCCACCCATACCGAGACGGCGGCGACCATGGTGGTGCGCGCCTCGCAGAGTGCCGCGCTCGTGGGCACCAATCCCTATCGCAATGCCGCCGTACGGCGCGCGCTCGCTCTCGCAGTGGATAACGCGATCTGCCTTGAACTGGGCTATGGCGGACGCGGCACGGTGGCGGCCAATCATCATGTCAGCCCGATCCACCCCGCCTATGCCGATATCGGCCCTGCGCCCTATGATCCCGCCCTTGCCCGATCCGAGATCGAAGCCGCAGGGCTGCTGGGCTTTCAGCATGAGCTGGTGACGCTCGATGATGAATGGCAACGCAACACCGGCGATGCCGTGGCAGCCCAGTTGCGCGATGCCGGCTTGCGGGTCGAGCGGCGGATCGTGCCGGGCGCGACCTTCTGGTCGAACTGGCGCGACTATCCGTTTTCCGGCACGCAGTGGAATCACCGGCCGCTCGATGTGCAGGTGCTGTCGCTCGCCTATCACTCGGGGGCGGTCTGGAACGAGAGCGGGTTTTCCAACGCCGAATTCGATGCGCTGCTCGACGAGGCCAACCGTCTCGCCGATCCCGAGGTGCGACGCGCCGTCATGGCGCGGCTGGAAACCATCCTGCGCGAGGAGGGCGTGATCATCCAGCCCTATTGGCGCGCGCTCTACAATCACCACAACGGGCAGTTGGTGAATGCCGAGAAGCACCCCTCGAACGAGATCCATCTCTACAGGATCGGCTTTCGGGGCTGAGGCTGCTGTTGCGCGTCTCGCGAGCGTATTGCGCCTTGGGGGGGCGGATGGTTTGGAGTGGTCTTTGCCGCATCCCGGGCGAAACGTACCGAAGGTGCTGCCCTAACTGCCGAGAATCACCCGCACGTAATTGCGGGTTTCCTTGAACGGCGGCACGCCGCCATATTTCTGCACTGCGCCCGGACCCGCATTATAGGCTGCCAGAGCCAGCCGCCACGAGCCAAAGGCGCGGTATTGCTCCGCCAGATAGCGCGCGCCACCCTCTAGGTTCTGGCGCGGGTCATGCGGATTGACCCCCAGAAGCCGTGCGGTCTGCGGCATCAACTGCGCAAGGCCAATCGCCCCCTTGTGCGAAACCGCATCGGCGCGCCAGCCTGATTCCTGTTGCACCAGCCGCACGAACAGATCCTCTGGCACCCGGTAGCGCCGTGCCGCCTGTTTCGCCAGGTCAAGATAAGGCCCGCGATAGGCCCCGCGAAAGGACGGTACGAGGTCGTCCCACATGGTCGGAGCCTGGAACCGCTCCGGCTGAAGCCGCACCGAGTCGTTGTACTGTTCACGCGCGCGGGTATCGAGCACCCGGGTTTGCGACTCGAACATCGACAGTCGCCCCTTGGTCGACAGAACTTCCGCCTGGGTTCCCGCAGGCAGCATCAGCGCCGCGATCACCATCGCACCCATCCGTCCGAGCATCTGTCCCCGCCCCATCACACCGGTTTGCGGCAATATACGGAAAACACCCGAAGATTCGAGCCATTTCTGCCTTTCACTCCGCAATTACGCGATATCTCGCCCAAAGCAGGCGTATTTTTACCTTTCCTTCACCTCGTTGCGATGGTGTAACCGTGCGAAACGCACGGATAACTCGATTCAAGGAGGGCGCGATGGCCGGCTCTGTCAACAAGGTAATACTCATCGGCAACCTGGGCCGCGACCCCGAGGTGCGGACCTTCCAGAACGGCGGCAAGGTCTGCAACCTGCGCATCGCCACTTCCGAGACGTGGAAGGACCGCAACACCGGCGAGCGGCGCGAGCGTACCGAATGGCATTCGGTTGCGATCTTCTCCGAGGGTCTGGTGCGGGTCGCGGAACAGTATCTGCGCAAGGGCTCCAAGGTCTATCTCGAGGGCAAGCTGCAAACCCGCAAATGGCAGGATCAGTCCGGCCAGGACCGCTACACCACCGAGATCGTTCTTCAGGGGTTTGATGCAACCCTCGTGATGCTCGACGGGCGCGGCGAGGGCGGTGGTGGCGGTGGCGGAAGCTATGGCGGAAGCCAGGATCCGGGATATGGCGGGTCTCAGGACCCGGGATATGGCGGCGGCGATGCCGGTGGCGGCGGTGGCAGCCGCCCCTCGCGCGATATGGATGACGAGATCCCGTTCTGACCCGATGACCGGGCCCCGGCCCATGTCACCGCATCACCACAGTCACGCGCGCGCCGTCACCCGGGCGCGCGCTTTGCCTCTGGTCTTTCCGCGCTCCGGCGTATAGGGCGCGGGCATCACGGAACAGGACACCCCAATGGATCTGCGCAACATCGCCATCATCGCCCATGTCGACCACGGCAAGACCACCCTCGTGGATGAATTGCTGAAACAGTCGGGCGCCTTCCGCGCCAATCAGATGGTGGATGAGCGCGCCATGGACAGCAACGATCTGGAGCGCGAGCGCGGCATCACGATCTTTGCCAAGCCCACCAGCCTGATGTGGAAAAAGACCCGCATCAACATCGTCGACACCCCCGGCCACGCCGATTTCGGCGGCGAGGTGGAGCGGATCCTGTCGATGGTCGACGGGGTCGTCCTGCTGGTCGATGCCGCCGAAGGGCCGATGCCGCAGACCAAGTTCGTCACCTCCAAGGCGCTGCGCCTCGGGCTGCGGCCCATCGTGGTGCTCAACAAGGTCGACAAGCCCGATGCCGAGCCCGATCGCGCGCTGAACGAGTGTTTCGACCTCTTCGCCAATCTCGACGCCAATGACGATCAATTGGACTTCCCGCATATGTATGCCTCTGGCCGCTCTGGCTGGGCCGATCACGAGTTGGACGGGCCGCGCAAGGATCTCTCGGCGCTGTTCGAGTTGATCATCAATCACGTCCCGGCACCGCGCCAGATCGCGCATGTGGACGACGATTTCCGCATGCTCGCCACCACGCTCGGCGCCGATCCCTTTGTCGGTCGCCTGCTGACGGGCCGCGTCGAATCCGGCCGCCTCAAGGTTGGCCAGACCGTGCAGGCGCTCAGCCGCATCGGCCAGAAGATCGAGCAGTTCCGCGTCACCCGTATTCAAGCCTTCCGGGGCCTTGCAAGCCAGGATATCGAAGAGGCGACGGCAGGCGACATCGTCAGCCTCGCGGGCATGTCCAAGGCCACCGTCGCCGACACGATCTGCGCGCTCGCCGTTGAAGATCCGATCGCGGCACAGCCGATTGATCCGCCGACCATTACTGTCACCTTCGGGATCAATGACAGCCCGCTCGCGGGCCGCGACGGCAAGAAGGTGCAAAGCCGCGTCATTCGCGAACGCCTGATGAAAGAAGCTGAATCCAACGTCGCCATCAAGATCAGCGACACCCCGGGCGGCGAGGCCTTCGAGGTGGCGGGGCGCGGCGAATTGCAGATGGGCGTGCTTATCGAGAACATGCGCCGCGAGGGCTTTGAGCTCAGTATTTCGCGGCCGCAGGTCTTGATGCGCGAGGGCGAGAACGGCGAGCGGCTGGAGCCCATCGAAGAGGTCACCATCGACGTCGATGACGAATATTCCGGCGCCGTGATCGAAAAGATCACCGGACCGCGCAAGGGTGAGTTGGCCGAAATGAAACCGGCGGGCGCCGGCAAGACGCGGATCATCGCGCACGTGCCGTCGCGTGGGCTGATCGGCTATCATGGCGAGTTTCTGACCGACACGCGCGGCACCGGCGTGCTCAACCGGGTATTTCACACCTGGGCACCGCATCGCGGCCCCATTCCGGGGCGGCGCGCGGGCGTGCTCATCTCGATGGAGAACGGCGAGGCGGTGGCCTATGCGCTGTGGAATCTCGAAGAGCGCGGGCGCATGTTCATCGGCCCGCAGGCCAAGATCTATACCGGCATGATCATCGGCGAGCACAGCCGCGACAACGATCTCGAGGTGAACCCCCTGAAGGGAAAGAAACTGACCAACGTGCGCGCCTCGGGCACCGACGAGGCGGTCCGCCTGACCACGCCGATCACGCTCAGCCTGGAAGAGGCGATTGCCTATATCGACGATGACGAGTTGGTCGAGGTGACGCCGAACGCGATCCGCCTGCGCAAGCGCTATCTCGACCCGCATGAGCGCAAGCGGATGTCGAAAAAGGGCTAGGGAGCCGCGTCTGGGATGGGTGGTTTATGACCTGGAGCGGCCGTTGGCCTACCCCGCGCGAACCGCACCGACAGAGCCGCGCGATCGTCATACCAGAGGCATGCCTCTGGCGTGTCGCCGTGCCGCGGTGCCTTCTGGCGGGATGCAGGTTCGCTCATGGCCGCTCATGCTCCGAAGGTCCAGAGGACACCTACGGCGCAATCATGAACCGGCCCACGGGCTCGAGCCCGTCCTGCCCGCGCCGGGTGACGATGAACTCACCCGAGCTGACGCCGCGGCCGGTCAAGGCGGTGATATTGACCTGATGGGTCACGATCAGAAGCCGCGCGTCAGGCGGCAGACCGGCAATCAGATTGAGCGTCGCCTCGGTTTGCGCCACCCGGTCGCCGCGCGCGGCAAAGAAGGAATTGAGCGGCGGCTGTTCCCGCACTTCCCCCACCTCCATCAGGCTTGCCGTGTCGCGCGCCCGGCACCATTGACTGGCCCAGACCGCGTCGAAACGCACGCCTGCCGCGCGCAGCGCATCACCGGTGCGGCGCGCCTGTGCGCGTCCCCGTGCATCGAGATTGCGCTGCGTGCTGCACTCCTCGACATCGAACCGCGCCGGATCACCCGTCCCGGGTGCCAAGGCGTGGCGCATCAAGGCAATGACGCCCGGTTCCTTGAGCGCCTCCATCCCTTGCACCGCACCACCGCTCACGCTCAGGACGAGCCAGAAACATAGGAAAATCCGCATGCAATCCCCTTTCCCGGGGAAAGCTAGAGCAACGCCACACACCGGCCAGTCTATTCGGTGGCTTCGACGATCACCAGTTCCCGCTCCGAGGCGCCGCGCGCATGGTCGAGCGCCTCCTGATATTCGGGACTGCGATAGCAGGCCTCCGCCGCCTCAAGGCTGGGAAAGCGCGCGACCACGTTGCGCGCCCGCTCCTTGCCTTCAAGCTGCACATAGCGCCCGCCGCGCGCGATGAAGACCCCGCCATGCTTGGCGATGGCAGGACCGGCAAGCGCGGCATAACGGCCATAAGCCTCGTCATCGGTGACGGTCACATGGGCGATCCATAGGGCGGGCATGGGATGATCTCCTGTCGGTTCAGATGCCATCGACGATGACGATATCACGGCTGCTGGATGAGAGAGCAAGCGGCAGGATGCGGCGATACTCTTGCGATCGGTACCAGTCGAGCGCCGCCTGCCGATCGGGAAATTCGATGATCACGTGCCGTTCGGGGCAATTGCCCTCGAGGGCCGTCTGCTCCCCGCCCTTGACCAGGAACCGCCCGCCGAATTTTTCGGCGAGCGCCACGGTCTGGCTGGCATAAGCCTGATAATCCTGCGGGTCATTCACCGTGATCCGTCCGATAAGATAGGCACTCATTCAACCTCCTCAGGAGGTCAGGACCCCCTCCGCCGCCTTGATCGCGGCCTCGGCCCCGCCAATATCGCTGCCGCCGCCCTGGGCCATGTCGGGTCGACCACCGCCGCCCTTGCCGCCCAGTTCTGCCACCGCCGCCCGAACCAGATCGACCGCCGAAAGCCGCGCCGTCAGGTCATCGGTGACGCCCGCCGCAACCGCCACTTTGCCGCCGGTCTCGGCAATAAGCAAGATCACACCGCTCCCCAAGCGCGCCTTGTGCTCGTCAATCAGCGGCGGCAGGTCGCGGCCCTGCACGCCAGAGAGCACCTGCGCGAGAAAGGCAACCCCGGCCACATCGCGATGTGCTGCGGCCTCGCCCTGCCCCGAACCGCCCGCCATCGCCAGATCGCGGCGCAGCTGTGCCACTTCGTTGACGAGGGTGCGGCGCTCCTCCATCAGCGATTTCACCCGTTCGGGCACATCCTCGGGCCGGGTCTTGAGATCGGACGCGACCTGCGCCAGCCGCGCGCTCTGCCCACTGAGATAGTCGAACGCCGCCGCCCCAGTCAGCGCCTCGATCCGGCGCACGCCCGCACTCGACGCGCTGTCACCAAGCGCCACGAACGTGCCGATATCGCCGGTTTGGCGGACATGGGTGCCGCCGCAAAGCTCGATCGAATAGGTGCGCCCGTCGCTGCCCTTGCCGGACCCGTCGAGCGTGCCCATCGACACGACCCGCACCTCGTCGCCGTATTTCTCCCCAAATAGCGCCTGTGCGCCCAGATCACGCGCGTCGTCGGGGGCCATGATCCGCGTCTCGACCGGCGCGTTCTGCCGGATATAGGCGTTTACCTCGGCCTCGACCAGGGTCATTTCCTCGGGGCTGAGCGCCTTGGCATGGCTGAAGTCAAAGCGCAGCCGGTCAGAGGCGTTGAGCGAGCCGCGTTGCGCCACATGCGGCCCGAGCGCGCGGCGCAGCGCCTCGTGCAGCAGGTGCGTGGCGGAATGATTTGCGCGGATCGCACTGCGGCGCGCGTGATCGACCCCCAGTTTCGCCGCCTGTCCGCTCTTGATTTCGCCGGTTTCAACTTCCGCAAAATGGAGGAACACCCCGGCAACCTTCTTGGTGTCTGTGATGCGCGCGCGACCGGTCTCGGTCTCCAGCGTGCCCGAATCGCCGACCTGCCCCCCCGCCTCGGCGTAAAACGGCGTCTGGTTGAACACGATCTGGCATGTTTCTCCCTTGGCCACCGCCTCGCTGACAGCGCCCTCGGAGACGATGGCGGCAATCTGGCCCTCGGCGGTTTCTGTGTCGTAGCCCAGGAAATCGGTGGTTCCCTTGTCCTCGGCGATATCGAACCAGATCGCCTGATCCGCCGCCTCGCCCGAGCCCGTCCAGGCGGCACGCGCCTTGGCCTTCTGCTCTGCCATCGCGGACTCGAACCCGCCCGTGTCGACCGTGCGGCCCCTTTCGCGCAAGGCATCCTGCGTCAGATCGAGAGGAAATCCGAACGTATCGTAGAGCTTGAACGCCGTCGCCCCGGGAAGCGCCGCGCCCTCGGGCAGATGCGCCAGTTCGTCGTCGAGCAGCCGCAGCCCCCGGTCGAGCGTCTGCTTGAACCGTGTCTCCTCGCTCGCCAGGGTTTCCTCGATCAGCGCCTGCGCGCGGCCCAGTTCCGGAAAGGCCTGACCCATCTGCGCGACCAGCGCGGGCACCAGGCGATACATGACCGGGTCCTTGGCGCCCAGCATATGCGCATGGCGCATCGCCCGGCGCATGATCCGCCGCAGGACGTAACCACGTCCCTCGTTGGACGGCATCACGCCATCCGCGATCAGAAACGACGTCGAGCGCAGATGATCGGCGATCACCCGGTGATGCACCTTGCCGGGTCCATCGGGATCGGCGCTGGTGGCGTGCGCGCTCGCCTCGATCAGGTGGCGCATCAGGTCGGTGTCGTAATTGTCATGCTTGCCCTGCAACAGCGCGCCGATCCGCTCCAGCCCCATGCCGGTGTCGATCGACTGCATGTCGAGATCGCGTTGCGTGCCATCGGCGAAACGCTCGTTCTGCATGAAGACGAGGTTCCAGATCTCGATGAAGCGGTCGCCATCCTCCTCGGCGCTGCCCGGAGGGCCACCCCAGATTTCAGGCCCGTGATCGTAGAAGATTTCGGTGCAGGGGCCGCAGGGCCCGGTCGGCCCCATCGACCAGAAATTGTCATCCGTCGCGATGCGAATGATCCGGTCGTCGCTCAGACCCGCGTATTTCTTCCAGATATTCGCGGCCTCATCATCGGTGTGATAGACAGTCACCAGCAGTTTCGACTTGTCGATCCCGAAATCACGGGTCAGCAGGTCCCAGGCATAGGGAATCGCCTGGTCCTTGAAATAATCGCCAAAGCTGAAATTTCCCAGCATTTCAAAGAACGTGTGGTGGCGCGCGGTATAGCCCACATTGTCTAGATCATTGTGTTTGCCGCCTGCGCGTACACATTTCTGGCTGGTCGCGGCGCGGCTGTAATCGCGATGCTCGACGCCGGTGAAACAGTTCTTGAACTGCACCATGCCGGAATTGGTGAACATCAGCGTCGGGTCGTTGCGCGGCACCAGCGGTGAGCTATCGACGATCCGGTGATCATTGCGTTCGAAGAAATCGAGAAAGGTCGACCGGATTTCATTCAGCGTGGGCATGGGTCTCTCTCTTCAGGCAGGGGAAGGGCCAGCGTCCGCGCAGATTTAGCGGGGCCGCCGCGCCATGTCCACCGCAAGAAAAAAGGCCCGGTGCGGTGCCCGGGCCTGGTCTCGACGAACTCTGTGATCAGCCTTCGAGGATATCGTTCCCGTCGCGCGCCGCCAGCGGCGGCCTGTCGAAATCGAGCCCGTGCGCCGCACGGATCTTGTCCTCGATGTCATATGCGATCTCGGGATTGTCGCGCAGATAGGTCTTGGCATTCTCCCGCCCCTGGCCGATTCGCTCGTCGCCATAGCTGAACCAGCTGCCGGACTTGGCCACGATCCCGGCCTTTACGCCCATATCGAGCAGTTCGCCCATCTTGCTGATGCCCTCGCCATACATGATGTCGAACTCGACCTCCTTGAAAGGCGGCGCGACCTTGTTCTTGACCACCTTGACGCGGGTGGCGTTGCCAACGACCTCGTCGCGGTCCTTGACCGAGCCGATACGGCGGATATCGAGCCGTACCGAACTGTAGAACTTGAGCGCATTGCCGCCTGTGGTGGTTTCGGGGCTGCCGAACATGACGCCGATCTTCATGCGGATCTGGTTGATGAAGATCACCGTGCACTTCGTGCGGCTGATCGAGCCGGTGAGCTTGCGCATGGCCTTGCTCATAAGCCGGGCCTGAACACCTACGCTGCTGTCGCCCATCTCGCCCTCGAGCTCTGATTTGGGGGTGAGCGCGGCCACCGAATCGACGACCACGAGGCTGACCGCGCCGGAGCGTACCAGCGTGTCGACGATCTCGAGCGCCTGCTCGCCGGTATCGGGCTGCGAAATCAGCAGCTCATCGAGATCGACCCCGAGCTTGCGCGCATAGGTCGGATCGAGCGCATGCTCGGCATCGACAAAGGCGCAGACGCCGCCCTTTTTCTGTTCCTCGGCCACGCAATGCAGCGTGAGGGTGGTCTTGCCCGAGCTTTCGGGACCGTAAATCTCGACCACGCGTCCCTTTGGGATGCCGCCGATGCCGAGCGCGATATCGAGCCCGATCGACCCGGTCGAGGTCGCCTCGATATCCGCGACGGGATTGTCGCCCCCCATCCTCATGATCGAGCCCTTGCCGAATTGCCGCTCGATCTGGGCCAGGGCGCTGTCGAGCGCCTTTTGCTTGTCTGCGCTGCGCTTGTTATCCATGGAGAGAAGATCTGCCGTTGCCATTCATTCGCTTCCTTATCCCATACCCAGACCGGGGCGGCAATGACTGCCTGTGTTCACGACCTGTTCCCAGCCCGTATGAGGGCAAAACGAGAACATTTCAAGTTCTTAATTGGCAGTATCAGTTTTCCTGCTAAACCTTGCGAAAAGGTTTACGTGACACCGCGTCGCGAATAATATCATGTAAGAGGCCGAAAATGTTGATTTTTTCGAAGCAACGCCTGGTCTTGCTCGCGGTTCCCAAGACCGGCAGCACAGCGCTCGAGGCGGCGCTCGGGCCGATGGCCTCGATGGTCGTGCGTGACCCGCCCGAACTCAAGCATGCGCCGGTCTATCGCTACAATCGGTTCTTTCGCCCGATGATCGAGCGTTTTTCGGGGGGCGACATGGCGGTGGCGGCGGTGATGCGCGAACCCGTGAACTGGCTTGGAAGCTGGTATCGCTATCGCCACCGCGCGGCGCTGGCGGATCATCCGAACAGCACACGAGGGATCAGCTTTGACGCGTTCGTCTCGGCCTATTGCCAGGGCAAGCCGCCGGGTTTTGCAAATGTCGGGGCGCAATCGAAATTCCTCGAGCCGCAGCGCAACGGCACGAAGGTCACGCATCTCTTCCGCTACGAGACACCGGACGATCTGATCGCGTTTCTGGCGGACCGGCTGGGCACCCGGATCGAGACCGCACAGCACAATGCCTCGCCCTCCCTGGGACTGGAGCTGTCCGACAAGACCGACGCGCTGCTGCGCCGCAAACACGCCGACGATTTTGCCCTATGGCAGGGCATCGCGGGCGGTGGGGCCTACATCCCGCTGCCAGCGCGACCGAAACCCGCGGATCGCTAAGCGCAGTCGGGCGTCCGGCCTCCACTCAACGACATTGCCGCTGAACGGTCTGAGTGAGCTCGTCGAGCGAGAAGGGCTTGGGCAGAAAGACCGAATTGGCGATCTGGCGCTGCGCCTCGCCAAAGGTTTCCTCGGCATAGCCAGACATGAAGACGACCTTGACATGCGGGCGCGCCATCAGTGCCTGCTGCACCCAGGTTGGGCCGTCCATGCCCGGCATCACCACATCGGTGACGAAGACATCCACATCCAGCGCCGTATCGGCGAGGATCTCGAGCGCATCCTCGGCCGAGGCGGCCTCAAGCACGGAAAAGCCACGCATCTGCAACGCCCGGCTCGCGAAGGCGCGAACCGGGGCTTCGTCCTCGACCAGCAGCACCACGCCGCTGGCCGGCCCGATCGGCATCGCGGACGGCGCATAGCGCGGCGGGCCCGCCTGCAACTCGGCATAGGCGGGAAAGAGCAGTTGAAAGGTGGCCCCCTCGCCTGGCGCACTGTCGACGAAGATAAACCCGCCCGTCTGCTTGACGATGCCGTAGGCCGTCGACAGGCCAAGACCGGTCCCCTCGCCGGTGCGCTTGGTGGTAAAGAACGGCTCGAACACCTTCTGGCGCTTGTCGGGGGCGATCCCCTCGCCCTCGTCGATGACCTTGACCGAAACATAGCGTCCGGGCGCGACCAGCGCGCGATCACGGCGCAGCGGCTGCTCGAGCCAGAGGTTTGCCGTCACGATGCGAATCGCGCCCCCCTTTGGCATTGCGTCGCGGGCGTTGACCACAAGATTCATCATCACCTGTTCCAACTGGCGCTTGTCGGCACGGATCGCGCTGAGCCCGGGATCGTGGCTCAGCGTGAGCGAGACCTTTTCGCCCACCAACCGGTTCAGCAGATGCGTAAGATCCGACAGCGTGTCGCGCAGGTCGAGCAGCTGCGGCTGCAGCGTCTGCTTTCTGGAATAGGCCAGCAGCTGGTTGATCAGGGCCGCCGCGCGATTGGCATTCTGGTTGATCTGCACGAGATCGGCATAGTCGGGGTCGCCCTGATCGTGGCGCAGCAGGAGCAGATCGCAATGGCCGGAAATTGCGGTCAACAGGTTGTTGAAATCATGCGCAATCCCCCCCGCAAGCTGTCCGATGGCCTGCATCTTCTGGCTCTGGACAAACTGCGCCTCAAGCGATTTGAGCTCGGTCGCATCGGTCATGACGGCAATCAGCACCACCTCGCCCGCATCGGTGGCGCGGTTGAGCGTCACCTGCACGAAGACTTCGCGGTCGTCCCGGCGGACGCGCAGGAATTCGGCATGGACGGTGCCGCGCCCCACCGCCGCGTCGTCCAGCCAGTCCGCGATCGAGCGTCCCAGCCCCTCGAGCGCATCTCCAAGCCGCAGGCCCGTCGCCGTCGCAACCCCGAGGAGCGCGCGCGCAGGACCGTTTGACAGGGTGATTGTGCCATCGCGGCCCAGCTTGAGCAGCGGCACCGGCAGCGATTCGAAAAACGCCCATCCGTCCAAGACCCGCTCCGGTGCCGCGACTCCGGGCAGCAGATAGACCTCGCGCCGACCGGCCAGTCCCTCGCGTTCGACCAGCAGACAATCGACCGGCCCGTCCGGCGTGGCCACCGGATAGATCTCGCCGGAGCGCGGCGGCAGATCGGGGCAGATCCGCGCCAGCGTGCGGACCCGCTCGCCAACCAGGTCACGCGCCGCCGCATTCATGTACAGAACCGCATTGTTGCGACCCACGGTGAGCATCGGCAGTGCATGACCGTCGGCGTCGCGGTGGCCACGCTGGCCGATCTGATCGAACCGCCACAGGTACAGCCTCTCGCCAGCGCGGTGGACATCGAGATGCAGTTGGCCTGCGCGGGTAATGATATGTTCCGCGGCGGCCCCCTTGGCCGCGGCGCGGCTTTCCATGCGGTAGAGAATTGCGGCGGGATTGGCGAGACTATCGCGCAACGCCCCGGCAAGCGTGCCGGTGCCGGGCCGCACCAGATGCCGCCGCGCTGCGGCATTGGCAAAGAGAATCCGCCCCTCCGAGGTCGTGAGCAGGCGGGACGACAAATCTGCCTCGGTCATCAACTTGGCCTGCGTGACGATATCGCGCTCTCGCACCGCCGCACGGTGCCGCAGGAGCACGATCCAGGCACTGCATCCCAAGAGGATTGCGGCGATGAGCGCCAGCAGGCCCTGAGCGCGCGCATCTGCCACCAGCATCGCCGCCCCACCGAACAGCACCGCCGCCGCCATGACAAGGCCCCTGCGCGGCCCGAGGCGCTGCGCGACCTGCTGAAAACGCCCGCCGGGAACGGTGATGAATGCCACTGACGCGCCTTTCTTACGGTGCAAGTCGCGCCGAGACTGGCGCAGATCCATTAAGCCAAGCTTAACGGTAGCGCAAAAAACACGTCAAGATTGATGGATGCCCTACGCTTCCCGCTCAATTTGTGCCAAATAGAAGCCGTCGCCGGTGTCGCAGACCGGCCAATGGCAGCTATCTGTCACCGTCCAGGACGGGAACGCGACGGTGAAATCTCCCGTAACCTCTTGATTTTCAATATCGAGCACGGAGCATGTCGTGTAGACGAGCCGCCCGCCCGGTGCCACCAGAGCGGCCGCGCGCGCGAGGATATCGGCCTGAACCCGGGTCAGTTCCGCCAGACGCTCGGGCGTCAGACGCCACTTTACCTCGGGGCTGCGCCGCCAGGTGCCGCTGCCCGAACAGGGCACGTCGCAGAGCACCAGATCGAATGGCGCAGCGCCGCCAAGCGCCTCGGTCGCGAGCACCGTCACCTCAACCCCCGCCCGCTCCGCGCGGGGGGGCAGATGGGCGATGCGCTGCGGCGCGATGTCATGCGCGAACCACACCGCCTCGGCGCGCGCGGCAAGGGCGAGCACCTTGCCGCCGCCCCCGGCGCAATAGTCGAGCACGCGTGCGCCAACGGGCAGGTCGAGCCGCTCCATCGCCGCCTGACTGCTGGCGTCCTGCAATTCGACCAGCCCCTCGGCATAGCTCGCCGATTGGGCCACTTTGCGTTCACCATCAAGGACATGCAGTGCCGCCCGGGCCGTGTCGACAGGTTCGGTCACGATCCCCTCCGCCTCCAGCCGGGCCCGCGCCTCGTCCCGCGAAAGGCGCCGCAGGTTAACCCGCAGCATCACCGGCGCACGGTGGCGCAGCGCCTCGGCCACGCGCCCGGCATCCCCGCCAAGCGAGTGCTCGATATGCGGCCAGAGCCAGTCCGGCAGATCGCGCGCCTCGACCTCGGTCGCGGGGCGACCCTGAACCATCTCATCCGTCCCGAGCAGGGCGGGCGCATGGCCCACTCCGGTGAACACCTGCGCCAGGTCCGCGCCCCTGTCACGCAGCGCCCCGAGCATCAGCGCCCGGCCCGCCTCACCACCGCCAAGCGCCGCGCAGGAGCGCCACCGGCGCAGCACATGGAACACGTGATCGCGCACCGCCGCGCGATCCTTCGATCCTGCATAGCGCGCACCGCGCGCCCATCCGGTCAGCGACTGTTCTGCCGCGCCGCCCGCGCGGATCGTATCAAGCACCTCAATCGCGGCGGCCACGCGCGCACCGGGGGTCATGCGGTCATCTCGGGATCAATCGGCATCGGGGTCTCTCTCGTCAGCCCTGTCATCACGCGGCAACCGGCAAGTGGCACCGCTCCGTACCTATGCCAGCCTCAGCGACCCTTGAACAGCCCACCGAGAATGCCGCGCACGAGGCGCCGCCCTGTGGTGCCCTTGAGTTCCTTGACCAGCGCCGAGGCGAGCGCCCCGCCGATCCCGTCCGAGCCCGAGACCCGACGCGCACGGCCCGGACTGGCTCCGCCGGAATAGCGGCGCGCGGTGTTGAATTCGCGGGCTTTTTCCGCTTCGGCCTCTGCCTCTTCCTCGGCCATTTCGGCCGCCTTCGCCGCCGCCTCGGCTCGCGCGGCGAGCATTTCATGCGCCGAAGGACGGTCGATCGCAGTGTCGTATTTCCCCGCCACCGGCGACGCCTTGATCAGCGCACGCCGGGTCTCGGCGTCACAGGGGCCAAGCTGCGTCGCAGGCGGGCGGATGAGCGTGCGCTCGACCACGCCCGGCACCCCCTTGCCCTCGAGCATCGAGGTCACCGCCTCGCCGACGCCGACATCGCGGATCGCGTCGCCGGTATCAAATCGCGGATTGGGGCGATAGGTCTCGGCGGCGCGGCGCAAAGCCTGCTGGTCACGCGCGGTGAAGGCCCGCAAGGCATGCTGAAAGCGATTGCCCAGTTGCCCCAGCACATCTTCGGGCACGTCATCGGGATTCTGGGTGATGAAATAGACCCCCACCCCCTTGGAGCGGATCAGCCGCGCGACCTGCTCGACCTTGTCCACCAGCACCTTGGGCGCGTCATCAAAGAGCAGATGCGCCTCGTCGAAGAAGAACACCAGCTTCGGCTTGTCGGGGTTGCCGACCTCGGGCAGCGTCTCGAAGAGTTCCGACAGGAGCCACAGCAGGAAGGTGGCATAAAGCTGCGGCGACTGCACCAGACGGTCGGCGGCGAGGATATTGACATGGCCGCGCCCCTCGGGCGTCACCCCCATCAGGTCAACCAGATCAAGCGCCGGTTCGCCAAAGAAATGCGCCGCCCCCTGATTTTCCAGCACCAGCAGCGACCGCTGGATCGCCCCCACCGAGGCCGCCGCCACATTGCCATAGCGCAGCGACAACGCATCTGCATTCTCGCCCACCCAGAGCAGCAGCGCCCGCAGGTCATCCAGATCGAGCAGCGGCAGGCCCTCTTCATCGGCCACGCGAAACGCGATGTTGAGCACACCCTCCTGTGCATCCGACAGGCCCAGCAGACGCGACAGCAAGAGCGGCCCCATTTCGGCAATCGTGGTGCGCACCGGGTGGCCCTGCTCACCGAAGAGGTCCCAGAACACCACCGGGAAACTGTCATAGCGGAACGCCTCGAACCCAATGGTCGCCGCGCGCTCGGAAAAGGGCGCGTGCAGCTTATGCTCGGCGCTGCCCGCCACCGCCATGCCCGACACGTCGCCCTTGATATCCGACAGGATCACCGGCACGCCCGCATCGGAGAACCCTTCGGCGAGGATCTGCAACGTCACGGTCTTGCCCGTGCCCGTCGCCCCGGCCACAAGCCCGTGCCGGTTCGCGTATTTGAGCAGGAGTTCCTGCGGTTCGGAATAGTCCGGCCCGCCACCGCCTATGAAAATCGAATTGGTCACGGCCCGATGCCCCTGTCCAGAAATCGTCACGGATTGACCATACAAAGTTAACCTTTCTGTGCCAGTCTCAATTCATGCCCGGCCCGTGTGTCCTTTTGGTTTCGGGTGTTTCCTCCCTGTCAGACTGGCCGTGCCTTCGGGTGCGGCCTTTTTTCCGCGGCCCGCGACATAGCCTGTTGACGGATGTGGCTTTCTGGCCTAGCGTTCCCTCCAATAACTAAGTCGGCCAGTCCGACGGGGAGAACCATGGAAGGAGGCCGCGAGGCCTCTTTCTTTTGGTGCCACCCAGGCGGAGGTCACGCGACCGGCCCATGACAGGGCGAAAAGCCGCGCAGACCGGACGACGCGCGCGCCATTTCCACCTGACACCACGCGCGGGACGTGATAAATCGCCTGCAAATCCAACGTTTATGTCACGGGGAACCCATGTCCAGACTAATTTCACGCCTGTCCTTCGCAGCCCTGCTCGCTCTCGGCACCGCCGTTGGCGCGCAGGATGCCGAGACACCTTCCGAAACCGGGGCCGAAACCGGGGCCGAAACCGGGGGCCAGACCACGGGCGAGACCGAACAGGGCGCAGGCAGCGCGCTCACCCAAGGGCTCGATACCGGACGCGAGGTGGCGCAAGACGGATCCTATATCCGGGAAACCCACGAGGACTGGCAGATCAAGTGTTTCCGCACCGAGGGCGAGGAGACGCCGGAATTGTGCCAGATGTACCAGTTGCTCAAGGAATCCCAGGGCAATCCCGTGGCCGAGTTCAGCCTCTACAAACTGGCCAATGCCGGAAATGTCGTGGCCGGGGCCACCATCGCCGTGCCGCTCGGCACGCTGCTGAGCGAGGAGGTCAAGCTCTCGGTGGATGACGGCAAGGCCAAGAGCTACAGCTATTCGTTTTGCACCATGGCGGGCTGCTTCGCGCGGATCGGGCTGACCCAGGCGGATATCGACGCGTTCAAGCGCGGCGTGACCGCGACGATCTCGATCGTCCCGGCGCAGGCCCCGGACCAGACCGTGCGGATCGACGCCTCACTCAAGGGGTTCACCGCCGCCTATGACGCGGCGTCCGAGCTGTCAAACTGATCCGGCACGGCGTCATCCTCGGCCCTGAGCCGAGGATCTGCTGGCCGATGGATCCTCCGGTCAAACCGGAGGAGGCACCCCACTGGCGCCGGGCAAAACGGCGCAGTGGTGCGGGGCGCGTCGGAATCGGCCTGGAGCTTCAGTTGCCGCATCCCGCGCGAAACGCACCGAATCCCGCGCGAAACGCACCGAAGGTGCCGCGCGATCGCCGGGCCAGAGGCATGCCCCCGGCATGACGCCGTGCCCCGGCATGGCGATGTTTTGGCAAGCTCAATGTGTCGAGGTTAGAATGACTTGGCCGACATGAAGCGCCCGCCACACCCATCACATCGCCAGTCCCCGGCCCCGCAATCACGCGGCACCTTCTGGAGGGGTGCAACGTCCGCTTCAGGCCAATCGCCCCCTACGCGAACCGCCGCAACGCCATCACCGCATTCAACCCGCCAAAGGCGAATGCATTGCTCAGCGCCACCTCGACATGCGCCTCGCGCGCCACGTTGGGCACAACGTCGAGCGCGCATTCCGGGTCCGGTTCTTCATAGCCGATGGTGGGCGCGATGATGCCATCGCGCAGCGCCATGATACAGGCCAGCAGTTCCACCGCCCCGGTGCCGCCAATCAGATGCGCATGCATCGACTTGGTGGACGAAATCATCAGCTTATCGGCATGCGCCCCGAACACATCCGCGACCGCCGCACTCTCGGTCTTGTCATTGGCGGCGGTGCCGGTGCCGTGGGCGTTGATGTAGCCCACATCCTCACGGTTCACGCGGGCATCGCGCAACGCCCCCTGAATCGCCCGCGCCGCCCCCTGCTTCGAGGGCATGACGATATCAGAGGCATCCGAGGTCATGGCAAACCCCGCCACCTCGGCCAATATCTCGGCGCCGCGCTTGCGGGCGTGCTCGAGTTCCTCGAAGACGAAGATCGCTGCCCCCTCGCCCTGCACCATGCCGTTGCGATTGGCCGAGAACGGGCGACAGGCGTCGCGGCTCATCACGCGCAAGCCCTCCCACGCCTTGACCCCGCCAAAACACAGCATCGATTCCGATCCGCCCGTCACCATCACCGGGGTGATCCCGCCATGCACCATCTGAAACGCCTGCGCCATCGCGTGATTGGACGACGCACAGGCGGTGGAGACGGTAAAGGACGGGCCCTTGAGGTTGAACTCCATCGACAGATGCGAGGCGGCGGCGTTGTTCATCAGCTTGGGCACCACGAAAGGATGGACCCGGTTCTTGCCCTCCTCGTAGACGCTGCGGTAATTCTCGTCGAGCGTGGTCATGCCGCCGCCCGAATTGCCCAGGATCACCCCCGCCCGCGCCGCCAATTCGCCGGTGAATTCCAACCCCGCCTGCGCGATCGCCTGCCGCGCCGCGATCAGCGTGAATTGCGTGAAGCGGTCGAAAAGCGCCAATTGCTGCCGGTTGAACGCGGTCTCCGGATCGTAATCCCTGACCTGCGCACCGATGCGGATCGACAATCGCTCGACATCGCGAAAGTCGAGTTCTCCAATGCCGCAACGCCCCTCGCGCATCGCCTCGAGCGTGGCGGGCACGTCATGGCCCAGAGCGTTGATCGTGCCGGCCCCGGTAATGACGACTCGTTTCACGATTGCTCCGCGATCAGCCGCTCGATCCCGGCGACGATGCTGCGTACCGAGGAAATGTCGAAATCGCTCTGCGAGGGCTCGTTGGCATTGAACGGCACCGAAATGTCGAACGCCTCCTCGATGGCGAAGATGCTCTCGACGAGGCCAAGGCTGTCGATGCCCAGATCCTCCAACGTGCTGTCGAGCGTGACGTCGGACGGCTCCAGCACCGCCTGCTCGGCGATGATGCGGATGACACGGTCCTGAATGCTGTTCATATGTCGGGTCTTTCTCACTGCTGGCCTTGCGGCCGATTTCAGGTCTTTTGCGCCGGGTCTGTAACGGTTTTCTTAAGGTGGGCGACATCCTGAAACAATCTTTTCAGACGCCGCACCCCCTTGAACGAGGCAACGGCGGCCTCCATCGGCATGGCTGGATAGCCCAGCACCATCCGCCCCGAGGGGATATTCGACAGAACGATGGTGCCGCCGCCGGTGACCACGTTGTCACCGATGAATATATTGTCGCTGACCCCGGTCTTGCCCCCCAGCACCACGTTGTTGCCGATCCGGGTGGAGCCGGCGATGCCAACATGACCGCAAAGCAGGCAATCGCGCCCGACGTTCACGTTGTGGCCGATCATCACGAGATTGTCGATCTTGGTACCGTCGCCCACAGCGGTGTCGCGGATGGTGCCCCGGTCGATGGTGCAGTTGGCGCCCAGTTCCACATCGTCACCGATGCTGACCGAACCGAGCGAATGGACGCGCTCCCAGCTTTGCGCCGTGCCGTCAGCACCCTGCCCGAGTGTGGCGCGGCCCGCCTCGACATGCGAGGCTTCGGGCGTGGCATAGGAAAAGCCGTCGCCGCCGACAACCGCACCGGGCTGTGCGATGAACCGCGCACCGATTCGCACGCGCGCGCCGATCCGCACCCCCTCGCGCAGCAACGCGCCTTCGCCCAGAACCGCATCCTTGCCGACGAAACATTGCGCCCCGATCACCGAGCCGTCCCCGATCCGTGCGCCCTTGCCGATCACCGAAAGCGGGCCGACCGACACCGCGCGCCCAAGCCGCGCTTCGGGATGGATCACGGCAGTGGGGTGAAGACCCGGCTCCCAGCCCTGCCCGGGATCGAACATCCGGGTCAGCCCGGCCAGTGCATGGCGCGGACGCGCGACAAGAATCGCGGCCTCAAGACCGAGCGCCTGCCAGTCGGCGCCATCCCAGAGCAGCGCCGCGCGGGCCCGACCCTGCCGCAGCCCTTCGGCATAGGCCGGTGTCATCGCAAGGGCAAGATCGCGCGGCCCGGCCTGCGCCGGCTCCGCCACCGCATCGAGTTCCAGATGACGCGCGCCACAGGCCCTCGCGCCCAAAGCCGCAGCCACCTGCTCTATGCTGAAGGACATCCGCCACCTCTTCTGTCGAAGAGGTATTTAGCCTTGAACCGCCGCCAGCGAAACCCCCGCCTTGCGCAGTGCCTCCCAGATCAGCGCATCGCGCTCATAGACATCATCGCGATACTGCACCCGCCCCTGCGCCTGGGTGAAGGCGGTGCGGTAGATGATATGCACGGGCACATGCCGGTCGAGATGCACATAGGTCTCGCGCCCGGTGTCGAGCACCGAGTGAAAATAGCCTTTCGGGTCGGCCTCCTGCGGGGCAAGCAGCGCATAGGCGAAATCGAACGGCTGTTGCAGGCGGATGCAGCCATGGCTGAAATCCCGCTTTTCTCGGTCGAACAGCGCCTTTTGCGGCGTGTCATGCAGGTAGATGTTGTATTTGTTGGGGAACATGAACTTCACCAGACCAAGCGCATTGCTCTGCGAGGGCGGCTGCTTGATTGCAAAGGGGAAGGTGCGGGCGTTATAGGCCCCGAAATTGACCGCGCCCCGGCTGACCTCGCGCCCGTTGCGATTGTAGAGCTTGAGATGCCCGGCAGCATTCGGATTGCGCTGCATCTGCGGCAGGTATTCCTTGACGGCGATCGAGCGCGGCACATGCCAGGTGGGGTTGACCACCATATGCTCCATCTCGTCTGAAAATTCCGGGCTGCGCCGGTCGCCGACATTCTTGCCGATGACCGCGCGGGTCTGGAAGGTCACGCTGTCATTGTCGAGAAGCCGCGCGCTGAAATCAGTGAGGTTCACCAGCACATGCCGCGCGCCGCGATCCCGCGCCAGCCAGCGCTCGCGCTCCATCGCGACAATCACTGATTGCAGCCGCAGATCGGCACTGCGGTTGAGCGCGGCAAGGGTCGAGGGCCCGGCAACGCCATCGGTCTCCAGCCCATGATCGCGCTGGAAGTCCTGCACAGCCGCCTGGATGGTGCCATCGTATTGGCTGCTGGCGCTGCGCCGCAGATAACCCATGGCCACCAGACGGTTGCGCAGCGCGATTACAGCAGCCCCGGCATCGCCGGGCGAAAGTTTCTCGGCCTGAACCGCTGGTCCCCAACCGCCCTCTTCAATCAGACGCTCGAGGCGCAGCTTCTCCTTCATCAGCCGTGCGTATTCATTGGTCTTGGGCGGCAGCGCCCGCATCACCCTGGCCGGTGCATCCGACGCGATCTCGGTCAGATACTGCGTCGCCGGACGGTCCGTCACCTCGCGCTTGATATCGCCAACCACGCGCGCGGGCTCGAGCACGCCGGATTGCACATCGCGCGCATAGGCGAGATAGGCCCGGCTCAGCGCCACCTCGATCATTCCCAGATCACGCAGCGAACGGGCCGCCACCATCCGCGACATCAATCCGTCAAGATCATAGCGCGCCTCGGGCAGCCCGTGCAGCCCGGCATTGGCGAGGGTACGCACCAGCGCCGCGCGGCGGGCGCGGTCCGCCTCGCCCTCTCCGGTCCAGAGCGGGCGATACTCGGCGTCGCGGTAATAGGCGGCAAGCTCGCGATCCCCGGCAGCCGCCTCGGCCACCGCCTGCCGGAAGGCCATGCTGCCCGGCTCTGCGGCCTGCCCGACCGTAGCCGTGCCGACAAGACAGGCCAGCACACCGGCAAACAGTCTGCGTGACAAAGATCCGAACATCATACCCTCACAATTCGCGTTTCCGTCGCTCCGATTTAATCAGGTACATGGGCCGATCTCAATTTTTTCCTAACCTTTTGGGGTCACATTCGGGAATATCCGCGTGAGACTGTCGCGTTCAGGGCACGCCTTGCGCAAATCGGTCACATCCGGGAACCCATGCGCGAGATCCCGCCGAAATGGCTTGATCCTCACGCAATATGTCAAATCGGGGCTTGGTTGATGATTCTTGTTATGTCATACAATCCGAGCATCTGGGGATGAAATCGAAGGTCGCGGGACAGCGGCCGCAGGTAGGCGACGGGACAGGCGCTTGAAAACATGACAGAATTCAGCTCGACTGGTATCTCACGCCGTGGCGTGCTCACGGCATTTGCGGCCACCGCACTCACGGCAGCTCCGACATTCAGCCAGGCCGCAGGTTTCCTGCGCGGCGCCGGCGATATCCGACGATTGCGCATGGTTTCGCCACGTACTGGCGAACGTCTCGATACAATCTACTGGATCGAGGGAGATTACATCCGTGAGGCGCTGAACGAAATCACCCTCTTCATGCGCGACTGGCGCACCGATGAGACCCGAACCATCGACACCCGTACCATCGACATCATGGCCGCCAGCCATAACCTGCTTGATGCGAGCGAGCCCTACACGCTGCTCAGCGGCTATCGCAGCCCCAAGACCAACGCGATGCTGCGCTCGCGCTCGCGCGGCGTGGCCAAGAATTCCCGCCACCTGATCGGCGAAGCTGCCGATCTTCGCCTCGGCAGCCGGTCGGTCAGCCAGATCTACCGAGCGGGCGTGGCCTGCGGCGGCGGCGGTGTCGGCAAATATTCCGGCTCCAACTTCGTGCACATGGATTGCGGACCGGTACGCACCTGGGGCCGCTGAACCACCCACCCCGCGACAACAAACGGGCCGGTCACCACGACCGGCCCGTTTTGCATCCGCTTCATCTTGCCAGAAATATTCCGGGGGAAGCGCCGTCAGGCGACGGGGGCAGCGCCCCCGCCTGCGTCGACCGCGCTCACGCCAGCTTGGCGTTGCGCGCGGCCTGCAACCGTGCGAAATCATCGCCCGCGTGGTAGCTCGACCGCGTCAGCGGCGTGGCCGACACCATCAGGAACCCCTTGCCATAGGCCGCCTTTTCATAGGCCGCAAACTCGTCGGGATGCACGAACCGGTCCAGCGCGTGATGCTTGGGCGTCGGCTGCAGATATTGCCCGATGGTCAGAAAATCCACATCCGCCGCGCGCATGTCATCCATCACCTGATGCACCGACTGGCGATCCTCGCCCAGCCCCACCATGATCCCCGACTTGGTGAACATCGTCGGATCCAGCTCCTTCACTCGCTGCAACAGGCGCAAGCTGTGGAAATACCGCGCCCCGGGTCGCACCGATGGATAAAGCCCCGGCACGGTTTCGAGGTTGTGGTTGAACACATCCGGTTTCGCCGCCACCACCGTCTCCAGCACGCTGTCCTCGCAATGCAGGAAATCCGGCGTCAGGATCTCGATCGTGGTGCCGGGCGTGCGATGACGGATCGCGCGGATGGTCTGGGCGAAATGCTCAGCGCCGCCATCTTCCAGATCGTCACGGTCGACACTGGTGATCACCACGTGATTCAACCCCAGCTTCTGCACCCCGTCCGCCACGCGCCCCGGCTCGAACACATCAAGCGCCTGCGGCTTGCCCGTGGCCACGTTGCAAAACGTGCAGCCCCGGGTGCAGATCTCACCCATGATCATCATCGTGGCGTGCCCCTGCGCCCAGCATTCGCCCGCATTGGGACAGCCCGCCTCCTCGCAGACCGTCACCAGCTTGTGCTCTCGCATGATCTTGTGGGTCTCGAAATACCCCTTGCTGGTCGGTGCCTTGACGCGAATCCAGTCGGGTTTCTTCGGTTGGGCATTGTCGGGCCGATGCGCCTTTTCGGGGTGGCGCCCGGCGGGCAGTTTGAGATCGCGCACGAATTTTTCCCCGCGAATGATTTGGTAAGGTCCTTTTAGTATAAGTCATGGCGATGGTGAGTGCCAGTGATGCAAGGCCGCATCCCGGCGCCTGCAATACGGGTAACGAGTGCCATCGCAGTTTCAGAGTGTCCCGACGGTCAAAGGCCCGCGTCACCGTTGGCGCGGGCCGCCTCAACCGCGCTGCGCACCTGGGTGATCAAACCGCCGCCCACCGTCGTGAGAAGATCGGCCAGTTCCTCGAACCAGGCCGCCTCCTCAGTGCTGTTTCGACGCACCAGGGCGATCTCGCGATAGGGTTCGGGCGGCGCAAAGCGGCGCAGCCGCATTTCGGGCGCGGCGCGCGATTCGGTCGCCGCTGCCAGTTCCGGCATCAGCGTCAGACCAAAGCCCGCCGCCACCAGCCGCGACAGCGTTCCGAGCGACGACGCCCCCATGTCGATCTGCGCATGACCCCGGCCCCGTCCACACACCTCGAGCGCCTGGTCGGTCAGACAATGGCCATCCTCCAGCAACAGAAGCGGGCTGTGCGTCAGCGACCTCGGGCGCAACGCTTCCGCCCCCTGCCCGAGTGCGTCGAGCCGCGCCGCACTGCCCGCCAGCAGGAACCGGTCCTTGAAGAGAGCCCGCGCTGCCAGCCCATCGGCGGGAACCGGCAGCGCCATGATCGCGGCATCGAGTTGCCCGCTCTGCATCTCGGCGATCAACTGCTCGGTGCGCGCCTCGCGCACCTGCACGTCGAGCGAGATGTCGCCGCTGCGCAACGCCTCGAGCACACCGGGCAGAATATAGGGCGCAATCGTCGGAATGATCCCCAGCGACAGCCGCCCCGCCAGTCCGCCCTGCCAGCGCGCCGCCTCGGCCAGCCCCTGCATCTCTTCCAACACGCGGCAGGCGTGGTCGAGAATGCGCCGCCCAAACGGGGTCAGCACCATGTCACGCGCCCGCCGTTCCACCAGTTTCGCACCAAGCGCACCCTCCATCTCGCGAATCTGCACCGAGAGCGCGGGCTGCGAGATGTTCACCGCCTCCGCCGCGCGCCCGAAATTGCGCTGCTCGCTCAGCGCCTTGAAATAGGTGAGTTGCCGCAGGGTGATATTCATACCGCAAAGTTATGCCCCTCGCGCGTTTGCGCAAGTGGAAATTATCACTCTTTCCCTTGCATGCGCCCCGCGCCCGCTTTTTTTTTGGCCTCACCCACGCGTCCACACGCAGAGGCATCCCATGACGACGCAGGCCCCAGCGCCCACCCGCCCGCGCTTCGGGCGCGTTCAGTAATATCTCAAGCAGATCGTCTATGGCGGCACCGACGGGATCGTCACCACCTTCGCCATCATCGCCGGGTTCGCCGGGGTACAGGCCGAGGGCATGGCCGAGGTCGGCGCCATCACCGTGCTGCTCTTCGGTCTTGCCAATCTCTTTGCCGACGGGGTCAGCATGGGCCTCGGCGAATTCCTGTCGCTGCGCGCCCAGCACGACCTCTACCGCGCCCGCCGCGCCGAGGAGCGGCGCCGCAGCTTTTAGACCCCAGACCAACAGGGCGCGCGCCTGGCTGAAATCCTGCGGGCCAAGGGCCTCTCGGCGCAGGATGCGGCAGACGCCAGCGACATCTCCACCCGCCACCCGCAGGTGATGGCCGAGATGGATCCTCGCCGAGGAGACCGGCCTGCGCGACCCCGACGGCGAAAGCCCGGCGCGCAACGGCACCTTCACCTTCGTCGCCTTCATCACCTTCGGCGCGGTCCCCCTCATCCCCTACCTGCTGCTTGACCCAACACCGGCCACGACGCGGCTGTCGATCCTGGCCACCGGCGTGGCGCTTGTGCTACTTGGCCTCTTGCGCTGGCATGCCCGCGGCGAGCGACTGTGGCGCAGCGTCGGCGAGACCGTGCTTGTCGGAACGGTCTGCGCGGTGGTGGCCTTTGGCGTGGGCTGGATCGTCGGCGGCTAGCGCCCCTGTCCGCACCTTCCGCGCTTGCCACCTCCCCGCCCACGCCCCATATTCTCCCCATGCTCAAGTTCACGCCGATCCTGCTCGCAATTCTCTACGCGCTCGCCATGTACCGCTTCTCGGCCTGGCGCACCACGCGCGAGCTCGACACGCGCTCGACCGAGCTGGCCGACCCGGTGCTCAAGCGGATGACCGACAGGCTCGCCGCAGCACTCGACCTGCCGCGCGTGCGGGTGCATATCTACGAGATCGACCCGGTAAACGGGTTGGCCTCCCCTGACGGGCGCATCTTCATCACGCGTGGGTTCTATCGCAAGTTCCAGACCGGCGAAGTCTCGGCCGAGGAAATGGCCTCGGTCATCGCGCATGAACTGGGCCACGTGGCTCTGGGGCATTCGCGCCGTCGGATGATCGACTTCTCGGGCCAGAATGCGCTGCGCACGGCGCTTGCCATGCTGCTGTCGCGGTTTCTGCCGGGCGTCGGCGTCTGGATCGCCAACGGCCTGACGACGCTTCTGGCCGCGCGCCTGTCGCGTGGCGATGAATATGAGGCCGACGCCTATGCCGCCGCCCTGCTGACCAAGGCCGGGATTGGCACCACGCCGCAAAAATCGCTGTTCGAGAAGCTGGAGGCGCTGACCTCGGGCCCGGGTGGCGCGATGCCCGCCTGGCTGCTCAGCCACCCCAAGACCGCCGAGCGCATCGCCGCCATCGAGAAGCTGGAAACCCGCTGGCAGCAGAGCCTCAGTTGACCCGCGCTCCTCGTCATCCTCGGGCTTGACCCGAGGACCTCCCGGGAAAGAGATCGTCCGGTCAAGCCGGACGATGACGAGACGAAGAACACACCCCGAAATTTTTTGATCAAATTATCTTGGCAAAGCCCCCTGAGCCGGGCTAGGCTGTGGCAAATCCCGATCAGGACTCCCAAAATGGACCTCACACAGTTCCAGACTTTCCGCGTGGCCGCCTGCGATCTCAACGGTCGCATGCGCGGCAAGCGCCTCCCCGCAAGCCATGGCGACAAACTCGGCGGCGGTGCGCTGCGCATGCCGCTCAGTTCGCTCAACCTAGATGTGTTCGGGGCGGATATCGACGACTCGCCACTGGTCTTCGAGACCGGCGACATCGACGGGCGTCTTTTCCCCACCGAGCGCGGCGCGGTTCCCTTGCCCTGGCTCGAGGTGCCACAAGCACTGGTGCCGATGGTGATGCATACCGAGGACGGCGCGCCCTTCGCGGGCGACCCGCGCCACGCGCTGGCGGCCGTGCTCGACCGATACGCTGCACATGGCTGGGAAGTCTTTGCCGCGACCGAGCTCGAATTTACCCTCGTCGACCCCTCCGGCAAGTCCTTGAAAACCGTGCGCGATCCGCGTTCAGGCCGACGCATGAAGGCACCCGGCATCCTCAGCCTCGGGCAAATGGACGCCTTTGACGCCTTCCTGTCGGATCTCTATTCCGCCGGGGCCGAGATGGAGATCCCCGTCGAGACCGCGATCAGCGAGGCCGGGATCGGGCAGTTCGAGTTGACCCTGCATCACCAATCCGCGATGCGCGCCGCCGACGATACCTGGCTCTTCAAGACCATGATCAAGGGGCTCGCGCGTCAACATGGCTATGTCGCCACCTTCATGGCCAAACCCTTTGGCGACGACACCGGCAACGGCATGCACATGCATTTCTCCGTGCTGGACGGCGAGGGCCGCAATGTCTTTGACGACGGCACCGACCGGGGCACCGACATCCTGCGCAGCGCGGTCGCAGGCTGTCTCGCGGCGATGCCACCCTCGACGCTGATCTTCGCGCCGCACGCCAACAGCTACGCCCGTCTCGTGCCCGGCGCGCATGCGCCCACCGGCGCGGGCTGGGGCTATGAAAACCGCACCGCAGCGGTGCGTATCCCCGGCGGGCCCAATGCCGCGCGCCGGATCGAGCATCGTGTCGCGGGCGGCGATATCAACCCCTATCTCAGTTTCGCCGCCATCCTTGGCGCGGCCATCACCGGCATCGAGGACGGCATGACCCCGCCCGCTCCGATCACCGGCAACGCCTACGAGGCCGATCTGCCGCAACTCGCCGCCGATTGGGGCGCGGCCATCGACCTTTTCGAGGCCGATCCGCTGATCGCGCGCATCTTTCCGGCGGAGCTGATCCGCAATCTGGTGATGACCAAGCGACAGGAACATGCGCATATCTCGAAGATCGACGCAGAGGACCACTGGAAGACCTATCTCGAAACGGTGTAGCCTGCGTCAGAACAACCGCTGCATAATTTGATCAAATAACGGGCCAATGATGAAAATAGGCATCCTCCAAACCGGCCACGCCCCCGATGTCGTCCTGCCGGAACTGGGCGATTACGACACAATGATGGCGCGCATGCTGGACGGGAACGACTTTGACTTCGTGACGTATTCGGTCGTCGACGAAGAGTTTCCCGACGGACCGCAAGACGCCGATGGCTGGCTCGTGACGGGCTCGAAACACGGCGCCTACGAGGATCACGCCTGGATTGCGCCGCTCGAGGATCTGATCCGCGCCATTCACGCCGAGGGCCTGCCGATGGTCGGCATCTGCTTTGGTCATCAGATCATCGCACAAGCGCTTGGCGGTACGGTGGTGAAACACCCCGACGGCTGGCGCGTGGGACCCACGCAATACGAGATCGAAGGCACCCCGCTCACCCTCAACGCCTGGCATCAGGACCAGGTGATCGCGGTGCCCGAGGGGGCCGAGGTCGTGGGCCGCGCCGAAGGCTGCGACATCGCGGCGCTGCGCTACGGCGACCGCATCTTCACGGTGCAGCCGCATCCCGAGTTCAATGCAACCATGATGGACCGGCTGATCGAACACCGGGCCGTCGGCGTGGTGCCGGACCCGTTGCGCGATCATGCACGCCGAGGTCTTACCACGCCCACCGACAACGCCGCCATGGCCACGCGCATCGCGGATGTCTTCAGGAAAGGGGCCTGACATGGCCGATCTACGCGAATTGACCAAGACGCTGCCGCCAGCGGCGCAAGCCTATCTCGAAAACCGACGGCTCGACGAGGTGGAATGCATCATCTCGGACCTGCCCGGCATCGCGCGCGGCAAGGCCGTGCCGGCCTCGAAATTCGCCCGCCAGCAATATTTCCACCTGCCCGATTCGATCTTTTACCAGACCATCACCGGCGATTGGGGCGAGGCGGCGGATGAGGACGGGTTCATCGAGAAGGACATGATCCTGCGGCCCGACATGTCGACCACCTCCGCCGCGCCGTGGACGGCGGACTGGACGCTGCAGGTGATCCATGACGCCTTCGACCGCAACGGTGCGCCGATTCCCTACAGCCCGCGCAACGTGCTGCGCCGGGTGGTCGAGATGTATCACAAGCGCGGCATGAAACCGGTGGTCGCGCCGGAAATGGAATTCTTCCTCGTGGCGCGCAATCTTGACCCCGCGCATGCGATCAAGCCGATGATGGGCCGGTCGGGCCGCCCCGCCGCCGCGCGGCAGGCCTATTCGATGACCGCCGTCGACGAATTCGGCCCCGTCATCGACGACATCTACGATTTCGCCGAGGCGCAGGGCTTCGAGATCGACGGCATCACGCAGGAAGGCGGTGCCGGGCAACTGGAGATCAACCTGCGCCACGGCGACCCGATCAAGCTGGCCGACGAGGTGTTCTACTTCAAGCGGCTGATTCGCGAGGCGGCGCTGCGCCACGACTGTTTCGCCACCTTCATGGCCAAGCCGATCGAGGACGAGCCCGGGAGCGCCATGCATATCCATCACTCGATCCTCGACATGGAAACCGGGCGCAACCTCTTTTCCGGCCCGCAGGGCGGCGAGACCGATGCGTTCTTCCACTTCATCGGCGGTTTGCAGAAACACCTGCCCTCGGCCATCGCGGTGCTGGCCCCTTACGTCAATTCCTACCGCCGCTACGTCAAGGATCACGCCGCGCCGATCAACCTCGCCTGGGGCCGCGACAACCGCACCACCGGCATTCGCGTACCGCTCTCGGGCTCCGACTCGCGCCGCATCGAGAACCGCATGGCGGGCATGGACTGCAACCCCTATCTCGGCATCGCCGCAAGCCTCGCCTGCGGCCTTCTGGGCATCATCAAGGAAGAATGGCCCGACAAGCAGTTCAAGGGCGACGCCTATGCCGGAGAGCCGGATATTCCCAACGTCATGGGCGACGCGCTCGACATGTTCGAAGAGGCAACGGCGCTGCACGACATCCTCGGGCCGGATTTTGCCCGCGTCTATGCCATCGTCAAACGCACCGAATACGAGGAATTCCTGCAAGTCATCAGCCCGTGGGAGCGTGAGCACCTGCTGCTCAACGTCTGATCCGGTCTAGGCCGTCGGATTTCGAGTATTTTGACCAAGAAGAAGACATGAACCTGCTCTATGCCAATGACCGGCGCGGCGAGTATCCGCCAAGCTGGTATGCCGCGACCACCGCACCGCTCGCCCCGTTCGCGCCGTTGCGCGGCGAGATGCGGGCGGATGTCTGTGTGGTGGGCGCGGGCTATACCGGGCTGTCGGCGGCGCTGCACCTGGCCGAGGCGGGGCTCGACGTGGTGCTGCTGGAAGCACAGCGCGTGGGCTTCGGCGCCTCGGGACGCAATGGCGGGCAACTGGGCAGCGGACAGCGGATGGAGCAGACGGCGCTCGAGCGGCTGGTCGGGTCAGAGGATGCGTTGAAACTCTGGGAGCTGGCCGAGGATGCGAAGGCGCTGGTCACGTCGCTGGTGGCACGGCACGGTATCGACTGCCATCTGAAACCGGGCGTGGCGCATGCCTGTTTCTCAGACCGCGAGACAGCGGCAGAGCATGGCTATGCCGATCACCTGGCCGAGCACTATGGCTATGATCAGCTTGAGAAACTCGATGCCGATGCAATGCAGGCGCTCTGCCCCTCGTCGGCCTATAAGGGCGGCACGCTCGATATGGGTGCCGCCCATCTGCACCCGCTGGCCTACGCGCTCGGTCTTGCCCGCGCCGCAGAGGCGGCGGGCGTGCGTATCTTCGAGGGATCAGCGGTGCATCACATCGCCCGCGGCACCCAGGCGCGCGTGGCGACCGATGCTGGCGCGGTCAAGGCCGATCACGTGATCCTTGCCTGCAACGGCTATCTCGGCGGCCTCGACCGAACGGTCGCCGCCCGCGTCATGCCGATCAACAATTTCATCGCTGCGACCGAACCCCTGGGCGATGAGGCCGCGCGCGTGCTCGCCCGCGACGTCGCCGTGGCCGACAGCAAGTTCGTCGTGAATTACTTTCGCCTCAGCCATGACAAGCGCCTGCTGTTTGGCGGCGGCGAGAGCTATGGCTACCGCTTTCCGCGCGACATTGCGGCACTGGTGCGCAAGCCGATGCTGGAGATCTTTCCGCATCTGCGCGATGCGCGCATCGACTATGCTTGGGGCGGCACGCTGGCAATCACCATGAAACGCATGCCCTATCTCGCGCGGCTCGCGCCCAACATGCTCTCGGCCTCGGGCTATTCGGGGCATGGTGTGGGCACCGCGACCCATGCAGGCAAGCTCATGGCCGATGCGGTGCGCAGCGAGGCGGCGGGGTTCGAGACGCTGTCGCGCGTGCCCGCCCCGGCTTTTCCCGGTGGCACCGCGCTGCGCACGCCGCTTCTGGTGCTGGCGATGACCTGGTTCTCGATGCGCGACCGGCTCGGCATCTGATCCCTCGCCGTTCGGCTGAAAACGCACCCCCGCCCGGATGAGGCGGGGTTTTCTTTGACAAACTGTCACAATTCGGGCCTACATGTTCCGGAAAGCCGAAGTCTATATTCAGGAAATCCGAAAACATGACGCAGAGCCCAAATGTCTATGACGCGGAACCCATCCCAGAGGCCGCGCGCGCGGAAATCGACCGGATGCTGCACTCGGGCGATCTCTTCCGCTACACCGCGCCCGAGAATGCGCCGGTCACCCTTCTGGAACAGGAATTCGCGGCGCTTCTTGGGTCGAAATACGCGCTCGCGGTCTCATCCTGCTCGGCGGCGCTGTTTCTCTCGCTCAAGGCACTTGGCCCGCCGCGCGATGCCCGCGTGCTGATCCCTGGCTTCACCTTTGCCGCCGTTCCCTCTTCGGTGGTACATGCCGATTGCGTGCCGGTGCTGTGTGAGGTGGGCGGAAACTACCGCATCGACCTGGCGGATTTCGAGGCACGGCTGGACGATGTGCAGGCGGTGATCATCAGCCACATGCGCGGCCACACCTCCGACATGGACCGGATCATGGCGCTGTGCGACGCGCGCGGCATTCCGGTGATCGAGGATGCCGCGCATTCGCTCGGCACCACATGGAATGGCCGCAACATCGGCACGCTCGGGCGCGTCGGCTGTTTCAGCTTTCAATCCTACAAGCTGGTGAACGCGGGCGAAGGCGGGATCATGGTCAGCGACGATGCCGATCTCATTGCCCGTGCGGTCATCATGTCGGGGGCTTACGAGCATAACTGGGCCAAGCATCTGGGCACACCCGACGCCGAGATCGAGGCCGGGTTTGCCCGCTGGCAGAATCGCCTGCCACTCTACAACCTGCGCCTGAACAACCTGTCGGCCGCGATCATCCGCCCGCAACTGCCCGAGGTGGCGCGCCGGGTGCGCGAGGGTCGCGCCAATCACGATTACGTGGCGGCGCGGCTCGATACCTCGCCGTGGCTGTCGGTGCCTGCGAAACTCGGGCCGGAACAGCGCGCGCCGGATTCCATCCAGTTCAACCTTGTGGGCCTGAGCGACGACGAAACCCGCGCCTTTGCAGAGGCGGCGGCGGCGCGCGGGCTTAAGGTGCAGGTCTTCGGGCTGAGCGCCGACAATGCCCGCGCCTTCTGGAACTGGCAATTCCTGCCGGGAAAGATGCCCGATCTGCCGCAGACCCGCGCCATGCTGATGCGCGCCTGCGATGCCCGCCTGCCTGCCCGGCTGACGCGGCCCGAACTGGACAGGATCGTCGAGGCGCTGCTGGGTGCGGCAGACGAAGTCATGGCTGCGAACCGCGCCTACGGCACCTGATCCCACGATGAAAAGGGGCCGTCCGCAGCCTCGCGAACGGCCAACGGCCCCGACTTTTCCGTGAGTGGAACAGCGGGTTTATTCCGCCTTGCCAGCCTCGATCGAGATTTTCACCTCAACCTCGTCGCTGACGTAAGGAGCGAACTTGTCGACCCCGAAATCCGAACGCAGCAGCGTGGTGCTGGCATCGAAGCCGAGCCACGGCTTGTTGTTCATCGGATGCGCGTCGGCCTTTTGATTGAGCGTGGTATCGAGCACGACCGATTTGGTCACGCCATTCATCGTCAGGTCCCCGGTGATCTCGGCGGTGTTGTCGCCGGTCACGTCAATGCCCGTCGAGGTGAAAGTGACCATGTCACCCTCGCTCGCGCCGAAGAAGTCATCCGACATGAAATGTTCCTCACGCTTCTCCCAGCCCGTGAACATCGACATGACCGGAATGGCGACATTGACCGATGAGGCGGCCGGGTCCTCGGCGTCGAACATGATCTCGCCCTCGAAGCCCGAAAACATGCCATGCGTGGTCGAAAAACCAAGATGATTATATGTAAACACGACCTGGCTGTGGCTCGGGTCAAGCGTATAGGCCTCGGGTGCTGCGGTCGCGCCGGTTGCGCCCATGGCAAGCGCGGCGGCGATCAAAGTCTGTTTCATGGCGGGAACCTCCAAAAATATCGTGTCGGACTGACCCGTAACAAATGGCATGGTTCCCAAGAAGAACAATAGTACAGTTTCAAACAGATCCTGTGGACAGGCGAACAGGTGCCGCTCGCGCGGTTCAGGCCGCCAGGCTCAAAGCCTTCCGCAGCACACGTTCACTGCGCGTGTCATGGAGTTCCAGCGACACGATCTGACGCCCGTGGGCGTCCCGCGCGGTCAACATCCGGTCGCGCAGCGATAGCTCTGCCAGATCGTCGAAATCGTGCACGCTGACCCGCGCGGTGCGTCCACCGGGCTGCGGACGGATCACGCGAAGCGTACGGGCGCGGCTGTCGATCTCCACTTCGGGTAGGTCGGTGTCGGCAACAAAGACGGAAAGGCACAGCGTACCCGCCCAGAACAGCGCCAGCGAAAACACCAGTTTGATCAGCATCATCGCCGGGTCGCCCGCCCCCGTATGCACGACCCAGACGCCGAAAGCGGCGCCCAGCAGTGCCACGCCGCAGAGTGCGCGCAGCAGTGTCGACATTTCGATCCGGATCATTCTGTGCTCCGGCAGATCGACAGGCTCCTGATAGCTGTGCGGGGCCTGCGTGAATTCACGCTCAATATCGGGCAATGCAACCATTGTCTTTTCCTTCTGCTCGAACACACCGAACCTGCCCGCGAAAAGCGCCGGAAATGGGGCACCGGCACGGCAATCCGCGGGCCCGCGCATGATGCCGGGAATTCGGCTTGCGCCACGCGATGCCGACATGTATGCACGCACAACCTTTCGCATTCGTTATTGACCGCGCAGTCTCTCGTGGATGGGCCGCGAAAGGGAAAATGCCCCTCCTATGAAATGCGCCTTGATAGAAATGGAGCTGACATGCCGCTGTATGAGCATGTGATGATCGCGCGTCAGGATCTGTCCAACGCGCAAGCCGAAGGCCTGATCGAACATTTTGGCGCCGTGCTGACCGACAATGGCGGCACGCTCGTGGATAACGAGTATTGGGGCGTCAAGACGATGGCCTATAAGATCAACAAGAACCGCAAGGGCCACTATGCCTTTCTGCGCACCGACGCCCCCGCCTCGGCCGTGCAGGAGATGGAACGCCTGATGCGCCTGCATGACGACGTGATGCGCGTCCTGACCATCAAGGTCGACGAGCACGCCGAGGGTCCCTCGGTCCAGATGCAGAAGCGCGAAGAGCGTGGTGATCGTGGCGAACGCCGCGAGCGCCGCTGATCCATCACCTGAAGAAAGGAACATAAACCATGGCTACAAAACCGTTTTTCCGTCGCCGCAAGGTCTGCCCCTTCTCGGGTGACAACGCGCCCAAGATTGACTACAAGGACACGCGTCTGCTGCAACGCTACATCTCCGAACGCGGCAAGATCGTACCCTCGCGCATCACCGCCGTCTCCGCCAAGAAGCAGCGTGAGCTGGCCCGTGCGATCAAGCGCGCCCGTTTTCTCGCCCTGCTGCCCTATGCCGTGAAATAAGGAGAAGTCAGATGCAAGTGATCCTTCTTGAACGCGTGGCCAAGCTGGGCCAGATGGGCGAAGTCGTCGATGTGAAGTCCGGCTTCGCGCGCAACTACCTGTTGCCGCAGGGCAAGGCGCTCTCGGCCTCGGCGCAGAACATCGCCGATTTCGAAGCCCGCAAGGCGCAGTACGAGGCGCAGAACCTCGAGACCCGCAAAGAGGCCGAGGCGATGGCCGCGAAACTCCACGGTCAGCAGTTCATCGTGATTCGCCAAGCCTCGGACAGCGGCGCGCTTTACGGATCTGTCAGCACCCGCGACGCAGCCGATGCCGCCACCGAGAACGGCTTTTCCCTGGAGCGCAAGCAGGTCGCGTTGACCCGCCCGATCAAGGAACTTGGCCTGCATGACGTGATCGTCACGCTGCACCCCGAGGTCGAGGCGACGATCCAGCTCAACGTGGCACGTTCCAACGAGGAGGCCGAGTTGCAGGCCTCCGGCAAGAGCATCCAGGACGCCGCCGCCGAAGCCGAGGAGGCCGCCGATTACGAGATCGCCGAACTCTTCGAGGATATCGGTGCCGCCGCCTCTGACGATGACGACCTCGCCCCGGTGGCCGAGGCCGTCGAGGATGATGACGAGAGAAGCTGATATCGCAGGCAATTGCGACAGCGACGCCGCGTGCCCACCCGGGCACGCGGCGTTCCCCTTTTTCGGACCGGGACGACAGGGCCGGGCGACCCGGGCGGCATCTGCGGCGGCCCATAGCGGGGAACATTTCGCATCCACGAGCGGGCCCGGCTGGTGATCGAGACAGGCATGTAACGTAGTGCCATTGATAATGGCGCATATGCTGCTATCGTACCTAGGTTTAGTTGTGTTGTAGATGCACCGTTTTCATCATTTCAAAGGGATGGAGGCTTCAGGACCACCACATGGTCCCCGGACGCAATGAACAAACGCATAGACCTCATAGATCTGGCGAGCATTCCGGAATGCGAACGCGATTATGTCGGACATCTCAAACAGTTGTGCGACACGCTTGGCGTTGAACATGCGACCTATTTCGCCTCGAACCCGATCTCGGGAAAGATGCACGGCTTCACTACCTATCCTGACGACTGGAAGGCGCATTACGTCAAGCATCGCCTCCAGGAATACGACCCAACCCTGAATTCCGCGTCCCGATCCGTCGCTCCGGTGGACTGGCGGCGCCTGGTCCGCGATCCGAATTACGACCGGGTCTTCAAGGACGCGCATGATTTCAACCTGCCCTCGCAAGGCGTTACCGTGCCGATTCGGGGAATGTATGGCGAGATCGGCCTGCTCTGCGCCTGCACGTCGGTGGCCGAGGACGAATGGACCAAACTCAAGCGCGACATCATCGGCGGCCTACTCAACAATGCGGTTCACCTGCACGATACCGTGATGAATTCCGACCCGCTCATGAGGACCCTGCGCCAGCCCAAGCTTTCCTCCCGTGAAATCGAGATTCTGCAATGGGTTGCAGCCGGAAAATCCCAGCAGGACATCGGCGACATCCTGCTGATTTCGTCGCGGACCGTCGAGGTGCACCTGCGCTCGACCCGCGAGAAGCTGTGCACGATCAGCACCGCGCAAGCGGTGGGCCGCGCCGTCAGTCTCGGTTTGATACAACCCGGTTGATTTCATATCACGGACATGTCACGTCTCGGTGATCTTGCGTCACCGATAGATCAGGATTGGCAAATCTCTGCCCGCTAGCGGACTACGGGATTTCCCTAATATCCATCCGGTCGTTAATCGTTATCTTCTTCCCCACATAACTCTTTATTGGGGAAGAAACACAATGATCCTTGTAATCGACGCGCTGAACCGCGACCGGTTCGAATCCGTTATCGACGAGATGTTCAAGCTGCGGGCCCGTGTCTTTCACGATCGCCTCGGATGGGAGGTGTCCATTCAGGACGGGCGCGAGCGCGATATGTTCGACAGCCTCGATCCGGTTTATCTTGTCGCGCTTGACGAAAATTATGACGTGGTGGGGTGCAACCGCATGCTGCAAACCACCGGGCCGCACATGCTGACCGACGTGTTTCAGGACATTCTCATGGGCGAGCCGCCGCTGCGCAGCGTAACTGTCTGGGAAAACACCCGGTTCTGCATAGATACCGAGCGCCTGAAGCGACCGGAGGCAACCCGCAGCGTATCCTACACGGCCTGCGAACTGATGGCGGGCATCGCCGAATACGCCTACGAGTCCGGCATCACGGACGTGATCAGCGTGGTCGATCCGGCCATGGATCGCATTCTCAAGCGCTGTGACAACGCACCCTACGGCTATCTCGGACAGACGGTCCAGATGGGCAAGACCAAGGCTCTCGCGGCGCTCAGCGACATCACCGAAGAGCGAATCGCGCGGATCCGCAACTTCGCCGGAATCACCGGCAACATCTTCGGCGACGAGGACGAGGTGGCCGAGGCCCTTGCCGCACGCGACGCCGAGGCGATGATGCCGCCCGAATTGCGCGCATATTGCGATCAGCAGATCGCCGCCGCCACCACCGATGATGAAAAAGAAGCCGCGGAGCGCCTCAAGGCTGCGCTGGTGAAGAAGATTCGTTCGCGCGCAGACGTCGGCGCCTGACCCCCCAGAAGGGCCCGTCAGCGCGGGTGCGAGCCATGATCCATGAACATCCGCGCCCACTCACGCACGAACGACAAGGGCCGCCCCACTTCTCCCCGGGGCGGCCCTTGATATTGCGATAGGCTGACCGGGATCAGTCCTCGTCGTTCATCGCCTCGATGGCTTTCTCAAGCTCTTCCTTCGAGACCTCCTTGTCGGTGACATCGGCCAGTTCGACCACATAGTCGATCACCTTGTCCTCGAAGATCGGGGCGCGCAGTTGCTGACGCATCTGCGGGTTCTTCTGCACGAATTCGAAGAACTCGCGCTCCTGACCGGGATATTGCCGCGCCTGGTTCATCACCGCCTGGGTCATCTCCGCATCGCTCACCTGCACCTCGGCCTTCTGGCCCAGATCAGCCAGCAACAGACCCAGGCGCACGCGCCGTTCCGCCAGTTTCATGTGCTCTTCGGTAGGTTCGACCTCGGGGTGATCGTGGCCCTGCACATCGGGGTTCTCGTCATGCCAGATCTGATGCGCGATCTGCTTGGCCTCGGTCTCGACCATGGTGGGCGGCAGATCGAAGCTGACCTTCTCGTCGAGCGCGTCGAGCACGTGCCGCTTGAGGATCGCACGCGCCGCACCGGCAAATTCATGCTCCAGACGCTCCCGGATCTGCTCTTTCAGCGCGTTCAGGTCCTCGGCCCCGTATTTCTGGGCGAGGTCGTCATTGACCTCCGCCGCCACCGGCTCCTTGACGGCCTTGACGGTGCAGTCAAAGACCGCCTCCTTGCCCGCCAGATGCTCGGCCTGATACTCCTCGGGGAAGTTGACCGTTACGGCCTTTTCCTCACCCTCCTTCACGCCGACAAGCTGCTCCTCGAAGCCGGGGATGAAGCTGCCGGAACCGAGGGTCAGCGGGTAGTCCTCGGCGGTGCCGCCTTCGAACGCCTCGCCATCGACCTTGCCGACGAAGTCGATCACCACCTGATCGCCGTCCTTGGCTTTGCTGCCTTTCTTGCGATCCTTGAAATCCTGCGCGCTCTCGGCGAGATTGTTGAGCGCCTCGTCGACCGAGGCGTCATCCGCCTTGGCGACCAGCCGCTCGAGCTTGAGCGACCCCAGATCGACCTCGGGGATCTCGGGCAGCGCCTCGTAGGTCATCTCGATCTCGACGTCGTCGCCCTCCTTCCAGTCCTGATTGGCCATCTTCACGTCAGGCTCGAACGCCGGGCGCTCGCCCTTTTCCTCGAAATGCGCCTTCATCGCGTCGTCGACGCTTTCTTGCATCGCCTCGCCCAGCACGCGCTGACCGAACTGCTTTTTCAGCAGCGGCAGCGGCACCTTGCCCTTGCGAAAACCCTTGAGTTCGATATCGGGCTGGGCCTCTTTCAGCTTTGCGTTGACCTTGTCGTCCAGCGCCTGCGCCGACAGGATCATCTTGTATCCCCGCTTCAGACCTTCGTTGTGCGTCTCGGTGACCTGCATGTTCGTCCTTCCATATGCATCAGGCCGCGGAGGCGTCCGCGGCGGTCAAAATCACCGGTCTTCTATTGAGCCGTATCTGCACGTGCAAGGGAAAACCGGAGGGCTCCGGCCTCAGCCTGCGATGCTGGCCTTGTCGGGCAAGTCCAGCCAGTCGCCGATCTTCAGATTCCACTCGTCGGGCTTGAACATCGTGTAACCACCGCCGGGATTGAGCGAGAGTTCCCCCAGCAAGAGCCGCCCCTGATGGATGTAGAAATCCACCCGCACCATCGCAAAGTCCTGCGCGAGAATCCGCGCGAGGCGCACCATCTCGTCCAGCGCCTCGGGGCGCTCCGGCAAGGCGCCGAACTCTCCGAACGCGGGAAAGGTGAACGGCGCGGGCGTCCAGTCCGGCAGCATGAAGATGCGCCGCAGCCCGTTGAAGCGGCTATCGCAATAATGCACGATCCGGGTCTCACCATTCATCACATAAAGCTTGTAGTCGGGCATGTCGCCCGCTTCATTCTCGAGATATCGCTCGGCGATGATGCGCGGTGGCGAGGCGGCGTAGTACCATTCGCCCTTGTTGTCGGCCATCTCGGTCTTCATCCAGCGATCGAGCTTGCGCCGCGCGGCATCCACGTCAATCGACTCGCCTGGACGCTTGATCACGTTCCAGGAACTGCCATTGGTGACCTTGAGCGCGTAGGCATCCGGCAGGGCGTCGAACGCCACCTTGTCGGCGGCATCCCACACCCCGTGAATATCTACCAGAAGGTGCCCCAGCCCCAGCGCCTCGGCATAGCCGCGCATCCGGTACTTGTCGGTGATCACCGCGTTGATCGGGCGGCGGTCATTGATCTTGAGCCAGCAAAGCTTCTCACTGATCGTGCGCGGGTAGTCCAGGTCCGGCCATTGGCCGAACAACCGCCGATAGGTGACACGGCTCAGCGCCTCGTGAAACGCCATGCCCGGAAAGCGCAGATGCGCCTCGACGTGACGCCCCGTGCGCCACCGCGACAGATGCCGCGCCCGCAATGACTTGAGATAAGAGCCGAACTCCGACCGCATCGGTGGCGGTCCCTAGTCGCTCAGCTTTTCGAGATTGGCATCGGCGCGACGGGTCGCCGCCTCGAACCGGTCCTCGAAACTGGCAAGGTTCTTCTTGGGCTCCTGATAGAACGCGGTGAACTTCATCAGCCACAGCATGAAGCGGTTCAGCATCCGTCCCCGCCACCCCATCGGGCGGTCGAAATCGAACAGCAGGATCACGCGCTCCTCGTCGGTATCGTTCCAGACCTCGTGCTCGTAAGTGTCATCAAGCACGATGACCTTGCCGGTTTCCCAGGCCTGCACCTCGTCATCGACGCGGATGCGGCATTTCTCGCGCTCCTGCGGGATGATCAGCCCCAGATGCGCACGCAGGATGCCCTTGGTCACGCCGGTATGTGCGGGGATGTGATACCCCGGTGCGAGGATCGAGAACCAGGCAGTCTGGACATTGGGCACCCGGCTCAGAAGTTCCGTGGTCACCTGGGCCTGCCGGGTGTTCTTGGGCAGTTGCTCGCCAAAACCGTAGAGCACGAAGGTCTTCCACTGCCGGTCCTGCGCGATCCGGTATTGGTCGGGCGACAGTTCCTCGAAACCGGGAATGTCATCCCGGTTCTTGAGGATCTCGCGCACCTCGTCGCGGATCACCTCCCATTTCTGCTCGAACTCGTCGAGAAACGGAAAATGGCGCGTGTCGAGAAACGGCGTGTCAGGCACGAGGCTCTGCTTGCTCTGAAAGCGCGACGCCCATCTCATTGCCTTCTTGCCGTTGCGCTTGACAAAGCGGCGCACGGGACGGTTCAGGGACTTGGGCTTCTCGGGTCGCGAGGGTTTCACATCTTCCATCTGCAATCATCCTTCAGGCATGAGACACTGCCGCGCCCTTTTGGGACCCTATGACCGGCAAGCGGCGCGACCCTATGCCAGGGCGCGCGGAATCACAACGCATGGCGGCGGATTGGCACAGGATCGTGTTCGCCGCAAGCCTCACGCGACGTGGAAATCCTGCCCGAGATAGACCCGGCGCACGTCTTCGTTGCGCACCACCTCCAGCGGCGTGCCGCTCATCAATATGCCGCCATCATGCAAGATATAGGCGCGGTCCACGATTTCGAGCGTGTCGCGCACGTTGTGATCGGTAATCAGCACGCCGATGCCGCGCGCCTTGAGGTCGGAAACCAGCACGCGGATTTCCGCCACCGTGATCGGATCGACCCCGGCGAAGGGCTCGTCGAGCAGCAGGTATCGGGGATTCGCTGCAAGGCAGCGCGCGATCTCCACCCGTCGCCGCTCGCCGCCCGAGAGCGACAGCGCCGAGGCATCGCGCAGCCGCACGATATCGAAATCCTCCAGCAGTTGCTCCAGCTTCTCGCGGCGCTTGGCGGCGTCGGGCTCCAGCAATTCAAGGATGGTCAGGATATTGTCCTCGACGCTCATCCCGCGAAAGATCGAGATGTCCTGCGGCAGGTAGACGATGCCCAGCTTGGCCCGCCGGTCGATTGACAGATGCGTGGCCTCGACCCCGTCGATGATCACCTGCCCGCCATCGGGCTCCAGCAGCCCGGCGATCATGTAGAAACAGGTGGTCTTGCCACAGCCGTTCGGCCCCATCAATGCGACGATCTCGCCCTGTTCGAGATCGAGGCTCACGTCGCGGATCACCATCCGGCGCTTGTAGCTCTTGCGCAATCCGCGCACTCGCAGCCCTTGCGAGGCATCCGGCGCGGTCGCCGCGTCTGCTGTCATTGACCGGTCTCCGCGTCGGGCTCCGCGCTCTCGGGGGTGGCGTTTTCGTCACGGGTCGAACCGGGGTCGATGAAGGTGCGCACGCGACCGGTCATCACCGCTGTGCCCGCCTCCAGGTCGACGATCATGCGCTCGCCCGAGACCCGGTTGATTCCTTGCGTCACCACCACATCGCCGGTCACGACGATCTCGCTCGTGGCGATGGTATAGACCGCCTTGTCACCCTCGGCGGTCTCGTCGGGGCTTTGCATCAGCACATCGCCCTCGGCAATCACGCGGATGATGCCATTGGCCGCCCCGCCCTCCTCGGTGTTGCCATATTCCACCTGCACGCTCTCCGCCTCGAGGCGCAACTCGCCATGATCGACAGTGACGTTGCCGGAAAAGATCGCGATATCGACATTCTGATCCATCGAGAGCGTGTCCGACACCACTTCGAGCGGCATGTCAGCCGAGACCTTGATGGTTCCGAAGGCGAGCTTCGTGCCGCGCGGCTCTTCGGCCGTCGCGGCGTTCTCCGAGGCCGCATCGGCCTCCTGCGCCGTGGCGCGCGTCACAAGCCCGCCGCCCCCAAGACACAGGCATGCGGCCAGCAAGACCCCCGCCGCGCGCCGCATATCGCCACCAGAAAAAGCCATTGGTCCCCTTCCCCTTTTGGTGGTCTATAGCAGCTTCCTTGCCCCCTGTGAAACAAAGGGCACCGGCAGATCACCAAATGTTGCGCGCCTGACGCAGTGCGGCACAGATCGCCGCGTTGTCAGGTCTTGAAATGCCCGTCTATGCCCTCGTAATCCTCGACCGTGTCAACCTCGTTCCAGCGGCGGCCTTCGATCGAAAAGGTGCCGACCTGTCCGGTTGTGCTCGCGATCGCGTCGATCGCCTTGAGGAACCATTGCGACACGCCGTCCTGCGTGCGCATCATCTGCTCCAGCTTCGCGCGGTAGATCTCCGGCCCCTCGCCGGTAAAACGCAGCATCCCGATCGATTCCGCATCCGCGCGCTCGGGCGGCAGTGACTTGCCGATGGCGCGCAGGCGGGTGCCGTCAAGCTGCACCTTCATGTCGTCGGAATCGTAGGCCTGCTTGCGGTCGATGGTGACCTGCACCGGCATCTCGTGCGGGCTCGACAGGACATCCTCCAGCAACGCCGCCTCAAACAGCGTATCGCCGTTGATCAACAGGAAATCCCCATCCATGTGGTCGCGCACCATCCAGCAGCTTGCCAGATTGTCGGCGATCTGGAAGAACGGGTTGAACATGGTGGTCACTGGCATCGGCCCCGTGCGCCGCGCGACCTCGTCCTCGACCAGCGCGGTCATGAACCCGGTGACCACCACCGCCTCGCTCACCCCCGCCGCCTCGAGCGTGTCGAGCTGACGGCCCAGCACCGTGGTCGCGCCGACGGGCAGCAGGCATTTGGGGCGGGTTTCGGTCAGCGGCAGCAGGCGCGAGCCGCGCCCGGCGCTCAGGATGATGGCTTTCATGCAGGGGTCTCCAATGTCACGGGTAGGGATTGCGAATGCTCGAAATCGACGATTTCGAGGCCATGGGCCCGCGCCGCGCGGCGCAGACCGGAGGACGGATTGACCGCGATGCCGTGGTCCGCCAGCGTCAGCAGGTCGAGATCCGAAAGGTGATCGCTATAGGCGTGGATCGGCCGGGCAAAGGGGCGCGCGGCCTGCAACGCCTCCATGCGCCGCAGCTTTTCCGCGCCATAGCAATTGGCCCCGTCGATCACCGGACCGCGCGCGCCCGGGGGCCATGTCAGCCCGGTCGCGATCACATCGTCAAAACCAAGCGCCCGCGCCAGCGGTTCCGCCACCACATCGACCGCCGCGGTCACCAGCACCAGCCGGTCGCCGCGCGCCTTGTGCGCCGCGATGGCCGCACGCGCGCCGGGGCGCAGACCATCCGCCAGCAGCCCCGCGACAAAGCGGTCCGCCTTGGCCTCAAGCGAGGCGCGGTCATGACCTGCCAGCGTGCGCACCCCCGCCGCCTTGATCGCGTCGCGCGGCACGAGACGCAGCTTGTAGCCGATCATCCGCCCCACGATCCCGGTCATGCGCAGCCAGAACAGCGGGCGCCGCCCGTTCACATGCAGCAGGAACCACGTCCATGTGGGCTGCCGGGTGATGGTCCGGTCGAGATCGAAGATTGCCGTGCCCGCCATGCCGCGTTCAGCCCTCCATCCAGGAGGTGATCGGTGCCGGGCGCAGCCACGCCTGCACCAGCCGCACCCCGTGGAAGATCAGCCACAGCAGCGTCCAGCCGGCCATCGCGACAAAGCCCCAGCCGGGCGCGCCCACGATCACCGCAAGCATGAAGATCAGCATGTTGGGATTGCGCCGCGCGGTGATCTCGCGGGCGATGGAATCGATCCGCTCCCAGACATGGATGTGAAATCCGAATTTGGCGATGAAGACGCCTTCCTGCACGCGGTTGAGCACATAGCCGATCACCAGGATGGCCAGCGACGCATCGAGCATCTGCGCGCTCACGCCTGTGGCCTGCCCGTGCAACCCGTGCCACATCGCCCAATACCAGAACGGCGGGTGGATGAGGTCGATCAGGTGGTCGTAGAGATCGCCCCATTTCGAATAGCTCATCGTGGTGCGCGCCAGCTTGCCGTCGACGGTGTCGAGAAAGGTCATCACCCAGGCCGACACGATGCCGAGCGCCCAGTGCCCCTCCCAGAAGCACCAGAGTGCTGCAAAGACCATCACCAGGCTGAGCGTGGTCACCGTGTTGGGCGAGATATGCAGCCGCGCGGCGGCACGGGTGGCGTGAAAGGCGGGCCAGGGCCAGGCGTATTTGGTGACCAGATCGGTCACGCCCTTGTAGGACCCTTTGAAGAGACGTTTTTCGACCCGCAGCGCCGTCTCGGTCCGCATCGAGAGTGCATAGGGCGCCTCGCGCTTGCGCAGCACCTCGTCGTAATCCCCGGCAAACGCGGCCATGCCTCCGGGGGTGAACCCGGCGGCGCGCAGGGCCGAGGCGTCGGGGCTCTCGCGCCCGATCCGGTCCTCCCAGTCCTGCGGTGCGGCCCCCTCGGGCAGGTGCAGCGCGGCCAGGCGCGGCGCGCCCTGCCCCTCGCCCTCGACGATCAGCGCGGCCCCGGGCGTGGCCAGAAGCGCGCGCTGCAACGCGGGCGAGAGCACCCAGTCGACCCCCACCAGCAGCCGCGCCGAGGCCTCGTTGACCGATGCCGCACCCGCCTTTTGCCAGGCGCGCCGCTGCCATTCCTGCAACTCGAGGCCCCAGAGCCTTGCGTCGCTTTCCCCCACGAGACGCACGCTTGCCGCTTTTGTCATCCGGTCATTCCACTTATCATCGGTCCAAAGGGGCACCCTGCCCCGCAACAGTCGCAGGAGGGGTTAACAATGGAACGCACGGAAATGCCAGAACGAAACGCCACTTTTCTGCGTTTCGGGGGCGAAGAGACGCTGATTGCCGACTATGGATGGTGGAGCATTCAGGCCCGCCCGCAGCAGGCGACGCTCGGCGCGCTGATCCTTCTGGCGCATGGCCCGGCGCAGTCGTTTGCCGAATTGCCCCCCGAGGCGCATGCCGAATTGCATCGGATCACCGGCGATATCGAGGCCAGCGTCGCGCGGTTCGGCAACCGCAAGATCAATTATCTGATGCTGATGATGGTCGATCCGCATGTGCATTTCCATGTCCTTCCACGCTATCCCGAGCCGGTGTCCTTCGACGGCATCGAATTTGCCGATCCGGGCTGGCCCGGCCCGCCCGATCTGGGCCATGCGCCCGATGCCCCGGATGCGGCGGCGCGGGTGCGCGCAGAGCTTGCCGGGGATTGGCCGGGCCGCTCCGCCTAGGCCGCGCGCGCGGCCAGAATGCCACGCACCAGCGCCAGATCGCCGGGCTTGTCCACGTCGATCGCCGCTTCGGCAAAGGGCAGGATCACCGGGCGCACCTCGGCCCCAAGGCGACGCGAGAGCATGGCAAAGACCGGCCCCGGCCCCGAGCGCGCCAGCAGCATGCGCAGCGCCGTCCAGAGGCCGAACCGCCGCGCGATGCGCCACGGGTGCTTGCGGTCCTGCTCCACGCTCTGCCAGAAACGCAGCACCTCAAGCGCGCGCGGGGTGCGCAGATAGAAAAGATTGCAGCCCGACAATTCCGCCCCGCCAAGCCGCAGATAGGTGCGGCGCGTTTCGGGATAGCCCGCCTCGATCACCGCACGTTCGGCCAGACCCACGGTCAGATCGGCACCGCTCGCCTCGGACTCGTCGAGAAACGCATCCACCATCTCGGGCGTCAGCAGCGCATGATCGCAGGTCGTGACCAGGACCGGCGGCGCGATATCATCCTCAAGCGCGCGCAGCAGCGACGCGGCCGGGCCGCGCCCTTTGGCAGCAAGCCCGTGGCAGTCAAGGCCATCCGCCGCCGCCGTCAGCTCTGCGCCCTCCAGCCCCATCACCGTGACCGGCCCCGAAGCGCGGCTGGCCCGCAGCGCCCGCAGAACCCGCGACAGCATCGGCTGACCCTGAATGTCGATCAGCGCCTTGCTCGACACGCCCTCGGCCCCGGTCAGCGCGTCGCCCCCTGCCCGCGTGCCCGCCAGCACAAGCACCTGCACCGTATCGACCCGGCCCGCCGCCTGCGCCTCTGGCTGGATCATAGCGGTTTCTCGTAGACCCGGTAGGTCTTGTAGCGGGTCATGTCGTAGAGCGTGATCAGCTTGAGCAGGTCGCGATTGACCTCCAGCACCCAGGACGCCTCGACCTCGCGCACGCCTTGTTCGTGCTGCGCGCGAAACGCCGCCTCATAGCACCCGGCCATCGCCAGCAGACCGCGCCGCGACTTGTGATGTTTGCGCCGGATCCCCGCCAGCGGCAGCCGCGACCGGCGCGGTCCGCGGATCTTGAGCCGGTAGAGAAGCTGCGCCCAGCCAAACGGCAGCAGCCGCCCGTCCAGACCATCGGCCATCTCGTTGATATCCGGGAGGAACAGCGTGAAGGCGACGGGCTCTCCGTCGATCGAGGCAATCCAGAGCGAGCGCGGATGGATCAACGGCCTGAGTTCACTGGCCATGGCCCCGATCTGCTCGGCATTGAACGGGACAAAGCCCCAGTTCTCGGCCCAGGCATCGTTGAAAAGCTCCATGATCAGCCGGATATCGGCGTTGAAATTCCGCATGTCGAGCGGGCGGATGGTAAGCGTTGGGTCGCTCCGGAACCCCTCGACCAGACGCCGGACACGGGGGGGGATCGTGTAGGTCTCGCCGAACTTGTAATGAAAGGCGTGCATGTCCATCGCCTTGACCAGCCCCGCGCCCTCCAGCGCCGGGGCGTAATCGGGGCGGCCATGCGGCATCAGGATCATCGGCGGCGTCGCGAACCCCTCGACCAGCAGGCCGGTTTCCTCGTTGATCGAGAAACTGAACGGACCCCTGATCCGGGTCATGCCCTGCGCGCGCAGCCAGTTCTCCGCCGCCGCAATCAGCGCCGCGACCACCTCGGGCTCGGGGGCCAGCGTATCGAGAAAGCCGAAATGCCCGGTGCCGTCCTGGTGAATATCAAGATGCGCGTGATTGACGATGGCGGCGATCCGCCCCACCACCTCGGCGCCGCGACGCGCCAGAAACAGCGCATGCTCGATATGCGCCAGCCCCTTGTTCTGCGCGGGATCAAGCTGTGCGGCACGCTCCATACGCAGGGGCGCGCGCCAGCCGGGCTGACCGCGATAGGCGCGATAAGGCAGGTCGAGAAACGCGGCACGATCCGCAGCCGAGGCCACCGGGACCACGCGCAGGGCGGCTGCGCAGGACGCGGCGGCAGGCTGGGAGGGGGCGGTCATTTCTGCAAGCGGATCCGTATCTTCACACCCTGTTCGGGCACCTCGAATGCCGCATCATCGAACACCGGCATGCGAAGCGCCAGCTTTTTGTTGCTCGACAGGGCAAAGGGTTCGGCCGGCATCAGGTTCCATTTCTGGTCGAGATCACGGTCGGCGTCCAGATCCTGATAGGCGGCGATCGCGTATCGGCCCGCATTCGCGACATCGAAGCAGACGGTCTGCGGACCCTGCTCGGCGGGCACGCGAATACGGTGCAGACGCGAGGCCTTCTTGAGGAAATCCGTCTCGCTCGGCCGGTAAAGCTCGACCGTCAGGATGCCCTGCGCGGTGACATTCTCGACCACGACCCGGATTTGTGGCGCGCGCGCCCCGCAGGTCGCGGGTGCCTCATGGGGCCGGATATCGAGCCTGTCCGAGGCCGGTGCCGCACCGGGTGCGGTCAGCATGAACGCGCCCAACAGCAGTGGGACCAGGGAATTGCGGTTGCTAAACATGAACGCTCCGGTCAGATTACGGGATGGTTAGACACCTTATCTGGTGTCACAAACCATTCTCTGCTACAGGGCGGCAAGGTTCGCAGCTATCACAAGTGGTTACAAGCATGTCACGGTCCTCTGATGCGCGGGAATGCGCCTAGCATGCGGTTTCGGCTCGACCGATATATGCTGCGCAACATCCTCGGCGTCCTCGCGGCGCTGATCGCCGTGGCTCTCGGCATGCTGATGCTGGAACGTCTGATCCGTATCGCCGATCTGATCGCGGGCTCCGATAACGCGCTCGAGGCCGGCGCGCGGATGATCGCCAATCTGATGCCGCATTACCTCGGGATGGCCCTGCCCGGGGCCCTGCTCATTGCCACGATCATCGCGACCGAACGGCTCAGCCGCTCCGGCGAGATGGTGGCGCTGCTCTCGACCGGGGTGTCACTGCGCCGGGTCGCGCGCCCGCTGGTTCTGCTGGGGCTGTTCCTGGCGATTGCTTCCATCGTGAATTCCGGCTTTCTGCAACCGCTGGCGCGCTACAATTACCGCGAGGTGGTGCACGAGCTGCGCCAGAGCTCGATCGTCACCGCCTTCAAGGAGCGCAAGTTCATCCAGTTCGATGATCGCGTGGTCTGGACCTCGCATGTGGATTTCTCGGGCCGCGAGCTGGGCGAGACCTTCATCGTCGAGACCGCCGAGGATGGCAGTCGCCGCTTCATCGCGGGGCAGAGCGGGCACCTGAACGAAGAGGATAACCGGACCTGGCAGATCATCATGGCCAACGCCATGCTGGGAAATGTCCCCGCGACGATCACCAATGGTGCTGGCAATCGCCTGAGCACCGAGTCGGTGACCTGGACGCTGCCCACCCCGCTTGACGGCTATCGCGACCGCGGCGACGATCAGCGCGAGCTTACCCTGCCTGAACTGGTGACCGGCAGCTACCCGTCGCAGGGCCAGAATATCGACCGTGCCGCCGCCGAGGCCAATCTGCACGACCGGCTCAGCCGCGCCATTCTGCTGACGGCGCTGCCCTTGATCGGTGTCGTGCTCGGGCTGACGCTTGGCCGCATGGGCCGCTCCGGCGGGCTGGCGATCGGGATCGTCCTGCTGCTGGTGGTGCAAAAGCTGCTGGAATACGGGCTCGAGCTGGCGCAGCGTGGCACCCTGCCGCCCTGGGCGGGCACTTGGCCGATTGTGGCGCTGGTGCTGGCCCTCGCGATCTATACCTTCGGGCGCACCGCGCAAGGCCGCACGCCGCTGCCCCGGCTCATCGCGAGGCTGCGCCGGTCGCGCGCCCCCGCCGACCCCGACAAGAACACGACGGCGGCGCGATGAAACATCTCTATCGCTACCTCGCGGTCATGTTCCTGCAACGCTTCGTGATCATCAGCTTCGGTCTGGTGGCCCTGCTCGGCACGCTTGATGCGCTCAGCAATGCCGATCTCCTGCCCGCTGATGCGACGCTGATCGACCAGTTCCGCTACATGGCCCTCAGGATGCCGATCCTGTTCGACCGCATTCTCGTCTTCGCGGTGCTTCTGGCGCTCCTGCTCACCTATATGAGCCTGATCCGCCGCTCCGAACTGGTGGCCATCGTCGGCGCGGGCGTGTCGGTGCTGGGCCAGATCCGGGCACTGATCCCGGCGGTGCTCATCGCGACGGTCGGCTCGGCGCTGCTCATAGACGTGGTCACGCCGCGCAGCACGCAGGCGCTCGAAAACTGGCTCGGGCCCAAGGCGGTGCATGACGACGGGCAGGCCCCCGAAACGCTCTGGCTTGCCGATAACCGCCTGCTGGTCGAAATCGGCGGGGTCGAGGGGGATATGCTCGAGGATATCACCCTTTTCGAACGCGGCACGGACGGCAAGATCGAGGCGATCTCGCACGCGCCCACGGCGCGCGCGACGACCGGCGGCTGGCAACTTATGGACAGCCGCCAGATCCGCTATGACGGTCAACCGCCGGAGCCACCCACGCTCTGGCAGACCGCGCAATCGCCCCACACGCTACGCCTGCTGATGTCGGAGCCACGCAACCTCGCGATGGCCGACCTGCTGCGGCTGTCACGAATGACCGGCTCGGGCAGTCTGCCCTCGGATGCCTATCTGGTGTGGTTCCTCAACCGACTGTCCCTGCCCATCGTCGCACTCGGCTTTCTGATGATCACCGTGTCGATCATGCAGCATTTCGGCCGCCACGACCGCGCCGAGGTCTCGATGGGGCTCGCGATCGGCGGCGGCTTCGTGTTCATGGTGACGGACGGCGTCTTCAAGACCCTGTCAGAGAACGGCGGGCTCGGTGCCGAGATCGCGGTCAGCATCCCGGCGGGCGCCTTGCTGCTCATCGGCCTGTGGCTATGCTTGCATCGGAGGGGATCGGTATGAGCGCGCGGCTTGGTCTGGTGGTGAACCCGCGCAGCCATGCGGTGGCGCGGCGCGGCTCCATGCTCGAGGCCGCCGGGCTCGACCTGCCGGGCGCGCATTTCCTGCGGCTCGACAGCTTCGACCGGCTCGACCCCTGCATCGCGCAGATGGCAGCCGCAGAGGTGGACACGATCTTTGTCGAGGGCGGCGACGGCACGCTGCTTGCAGTGCTCTCGGCCTGTCTCGCGTCCGGTTCGGGCTTTGCCACGCTGCCAGATATCGCCGTGCTGCCCGGCGGCAGCACCAATCTTGCGGCGCAGCTTTTCGGGTTCCGCGGGGGCACACCCGGCGAGATCACCCGCCGCATCAAGGCGCTTGCCCACGACGTCGATGCCCCGCAGCGCGAATACCACCGCGCTCTGCGGATCGAAAGCGAGGGGCTCGCACGTCCGGCCATCGGCTTTGTCCTCTCGACCGGATCTCTGGCGCGCGCGATGCTCTACACGCAGCGGGAATTTCACGGCAGAGGCCGGCGCGGCGGGCACGCCGTGGCGCTGGCAATCGCGCGTTTCCTGATCACGCCGGGGCGCTATCGCGACACCGATGGCAGCCCAGTCATGCGCCCCTCGCCCCTGACGCTGCGCGGCGACGGCATCGAGATCAGCGGCGACCACGCGCTCACCCTCACCAGTTCCCTGCCCCGGCTCAGCCTTGGGCTCGCGCCCTTCTGGGGCAGCGGCGAGGGCGGCGTCGCGATCACCCATGCCGCATGGCCGATCCGTGGCTTTCGCCGGGCGCTTGCGCGGATCGTGCTTGGCCTGACCGGGTCGGGCATGGCCGCACACGGGTTGACCAGCCATCGTAGCGACTGGCTCGAGCTCGAATATACGGGGCCGGTGGTGGTCGATGGCGAGGCGGTACTGAGCACCGGAGCGGCGAACCTGCGGATTACCACGACACCGCCGCTGGCCTTCCTGAGATGAGCGGGGCCGAGATGACGGGCGCACTGCGCGCGGTGATCGAGGCGGATCAGGGGCCGCTCTCGCCGCCCGCCGAGGCGATGGCCCGTGCAATCCGCGCCCGCCATGGCGCGGCGGTGCGCGCGCTGGTATTCTACGGCTCTGCCCTGCGCGAGGGCGACGACGCGGGTAAGATGCTCGATTTCTACGTGCTCATCTCGCGCTACCGCGATGTCTACGGCCCGGGGCTCAAGAGCCTTGGCGCGTGGCTGCTGCCGCCCAATGTGCATTTCCTCGCGATCACCGATGCGGCGGGCCGGCCGCTGCGCAGCAAATACGCGATCATATCCGAGGCCGCCTTCATCCGCCGGGCCGCAGGCGGCACGCTCGAATCGATGTTCTGGGCGCGGTTCACGCAGCCCGCGCGCATCGTCACCGACGATCCCGCGCTGCGCGCCCGGCTGATCGACACGCTGGCCCGGGCCTGCCGCCATTTCGTCGTCCAGACCCAACCCCTGCTGAGCGGCCCGCAGGCCGACGGCGACCTTTGGGCGCGCGGGCTCGCGGAAAGCTACCGCACCGAGTTGCGGCCCGAAAACCCCGGACCGCGCGCCGCGCAGATCGTCGCGCGCTTTCCGGAGCGCTATGCCCGGCTCTCGGCGCTGCTCTTGCCGCAGGGGCCGGATGGCCGGCCCGACCTTCCCGATGCCGGCCGCTTGGCGCGCGGCCTCTGCCGCGCCAAATGGGCCCTCCGGCGGGTGATCGGCACGCCGCTGGGCGCGCTGCGCGTGCTCAAGGCCGCCACCACATTCGACGCCGGGCTCGACTACATCATCGAAAAGGTGCAGGGCCATTCCGGCGTCAGCGTGACAGTCAGCGAGGCCGAACGGAAACACCCGATCCTCTACGCCCCCCGCATTGCCCTGCGGCTCTACAAGGCGGGCGCCTTCCGCTGACCGGCCCGGCCCGACGACCTCACTCCCCGGCGTCGCGCCGCCGCGCCTTGCGGATGCGGTTCTTCAACAGCCTGCGCCCGACAATCAGCGTCAGCCCGCGCGAGGTGACGGCAAGCCCGATCATTGCAAAGCCGACCGCGTTCAGCCCGATCACCCACAGCCCGCTCAGCATGATCACGGCGTAGACGCAGATCCCCAGCCACTGGATCAGCAGCGCCGTACCGCCCTTGTTGGCCGAGAACATCGCATGATGCAGCGAAAACCCAAGCGCGTTGATCAGCGTGGCGAAGAGGAACAGGCGGAACAGCCAGATATGCTCCATCATCTCCGGCCCGAAGGCCAGTTCGACGATCAACGGCAGCGCGGCAAACAGCACCACGCCAAGCCCCACAACGACCAGCGCCCCCACCTTGAGCTGCTTGACGATCACCGAGCGCAGCCCCGTCCAGTCGCCCCGCCCCGACAGGCGCGAGAAATCCGGCAACAGCAGCGGCCCGAGGAATTTTGTCGGGGCCGAGGCCCCGGTCGAGATCTGCCGCGCCAGTTGCAGGATCGCGGCCTGCGCCGCGCCCAGTTGCGCGCCCACGAACAGCGTCGTCAGATGCGTCACCGCAAGCGGCCCGGTGCTGATCAGATTCGACATCAGCAGGAAATGCCAGATCCCCGGAAACTGCCGCCCGGTCTTGCGCAGCTTCAGCGAGAACACCGGCAGCAGATCGCGGCGCATCAGTTCCCGCGCGCAGATCACCATCGGAATCGAGAAGCTGAGGACAAAGGCCACGAACCACGCCATCGCCAGATGCACCACCCCCCCGCCAAGCACCACCACGAGCAGCACCAGCACCATGCGGATCACCGCGTTGGCCCCGTGCTGAAAGGCCAGCACGCCAACCCGGTCAAACAGGCGCAGCACGCCGTTGGGCGTGGCATTGGTGACAAAGATGATCAGGATCATGAACCACGGCGCAATCTGCGTGATCTGCTCGTTCCAGCCCAGCCACGCCGCCGCATAGGGAATGAGTGCCACCGACACCGCGACCGCCAGCGCCATGGTGATGAAATCGATCATCAGGGTCAGCCCGACGAGGCGGCGCAGTTGGCCCCACTCGCCGTTTTCCTCGGGCATCACCCCGAAGCGCAACACCGCCTGCCAGGATTCGAACTTCACCACCTCGGCAAACAGCCGCATATAGGCCACGAGCAGCATGATCATGCCAAGATCGCCCACCCCGAACGCGCGCAGGATGATCGCGTTGGTGGCGAGGTTCAGCAGGCCGAACCCCACCCGGCTGCCGACGATGAGGCCGGCATTGTGCAGGAAGCGGCGATGGATGTCCTTGTAACTCACGGTCCGATCATACCGAGTCTGTCAACGCCCGCATCAGTCAAGCGGAGACGCGGAGGTTTCCGTGAACACCGCCTGCCTGCGCCCGAAGCGGCCTTTTTCCTCACAGATCAATGTCCAGCGGATACCGGGATAGCGCCGCGACGCAAGCGCCATCTGCGTATGCCACCAATAGGGCGGTTGCTGCGTCGTGTGCGCGTTGCGCCCATCCGGCAGGGTCTTGACCGCCGGGTAGCAGGCGGCGACCACAAAGACGAACCCGGTCGCGTTGGCGAACATCTCGTCGATGACCCAAGGCACGTCGAGCGGCAAAAGATGCTCGACCACATCGGTCGAAATCACCCCGCCATAGGGCCCCTCACCGATATCCGAGAACGGCGCATGGCCGGGATCGTAGCAACGGATGCGCAGGCCCGGCAACGCCTCGGACTGCCGCCATGGGCTGTCGGCGGCCTCGCCCTCGATGGTCTGGTAGTTGATCGCCTTGCCGGAGCCGTAATCGAGGATTTCGGTAGTGCCGGTCTCGCGCGCAAGCTTGGCGACGATCGCGAAATGCTTCTTCACCTGATAGCCCGCAAAGGTTTCGGGCGTGTCGTGCATCTGCTGATATTGCGCGATCAGGTTGGCGAATTCGTTGCTGGGCGCATCCTTGGTGAACAGCAGGAATCCGGCCGCGTCGGCGGCCGTTTCCAGATCGTACCAGACATCGCCCAACGGGTTTTGCTCATAGCGCAGCAGGTCGGGAAACGGTTTCCACGGCTGCGTGTGCAGGGTGGTGTAATGCAGACAATCGGTCTGCTCGATCGGCACCTCGCCATCGCGCGAATTCCAGCTGTTGGGCATCTCGCCGAACATGTCGGCCTCTTCCATGGCGGCCTTGAAATGGTCGTGTTTCTTTCCCGCCTTCACATCGTCCAACGTCCAGAGCGGCCCCATCCGGTCACAATCGATCAGCATGACCGAGTTTTCCTTGAGCGAGATCGCCAGCACGCCCTTGCCGTCCATCTCCATGTCAAAGAGGTTCGCTGGATCCGTCAGATAAATCTGATCGACATCGTTGTAGATCGCGCGCCCGGCATTGCCCGCCCAATGCGGGATCGCGTAGCGGTAATTGGTGAACCCGGTCTTCCAGCCGTCGCGCGGGACGCCGGCGACATTTGACATCAGGTGAATCTCGTAACACCGCGCCGGGTCGCGCACCTGCATGACCGACCACACGAAGACGCGGGTCGCGCGATATTGCCCCGGCTCGGTGCCGAGGAAAATGCGCACCGGCGGCTTTTCCGAAGGCGTCACGCCCGGCGCGGGATCGAGACGGATGACTTCCATCTCCTTCATGTCGCCGGAATCGCGGCCCGGATCCTTGTCGATCCAGTAGGACATGCGCCGGTTGTACCAATGCGTCTTGTACGGATTGTTTTTGATCTTGTACGACTTCTGCATGATGCGTGACCTTCTGTCTGCGATGAACGGGTCGGGCCGTCCGTCCCTTTCCGCGCGCGCGCTCAAAGAGTCAAGCCCGCCCGGGCGAGACAAGCGTAAAGCGGCCTTCTGCGACACTATGCGCCAGATCGGCAAAGGCGTCGCTCAGGGTGACGATCTCGCCCTCGTAGCGCGCCAGATGGGTGCGGATAAAGGCCGCGTCGGTGTCGCGGTCATGGGCCGCGGTATAGGCGTTGACCGTGGCGGGCGCGCCCGGATAGGCCCCGGCGGCATCGGAAAACAGATCCATACCGGCGACGATCAGCCGCGCGGGCTGTAGGGCTATCGCGGCCGCCATCATCACCGCGCCGGTCGTGGGGCGGGGGTGGCCATGCAGCGCGGCGGGGTCGATATCGGCGATCTCCTCGATCACCACATAGCGCAGCGGCCCGTGCCATGGGGTCAGGACACGGGTGCCCAAAAGCGCCTCTTCCTTGCGCCGCGAGGCAACTGCGACCGGGATCCGCCCCGCCGCGCGCATCGACTTCTTCACCCCGGCAAAGAGCAGGTCGGGACAACTCATATAGCCTGCATCCATCCATTGGTGATTGACCCGGAAAAGCGCGTCATGCGCCATCGAGCGCAGGCGCGGATCGGCCGAGGTCGGCCCGTTGCCGAGACACATGATCGTCGCGGGCTGACCGAGATGCGCACTCAGCGCATCACGATCCGCGATACGGGTCACCATCGGCGCGCACATCCCCGCCAGCGGCCCACGCACCAGACGCTGCGCAAGCCGCGCCACCGCCGACAGGGCCGGGCCGTCACCGCGCTCGAACCCCATCGCCGAGATCAGATGCGCAGCGGCAGCCTCGGTGTCGGCGCGCTCCGGCAATCCATCGGCAGAGACCGGCGACAGCGGCGCAAGCGGCCGCTCGGCGTTCCCGTGCTCCAGCGCCTGCGCGCGGTCCACCGTCAGCCCGAAGGCCGGGATGCCGCGCCGCCGCGCGCGCGCCAGCAGCCAGCCGAGACTCGCGGGCAGCGCGGCCCGTGGCGCCTCGATCCGCAGAAGCGCGCGGCTGCGCAGCCGCGCCAGCGACAGGCCCCAGCCCGCGACATGCACGAACGCCACCGGAAACCGCCGCGCCGCCGCTTCGGCCTGATCCCTTCGGGGCACCACAACAACGACCGAGAGCCGCCGGTCGCTCGCACAGATTGCCTCGATCAACGACAGCGCGCCGGGCACGATCTCGTCCACGCCGCAAGGCAGCAGGATCACCAGCGCCTCTTCAGGCGGCCTCGACCCAAGCGCGCGCGGTGCCGTCATGTCCAGTGATCCGCGACGCTACCGGTTTCGAGATACTCGATCACGGCACGCGCACCGCGCTCCGAGGCTGGCGCCTCGGCAAAGGGCGCATCGGGCAGGATCGCGTCATCGTCAAGCGCGGCCTGCTGGGCGGGCCGCCATGTCTCGAAATCGGAAAGGGCCGAGTCGATCGCGGCGTCGAACTCGGCCATATCCTCGACCACCGGCCCGAACGTCCAGGACCGGAAGGCCGGATTGCCGCGCCATTTCGCGTGCATCGGGTTCAGGAAAACGCAGGGGCGCGGCGTGGTGATGAACTCGTAGATCTGACTCGACTGATCCCCGATATAGAGATCGGCCGCGTTCAGATAGGTCATGTCCGCCGAGGCCGGGCTGCCAAGGTCGATACGCAGTCCGGGCCCCTCGCGAAACTGCTTCGGGAACCGTGCGCCACGCGTCCAGCCGCGCTTGAACAGCAGCGCATGCGGCGCGAAAATCACGTTGAGATCGTCACGCGCGATCAGATGTTCGAGCACCTGCGGCCCGAACCGATGCCAGGAGGTGCCGCGCGGATTCTGTGTCGGATTGTAGACGGCCACCGGCTTGTCATCCTTGAAGACGCGCGTGCGTTCCATCGAGACGGCCTCGTATTTCGGATAGCCGATCACCGCGTGGCAGGTCTCGCGCAGCCGCCCCTCGGCGCGCATGGCGCGCGCGATCCTGTGTCCCTGCAAGAGAACCAGATCGAACGTGTCGACCCGGGTGTCGAACATTCCGAACGGATTGTCATAGAGATCGCCCGCGCCATGGCCGGTAAAGATCAGCCGGACCCCGTCCATCCGCGCCGACCGGCGCAGCGCGAGCGAGGTCATCTCGGGCATGAGTAAGGCGTCATACCCGGACAACATGTCGGTGTTGCGCCGCAGGACGGCGACCTTGCGCGCGAAGGTGAATTGCCTGAGCAGCGGATCGAGCGCGCGGAAGAACACCGGCACCTCCAGCCGCCGCGCGGTCACCCGGTGCCCGGGAAAACGCTCTGCGATCTGCATCGCATAGGCGCGCTCGGCCTCGGTCGAACACAGGATATCGACCGTCCAGTCCGGCCGCAGCCGCGACAGGGCAAAGGCGTAGGGGGTCGCATGGGGAACCTGATGCAGTTCAAAATGGTTCAGGATCACGCCAATCCGCATCGACGGGCCTCGTTCTGGGCGACCCAAAGGGGCCAAATTCTGGCCAATCCTCTAGCGGGACCGGTCGCAAGACGCAATGCCCACCGGACTCGCGCTCATCCCCGCCCGTCCGAGGCGATGTCGGCGCACGCGACATTTTGCCGACGGGGCCGCTGACCGGCCCGGGCAGGGATCGCGGTCAGGCAAACGCACGGCTCAGGCGGTGAGCATGCGATAAATCTCGTCCTTCAGCATCGCGCGCTGTTTGCGCATTTCCACCTCGGTCAGTTCCTCCACCGGCGCCACGAGGGTTTCGGCGCGGTGCACCCGACGGTTGATCTCGTGGTACTCGTCCGCCAGTCGGGCAAAATGCGCATCGTCCTGCTTCATCTCGCTGATCTTGTCGGCCAGATCGGGAAACTCTTCGTGCAGCTCATGGGGGGTGTGGGACATCGCGCGTCGCTCCTTCTTTGTTATTCGAGTCGGAGCCTAGACGCCATGGAGGCGGCAAGCCTTGATCCGGATCAAGAAACCCGTCCGAGATGTCATTCCTTGCAGCAAGCGGCGCAGCCCTGCCCCGGCAGCCTAGCGTTTTGCCCGCCGCCAGCCCGCCGCGCGCGCCGCAGACTCGTCGCAGAACCAGCGCTCGCCGGTCTCGGGCCGGATCACGGTCCGTGCATAATCCGCCTGCCCCGGCATGTGGTAGATGCGCCGCCCCTTGGAATTGACGTTGCCCTTGATCGGGCAATCGGCATTCGGCGCGGCATTCTGCTGCGCCCGCTCCTCGCGCACTGCGCGGCGGTGATCCTCGGGGCGGGCCATCAGATGCCCGTGCAACCCGCGCCCCGCCACGACCGCCGATTTTTCATCGAGGTCATAGGCCATCGAATACTTGCGATAGGCCAGCGCCAGTCCGCCGCTCACCAGCATCCGCCCGACATCCTGCCCGGCCACCGTGCAGGTGGCCACGGTGCGGCCATAGCGGTCGGTCTCCACCCTTTTGCAACGCGCCTCGCGGTTGGCGATCCGCGCGCGCAGCTGATCCGCCACCCAGGTGCCGCAATCCCAGGTCGCACCGTCGGGATTGGTGCAGATCTGCCCCAGTTCCGGCGCGTCGACACCGTGCAGGCGCACCCGCGTCGCGCCCACATCGAGCGTGTCGCCGTCCACCACGCGCACGGGCCCGCCAAAGCCCTGCGCCAAGGACGCCACAGGGAACAGACTAAGAACGATGAGTAAAGAAATCCTTAACATGCCCCCTTATGGGCGCAGGTGCTGCCGCCTTTCAATACGAAAGGTGAACAAAAGGTTAACGCGCGCTCAGCGCTGCGCGGTTCGCCAATCGGGATGCAGCCAGGGCTCGGCATTGTCAGGCGGCAGGCGGCGGTCCAGCACGGCATCGGCGATCTTCTCGCCCGCCATGATCGACGGCGCGTTGAGATTGCCGTTGGTGATGCGCGGAAAGAGGCTCGAATCGGCCACGCGCAATCCCTCGACACCGATCACCCGGCCTTTTGGGTCGACCACTGCCATGGGATCATCGGCGCGCCCCATCTTGCAGGTGCCGCAGGGATGATAGGCGCTCTCGGCATGCTCGCGGATGAACGCATCCAACTCATCGTCGCTCTGCACCGCCGCGCCCGGTTGAATCTCATGCTTGGCGTAGGGCGCAAAGGCGTCCTGCTCGAATATCTCGCGCGTGAGCCGGATACAGCGCCGGAAATCCACCCAGTCGCTCTCGGCACTCATGTAGTTGAAGCGGATCACCGGGTCGTCGGCGGGATCATTGCTGCGCAGCGTCACCGCGCCGCGCGACACGCTGCGCATCGGCCCGACATGCGCCTGAAACCCGTGCCCTTCTGCCGCAGCCTTGCCGTCATAACGCACCGCAATGGGCAGGAAATGGAACTGGATATCGGGGTAGTCGACGCCCGCAGCTGAGCGGATGAAGCCGCAGCTTTCGAACTGGTTCGACGCTCCCGGGCCACTCTTGCCCAACAGCCATCGCAAGCCCACCCAGCCCTTGCCGAAGAGGTTCCAGTATTTGTAGAGACTGACCGGCTGGCTTGCGGCCATCTGGATATAAAGCTCCAGATGATCCTGCAGATTCTGTCCCACGCCGGGGCGGTCGGCCAGCACCTCGATGCCGTGCTCCGCCAGATGCGCGGCCGGCCCGATGCCGGACAGCATCAGGAGTTTCGGCGAGTTGATCGACGAGGCCGCAAGGATCACCTCGGCGCGCGCACGCACGATCTCGCGCCGCCCCCCGCGCAGCACCTCGACGCCTGTGGCGCGCCCCTCCTCGATGATCACCCGCTGCACCAGCCCGCGCAGCAGATCGCAATTCCCGCGCTTGAGCGCGGGGCGCAGATAGGCCTTGGCCGCCGACCAGCGCTGGCCCTTGTAGACCGTCATCTCGAAGGGACCGAACCCCTCCTGCTTTTCGCCGTTGTAATCATCCGTGCGGTGATAGCCCGCCTGCACCCCCGCCTCGACAAAGGCGCGCACCAGCGGGTTGTCGCGCTTGCCGCGGCTGACATGGAGCGGGCCTTCAGTGCCGCGCCAGTCGGCATCGCCGCCATGGCCGCTGGCGTCCCAATTCTCCATCCGCTTGAAATAGGGCAGCACGTCGGCATAGCCCCAGCCGTCGCAGCCCTCGTCGCGCCAATGGTCGTAATCGCGCGCATGTCCGCGCACATAGACCATGCCGTTGATCGAAGACGACCCGCCGATCACCTTGCCGCGCGGACAGGCGATTCGCCGCCCGCCCAGATGCGGCTCCGGCTCGGTGCGGTAGCCCCAGTCATAGCGTTTCATATTCATCGGGTAGCTGAGCGCGCCGGGCATCTGGATGAAGGGGCCCGCATCGGTACCGCCATGCTCGATCACCAGCACGGATTTCCCCGCCTCGGCCAGACGGTAGGCCATGGCGCAGCCCGCGCTGCCCGCGCCGACGATGACATAATCGGCCTCCATCAGCGGTGCCCTTCGTGGCCGGGGTGAGGATTTGAGTATTTATGGCAAGATGAAGCCATCATTCGCCTCTCGGAAAGCGCTGGTTCTCTTCCACGACATTGAGGTCCATGTGGTTGCGCATGTAGCGCTCGGAGGCCTGCTGCAGCGGCTGGTAATCCCACGGGTAATAGCCCCCCTGACGCAGCGCCTCGTAGACCACCCAGCGGCGGGCCTGGCTCTCGCGGACCTGGGCATCAAAAGCATCAAGATCCCAGCGCGCCGCGGCCTTGGCCTGCAATTGCGCCAGCGTCCCGGCATGGGCGGGGTCATCGGCGAGGTTGGTCAGCTCATGCGGGTCGGCCTCCAGATCGAAGAGCTGATCGGGGTCGAGCGCGCAGCGATTGTATTTCCAACGCCCGTAGCGCAGCGAGACGAGCGGCGCGTAGGACGCCTCGGCGGCGTATTCCATCGCCACGGGGGCCTCGCGTGTCCCGCCCTGCCCGAGATGGATCAGCGATTGCCCCTCTGTCCAGGGCATGACCTCGGACATGTCAGCCCCGGCCAGATCGCAGAGCGTCGGGCAGACGTCGATGGTGCTCACCGGATCGGTCACAAGTCCCGGTGTCATGTCCGGCGCGCTGATCATCAGCGGCACCCGCGCCGACCCTTCGTAAAACGACATCTTGAACCACAGCCCGCGCTCGCCCAGCATGTCGCCATGATCCGACACGAACAGGATCACCGCCTCCTGCCGCGTCGCCTCCAGCGCCCCCATCACCTCGCCGATCTTGTCATCAAGATAGGAGATATTGGCAAAATAGGCGCGGCGGGAGCGGCGGATATCCTCGTCCGAAATGTCGAACGAGCGCCAGTCATTGGCGTCAAAGATGCGCCTGGAGTGGGCGTCATGGTCCTCGTAGTCCATCGCCGGAACCTGCGGCAACAGGTGCTCGCACGCCTCGTAGAGATCCCAGTATTTGCGGCGCGCCACGTAAGGATCATGCGGATGGGTGAAACTGACCGTCAGGCACCAGGGCCGCGCGTCATGGCCGCGCGCGAGATCATAGACCTTGCGAGTGGCGTTGTAGGCGACCTCATCGTCATATTCCATCTGGTTGGAAATCTCGGCCACGCCGCTGCCGGTCACCGAGCCCAGATTGTGATACCACCAGTCGATCCGCTCGCCGGGTTTGCGGTAGTCCGGCGTCCAGCCGAAATCGGCAGGATAGATATCGGTGGTCAGGCGCTGCTCGAAGCCATGCAGCTGATCGGGGCCGACGAAATGCATCTTGCCGCTCAGGCAGGTCTGATAGCCCGCGCGGCGCAGGTGATGGGCATAGGTGGGAATATCCGCCGAAAACTCGGCGGCATTGTCGTAGACGCGGCTGCGCGAGGGCAAGAGGCCGGACATGAAACTCGCCCGCCCCGGCGCGCAGAGCGGGCTTGCCGTGTAGGCATTGGCAAACCGGGTCGACCGCGCCGCCAGCTTGCGCAGGTTGGGCGTGTGCAGCCACTCCGCCGGGCCGTCCGGGAACAGCGTCCCGTTCAACTGGTCGACCATGAAGATCAGGATATTGGGGCCGCGGGTCATTGTTCCTCCTGTGGCAGGCTGGTTTCGAGGTAATGCAGAAGCACGGCGATGGCGGCCTCGGGAGCGATGCCGCCCTCGCCCAACGCCTGGCGGATATAGAGCCCGTCGATCATTGCGGCACAGCCCCGGGTCAGCGTGCGCGCCTCGGACCCGGCGATTCGCCGCAGGGCGTGATGCAGGTTGGAGCGCAGCCGCCGCTGGTAGATGTGCAGCAATCGCCGGGCGTCGTCCGAACGCTGCGCCTGCACGTAGAAATTGAGCCAGGCCGAAACCATTTCGGGGCGGAACTGCACCGGGGTGAAACTGGCGCGGATGATCGCCTCCACCCGCTCGCGCGGGGTTTTGGCCATGATCAGCGCGCCGCGCACCTCGGCCCCGTAGAGGGTCAGGATATGGCGCATCGCGGCCACGAAAATCTGTTCCTTGGAGCCGAAATAGTGATGCGCCAGCGCCGAGGACATCCCCGCCCGCCTGGCGATCTGCGCCACGGTCACGTCGAGCGAGCCGCGCGCGCCGATCTCGTGAATCGTCGCCTCGACCAGCGCACTGCGCCTGATGGGCTCCATTCCGATCCTGGGCATTTGCCCCTCCATCTGCGTGCTTGCCTGTCTGGCCTAATCGTGTTTAATTGACGCGTCAATCAATAAAACCGGAGGTTCAAAACCGGCACCATCCGCCCCTCGGGACATCATCGACGTTGTAATTCACTGCACCGTCATATTAGCCTACTCTTATCGCAACTGACCGCCGCGGAACCTGGGGCACCCTGCCCGTTCGCCCGCAGAGCAAGGTCAGGATCAATAACGCAAAGGGAGACCACCAACATGACCATCCTCAATTCCGGCCGCATGAATCGTCGCGGCTTCATGGCCACGACCGCCGGTGCGGCACTTGTCGCGGGCCTGCCGCTGCGCGCGCGCGCCGAGCCCAAGCGCGGCGGCCATCTGCGCGCCGCCATCGGCCACGGCCAGACCACCGACACGCTGAACCCGGCGACCTATGAAAACAGCTTTACCACCTCGATGTCCTTCGCCATCCATGGCCGTCTGACCGAGGTCGCCGCCGACGGCAAGCTCAAGCCCGAACTGGCCGAAAGCTGGGAAGCCTCCGACGATGCCTCGGTCTGGCGCTTCAAGCTCCGGCCCGGCGTGACCTTTCATTCCGGCAAGGAAGTCACCGTCGAGGACGTGGTGCAGTCGATCAATTTCCACCGCGGCGAGGATTCAACCTCCGCCGCCGGGCCCATCGTAGCGCCGATTCAGGACATCGCCACAGAGGGCAGCGACACCGTGGTCTTCACGCTCGACGGCGGCAACGCGGACTTCCCGTTCATCCTCAGCGACTATCACCTGGTGATCTGCAAGGCCGAGGGCGACAGCATCGACTGGCGATCGGGCGATGGCTGCGGCAGCTACAAGCTCAAGGATTTCAGCCCGGGCGTGTCCTTCGCGGTCGAGCGTCACGAGGGCCACTGGCGCGATGACGTGGCCTGGTTCGACAGCGCCGAGGTACTGGCCGTGGTCGATCAGAACGCCCGCACCTCCGCGCTCGTCTCGGGCGACGTGGACGTGGCCGACCGGCTCGACCTCAAGACCGTGGGCCTGCTCGCACGCCGCCCCGATATCCAGATCAACTCGGTCGCGGGCACCCAGCATTACACCTTCGCAATGGACACCCGCGCCGAGCCCTACAGCAACAACCACGTGCGCCTTGCGCTGAAATACGGCATCAACCGGCAGGAACTGGTGGACAAGATCCTGTTCGGCTACGGCTCGGTCGGCAACGACCATCCGATCGGTCAGGGGCAACGGTTCTACAACACCGAACTGGAGCAGAAAGCCTACGACCCCGACAAGGCGAAATACCACCTCAAGCAGGCCGGTCTCGACAGTGTCGATGTCTCGCTCTCGGCGGCCGACGCGGCCTTCGTCGGCGCGGTGGATGCCGCCGTGCTCTATCAAAGCTCGGCCTCCGAGGCGGGCATCAACCTCACGCCGGTGCGCGAGCCGAATGACGGCTACTGGTCCGATGTCTGGATGAAAAAGCCGTTCTGCGCCGTCTACTGGTCGGGCCGCTCGGTCGAGGATCAGATGTTCTCGACCGCCTACAAATGCGGCGCGGCCTGGAATGACAGCTTCTGGTGCAACGACCGCTTCGACGAGCTGATGCTCAAGGCGCGCTCGGAACTCGACGACGACAAGCGCCGCGAGATGTATTTCGAGATGCAGGCGCTGGTCAGCAACGAGGGTGGCGTGGTCGTCCCCATGTTCGCCAACTACGTCTTCGGCAACTCGACCAAGATCGGTCATTCCGACGTGATGGGGTCGAACTGGGATGTGGACGGCCAGCGCTGGATCGAGCGCTGGTGGATGGCCTGACCCTGACCGCCTGACGGATATGCCGGGGCCCGGGGGTAGCATCCTCCGGGCCCTTGGCCAAGCGGGCCGCGCGCCCGGACAATCCATAACGGGAGAGACATGATGACCCTCAAGACCACCCTTTCCGCCCTTGCCCTCGCCACCGCCGCGGGCCCTGCGCTTGCCAATTGCGAGAGCATCACGTTTTCGGACGTCGGCTGGACCGACATCACCGCCACCACCGCTGCGACCACCGTGGTGCTGGAGGCTCTGGGATACGAGACCGAGACCAAGGTGCTCTCGGTGCCGGTGACCTACACCTCCATGGCCGCCGGTGACATCGACGTGTTCCTGGGCAACTGGATGCCTACGATGGAGGGCGACATCGCCCCCTACCGCGAGGCGGGCACCGTCGACACCGTGCGCGCCAATCTGGAAGGTGCCAAATACACGCTCGCCACCAATGCCGTCGGGGCCGACCTCGGCATCACCTCCTTCGACACCATCGCCGAGCATGCCGAGGCGCTCGACAGCACCATCTACGGCATCGAGCCGGGCAATGACGGCAACCGCCTGATCCTCGAAATGATCGACTCGGGCGCCTTTGGCCTCAAGGGCTTCGAGGTCAAGGAAAGCTCCGAACAGGGGATGCTCGCACAGGTCAGCCGCGCCGACCGCCGCGAGGAACCCATCGTCTTCCTCGGTTGGGAGCCGCACCCGATGAACGCCAATCACGACATGACCTACCTGACCGGCGGCGACGACTGGTTCGGCCCCGATCTGGGGGGTGCCACGGTCTATACCAACACCCGCGCGGGTTATGTCGAGGAATGCCCGAACGTGGGCAAGCTGCTCACCAATCTCGAATTCACGCTGGCCATGGAAAACGAGATCATGGGCGCGATCCTCAATGACGGCACCGACCCGGAAGAGGCGGCAAGCGCCTGGCTTCAGGCCAATCCCGGCGTGCTCGACGGCTGGCTCGACGGCGTGACCACCCAAGGTGGCGGCGACGCGTTGGCGGCGGTCAAGGGCGAGTTGGGTCTGTGAAGATGACACTGGCGCGCCTCCCGCAATCGGAGGCGCGTCGCTCACCTAAAGCCGCACAGAAAACATGAACCGCATCTTTCGCCCCACTTGCGGCCTCGCCGACTGGCGCGCCGGATTGGCCGATCCCGACAAGCATTGGCGGGCCGGGTACTCGGCCATGGCGACGGCCCAGAGCTGGGAGGCGGCGGGTGGTGCGCTTCCTCCGGAGATCGCCCGCCTGCTTGGGGGTACTCCGGAACTTCTGTTTGCTTTCCCCGAACACAAGGTGCCGCTGCCGGGGGGACGACGCGACAGCCAGTGCGATGTATTCGCGCTTGTGAGAGAAGGGCCCAGAACCATCAGCGTCGCGGTAGAGGCCAAGGTCGCGGAGCCGTTCGGCGACACGGTCGGTGTCTGGGTCAAAGACGCCAGTCACGGCAAGAGGGACAGGCTGATGGCCCTATGCGACTGGCTTGATCTGTCCTTTCCACCGCCCGAAACCCTGCGCTACCAGCTTATCCACCGAACCGCGGCTGCGATCGCAGAGGCTAAACGCTTCGGCCTGAGAGACGCGGCAATGATTGTTCAATCCTTTTCTCCCGAGGCCAGATGGCTTGGAGATTTCGAAGACTTTGCCGCAGCACTCGGGATCGAGGCAGGCCATGATCGGGCCGGGTCCAAAGTCTTGCCCAATGGGATGGCGCTGACGCTCGGATGGGCGCAAGGTGATGCGCGGTTCCTGACCGACCTTTCAGACAGCGTATCCACTCAAGGAAAGGCTTCCTCATGGACTGGCTGAGCGATCACAAGATACCCGTGGGCCAATGGGCCGAGGATTTCTTTCTCTGGCTTCAGGACAATGCCGCAGCCTTCTTCGATGCGCTGGCGATCCTGATGGAAACCCTGATCGACGCGTTCCTCTGGGTGCTGCAAACCCCGCACCCGCTGGTGATCATCGTCGTTTTCGTCGGCCTCACATGGGCGCTTCAGCGCAACTGGAAGACCTGTCTATTCGTGGCCCTCGGGTTTCTCTTCATCCTGAATCAGGGCTATTGGGAGGAGACCACCGAAAGCCTCACGCTGGTGCTGTCGTCCTGCATCTTCTGCATGGCCATGGGCGTGCCCATCGGCATCGCCGCCGCTCACCGCCCCCGGCTCTATGACGGGATGCGCCCGGTGCTCGACCTGATGCAGACGCTGCCGCCCTTCGTCTACCTGATCCCGGCCATCGTGTTCTTCGGCATCGGCATGGTGCCGGGGCTGATCGCCACGGTGATATTCGTGGTCCCCGCCCCGATCCGCCTGACGCATCTGGGCATCTCCAACACGCCACAGCCGCTCTTGGAGGCGGCGCAGGCCTTTGGCGCCACCAACCGCCAGACGCTCTGGAAGGTCGAACTGCCCTACGCCCTGCCGCAGATCATGGCGGGGCTCAATCAGACCATCATGCTGTCGCTCTCGATGGTGGTGATCGGCGCGCTCGTGGGCGCGGACGGTCTCGGCGTGCCGGTGCTGCGCGCGATCAACACCGTCAATATCGCATTGGGCTTTGAATCGGGCCTGATGATCGTCGTCGTCGCCATCGTGCTCGACCGGATGCTGCGCATGGAGGGCCGCAAATGACCGAGGCCAGCGTTCATTTCAAATCCGTCTCCATCGTCTTCGGCGACGCGCCCGAGACCGCCCTGCCGCTGATGGACGAGGGGCAATCGCGCTCCGATATCCAGCAGGCCACGGGCCAGGTTCTGGGCGTGCATGATTGCGACCTGTCGGTGGCCCCCGGCGAGATCCTCGTGCTGATGGGCCTCTCGGGCTCGGGCAAGTCCACGCTGCTGCGGGCGGTCAACGGCCTCAACCCGGTGGCGCGCGGCATGGTCGAGGTGCATGACGGCGCGCAGATGGTCGACGTGACCCATGCCAACGCCGCCACCCTGCGCCGCTTGCGTCAACGGCATATCGCCATGGTGTTCCAGCAATTCGGCCTCTTGCCATGGCGCACTGTGGCCGAAAACGTGGGGCTTGGCCTCGAGCTTGCGGGCATCCCAAAGGACGAACGCGCACAGCGGGTCACCGATCAGCTCGCCCTCGTCAATCTCTCGGACTGGGCCGACCGCAAGGTAGGCGAGTTGTCGGGCGGCATGCAGCAGCGCGTGGGCCTCGCCCGCGCCTTCGCCACCGATGCGCCGATCCTGCTGATGGACGAGCCCTTCTCGGCGCTCGATCCGCTCATCCGCAACCACTTGCAGGACGAGCTCATCGACCTGCAAAAGAAGCTGGGGCGCACCATCATCTTCGTCAGTCACGACCTTGACGAGGCGTTCAAGCTGGGCGACCGGATCGCCATCATGGAAGGCGGGCGCATCGTGCAATGCGGCACCCCGCAGGAAATCTTCACCAACCCGGCAACCGACTACGTGGCCGAATTCGTGGCCCATATGAACCCGCTCGGCGTGCTCTGCGCCCGCGACGTGATGGAGGCGGCCTCAGGTACGCCCACCTCGACCGTGCCGCCCGATGCGACCATCCAGCAGGTGATGGAAAAGGCACAGGGCCACGACACGCCGGTGGGTGTGGAGGAGAACGGTAAACTCCTCGGCCAGATCACCCGCAACCGCATCCTCGCCAAGCTGCTCGACCCGCGCTGCTGAGGCGCTGCGCCGGGGCGTGCCTCCCGTCAGAACACCGGCCAGTCCGCGAGGCTCTCGACCGCGCGCCCGATCCGCCAGCCCTCGCCGTCCGGCTCGGCGATCCGGGTCAGGGCGCGGCGTGTCTCCTCGGGCAGGTCGCCCTCAGCACTGACCCGCAGATCGAGCCGCGCCGAGGGCGCCCCCAACACCCCCTCCAGCGTGCCCTCGGCGCGCAGCACCGGCCCCGAAAGCGACAGCGGCACGCGCCAGCCCCCGGCCCGGTCGCTGACCAGCACCGCCTCGCCGGTATCAATCTCGACCGGGCCCAGTTGGCCATCGGTCAGCGTGACCGCCCCGCCAAGCCCGCGCAGCTGCCGCCCCGGCCAACCGATCTCGGCGTGCAGCCCCTCAACGCGCAACAGCCCCGATTGCACCACCCCGCCAATCAGCGCGGGCAGATCGGACAGCAGGATATCGCCGCTCAGACCCGTGATCTCGACCCGGTCGCGCGCCCATGTCAGGGCCAGCTCGCCGCGCGCCTCCACACCCGCGCCGGTGACCGCGATGGCCCAGACCGGCCCTTCCGCCTCGACCCGCTCAAAGCGCCAGCGCAGATCGACCGGACCCGGCAGGACACTGGGCCGCAGCCCGTCCGCCTGCCCGCGCCAGAGGGTCGAGGAGCCCGTCACCGGGGCCGTCCAAGCGGGCAGGATCTGCGGGCTCACAAGCCGCAGATGCGCCATCCGCCCCTCGCTCAGCCCGGCCAGAGCAAGGCCCAGAACCAGCCCGAGACAGATCAGCAGAACGCGGCTCATCGGATCGGCACCAGCCGCAGATCGGCAGCCACCACATCCTCGCGCGCGCCGCGCTCGAAGGTAAAGCCCGCCAGATCGTAGCCCCAGCTATCGGCCTGCGCGCCCAGCCATTCGGCGAGCGCGGTAAAGCGCACCTCGTCGAAGCGCAGGGTAATGCCGCCATCGGCGCTGTTGGCCAACTCGCTCGCCGCCGCACGCAGGTCGGCGTCGCGCAGGCTGGCCTCGATACCGCTGATGCCGATAGGATCGGTCGCGCGGGCCGTTACACGCCCCTCCCCCGCATCCCGCCGGAGCGTGGCATAGGTCACCGCCTGATCGGCCACCCAAAGCTCGGTCGCGCGCGCCTCGGCCACCGCCTCGCGCGCCGCCGCGCGCTGCTCGGTCAGTGGCAGGGCAACGCCATAGACAAGCCCCACGGGCAGCACGACCAGCGCGAGCACGGCCAGAAGCCACCGCTCCCGGCGGCTCAGCCCCAGAAGAAACCCGACCAGACGGTCCATCATCGCGCTCATCTTTGTCCCCTTTGCGTGACGGCCATGGCAAGCACCGCCTCGACGCCGCTATCCTCGCGCGTCACCGATTGCGCGACACGCGCCTCGGTTCCCGCTGCCCGCAGCGCGGTCACCAGCGCATCGAGCGCCGCAAAATCGGCGATCTGCAGATCCATCACCAAGCCTGCCCCCGGCTGATAGCTCACCCGCGTGACGGTCAGGTCATGGTCGCCCAGCACCATGCCCGCCTGCCGCAGCACGTCGAGCGGGCGCGCCTCGGTCTCCGCCTCCGCCTCGGCGCCGCGCGCCCGGTCGATCACCTGCGTGACCTGCGTGCGGATATCGAGGATCGGGCCGGTCGGGATCATCACGTCGCGCAGGATGCGCTCGGCATTCTGGCGGTAGGCAAGGCTCTGATCGCGCAGCGCCGCCATATCCATCAGGATCGCGCCGATCCAACCTGCGAAGCCCAGAACCGCCAGCACCACCGGCAGCCGCAACCGCCGCAGACTGCGATGCATCTCGGCCCGTTCCGCGCCCGGATCGCGCGCCAGATCGAGCGCCAGTTCACCATGCGCAAAGCGGCGCGGCGGCTCAACATCATGTTCGGCGAGCGCGGCCGCCTCACGACAGACCGGCAACGCCCGCGCCGCAAGCCATGCCTCGATCTCGGACGGCACCTCCCCCTGCCACAGGATCGCGCGCGGAGGGGCCGTCTCGGCCGCCTCCTGCAACAACGCCAGCGCCAGATCAGGCTCGGCGGCAAAGCCGTCGTCCAGACCGAGCCGCGCGCGAATACGCGCCGCGTCGGCCTCGACCACCCACAGACCCGGTGCGGCGGGCAGCGCAAGATAATCGGGCAGGATCGCGCGGCAGAGCGCACCCGCCGGGGCGACCGCCCTGGCCCAATCGGTGCGCGCCCCTGCCTCGGCCACCAGCATGCGTTGCCACGCCTCGGGCGTCTCTCCGAGCCGGGCGGGGCGCGCATCGAGCCCCGCCTCAGCCCCACCATAGGCATCGCGCAACTGCCGCCGCGCCACCCGTTCGCGCGCTGTTCCCTTGAGCGCGCCCGGCAGATCAAGCGGAATGAGCGGCACCGCCCCGCCCGGCACCACGGCAACGAAGGGCCGAGCCGGAAACGCCCCGCCCGTCTCGAGGTCATGAACCGGCAGGGGTGCGGTTGCGTCGCGGGATTTTCGCGGTTTCAAGACGCTCATGGTTGGACCACCCGGCGATGTTCGATTGTCGTGGCCCCGGTGAGCCGTGAGCGTTCGACCGTCAGGACGCGGCTTTGCGCGCGGCCGTCAAGCCATAGCTCGAAACTCACCTCGAACCGGTTGCTCGACACGGTGAACCCGCCATCGGGCACCTGCGCCTGCGCAACGGCCCGCGGGTGGATCAGGTTTTCCGCACGAAGGGTGAAATCGCTGCGCGACTCAAACGGCAACCGGGCACGCTCGGCCATGAACCGCGCGATCCCCGCCGGGTTGGCGGTGGGCAAAACCGCGCCCAGCACTTCCGCCGAGGCGGTGTTGACGTTGAGCCCCGTGCCCGGCGGCAGCGCCGCGACATGCGGCAAGAGGCGCGCATAATGCGGCTCGGTCATGCCGCGCACGAGACGCAGTTCCTCGATCCGGTCGATCGCCGCCCCGCGCGGCCGCACCGGCACCGCGCGCGCCGCATAATCCCCCGCGCGCACCGGTCCGCGCGCCTGCACGTAACCGGCAATCTCGGGCCCCAGATCGACCGGCAGGCCAAGCGTGCGCAACAACCGCTCGAAGGATTGCGCCGCCGCCAGATCCGACGGCGCGCTCAGGCTGTTGACGTTGAACCGGCCCTGCAGGTCGCGGATCTGCCCGCGCAGCAGCCCCCGGTCAATCTCGGCGTCAAACCGTTCGCGCGCCCACCCTTCCTGCAGATGATCGAGGCCCTGATCGCGCTCCCAATCGGCGCGCAGCACCGGGTCAATGAGAAACTCGGCGGCATCGAGATGCAGCGCCGCCTGCTGGCTGATCTGCAGATCCTCGACCCGGACGCGGCTGGTCTCGGCGCGCAGCATCAGCCCCGCCGCCACCGCCGAAATCGCGGCGACAATAATCAGCGCATTCAGAAGCGCGATGCCGCGATCCCGCCTCATGGCCAGGCCACCATCACGCGCAGCGGGCCATAGCGTTCCGAGTCGATCCGCACCTCCACCGCCTTGGGCAATTCGGTGCGCGCCAAGGGATTGGGCTGCCCCCAACCGTCGATCCATCCCTCCTCCGGCCCGGCATAGGAGCGGACCTGAAACCCGGCGATCCGGTCGAAAATCTCGGTCTCGGGCGCAAGCGCCTGCGCGGAGGCGGGCCGCAGCACCGGCCAGACCTGCCGGGTCAGCCGCTCGTCCTGCCGGTCATGCCGCCAGATCACCCGCTCCTGCCCGGCCAACAGCGCCTCGGGCAGCACCGTGCGCCCCGCGGTGGTGAGCGCAAACCAGCCATCCTCGGCGCTGCGATCCAGCAGCGGCGGCTGCGGGTCGGGTGTCGCGGGCGGCCAGAACACGGACCCCGAGGCGGATTTGAGATCGGCGCGCAAGAGCGTCAGCCCACGGGCCAGCGCCGCGGCCTCTTCATCGGCCACGGTCAACCGGTCGCGGGCCCGCATCATGCCGCTGAGCGCCTGCAGTCCCATCACCGCGACAAGCGCGAAAATCGCCATCACCGCCACCAGTTCCAGCAGCGTCAGGCCCCGGTCGGACGCAGCGTCCCTCATGGGAACACCTCGGTCCTGGCGATCACCGCGATGCGCCCGCCGGGTTGCCCATCGGTGCGCGCAACAATCGTGGCCTCGGTAAACCCGGCGCGCGTCGCCTCTTCGGAGATCTCCAGCGTCCAGTCGAACGGGCCATAGCGCACCTGCCGCGACAGGTTCACCGCCTCGCGCGCGCCCAGAAGGCGGTATTCCTCGGCCCGGTTGAGCGCGACCTGCATCGCCATCACCCGCGCCGCCTCGCCGCCAAGCGCGCGGCCGGCGTGATCGGCGCTGCGCAGTGCGGCGATGGTGCCGATGGCGAGCACGAACACCGCGATCACCAGTTCCAGCAGGGTCACCCCCCGTGTGGCAGTGCCGCCCGTGCTCATATCCCCTCGCAATCGAGACCGGCAAACCCGGTGGAGCGGCAGCGGCTCAGCCGCTCATTGGCGATGAACGTGACCTCGAACGGGGTTACCTGCCCGTCAGGCAAAAACAGCAGATCGGGCAGCGGATCGCCCGGCAACTCGCGCGGGAAGATCGGGCCATCCGCAGTTTCAAACCGCACCTCGCCACGAAATTTCTGTATCGTACCAACGGCTTGCCACCCCTCACCCTCCGCATCCGGCGGCGCTGGCGCAAGCGTCTGCCAGCCCTCGGGCACGATGGCAATCCCCTGCTGCGCGTGCCCAAGAATGGCGCGGTCGCGCAGCCGCACATAGGCGGCGGCAAAGCGGGTCACATCCGCCTCGGCGCTGTCGCGGGTGCTGACCGCAAAGGTCGCGCTGATCGAGAGCGTGGCGATCACGGCGACCACCACCACCATTTCCAGCAAGGTGAATCCCGTCTCGCCGCCCGGCGCTATTCGTCCCATGACCCGATATCCGCATCCACGCCCTCGCCACCGGATACGCCATCCGCACCGAGCGTGAAGATATCGAATTCGCCATGCACCCCGGGTTGCAGATACTGATATTCATTGCCCCAGGGGTCCTTGGGCAGCCGGTCGATATAGCCGTTCTGCGCGTAGTTCTGCGGCACCGGCTCGGTGCCCGGCGCCTCGACCAGGGACCGCAACCCCTGTTCGGTCGTCGGATAGCGGAAATTGTCCAGTTTGTAGAGCTTCACCGCCCCCGACAGCACCGACAGATCGGACTGCACCCGCGCCACCCGCGCCTGATCGGGGCGGTCGATGATGCGCGGCATCACGACCAGTGCGAGGATCGACATGATCACCACCACGACCATCAATTCCAGCAAGGAAAACCCGGCCTCGCCGCCACTGCGGCGGGCCGTCCGGATAGAGCGGCGTGAGGTATTGATTTGCATGGTAAAATCTGTCCGTAAAAGCGTGTAGACTACAGCCAGAATCATAAAGCATGGGCAGGCCCATGACAATCGAAGCCTTGGCCTCCTGTCCATTTTTCACAGCCCGGATCCGCAATGCCCGACACCGCGCCGCTCGCCTTCTTCCTGATCCTGAGCGGGGCCGCCGTCGGCTCGTTTCTGGCCGCATGGGCCGACCGGCTGCCGCGCGACGAGAGCATCGTCGGTGCGCCATCGTGCTGTCGCGGCTGCGGGATGCGGATCGGCTGGCGCGATCTGGTACCGGTGGTGGCGTGGCTCGCTCTGTCGGGGCGATGCAGGGCATGCGGTGCGGCGATCCCGCGACGCCTGTTCTACGCCGAAATCATCGGTATGGGCCTTGCCATCCTCGCCATTTGGGTCGCCGCAACGCCGCTGGAAATGGTCCTCGGCGCGCTCTGGCTTTGGGGCCTCTTCGGTCTCGTGCTGTGCGATCTGTCGGATTTTCGCCTGCCCGATGCGCTGACCGGTCTGCTGATCCTGACCGGCAGCGCGATGGCGTGGAGCGACCCCGCGCGCGGCCTGCCGGATGCGCTGATCGGGGCCGGGGCCGGGGCGGGGGCGTTTCTGGCCATTCGCCTTGCCTATCAGATGGTGCGGCGGCGCGAGGGGTTGGGGCTTGGCGATGTCAAGTTGATGGCTGGCATCGGGGCGGGTCTGGGCTGGGCGGCGCTGCCGATGGTCGCGCTCGTCGCAGCGCTTGGTGCCCTGACGGTGACGGCGGCGCGGGCGTTGCGCGGGGCACGTGCCGATGGCAGCACTGAAATTCCGTTCGGAGCCTACCTCGCGGCGGCGGCGGCCGTGATCTGGCTCTGGCTCTGAAAAGGCACGGGCGGCAGGTTGCCCCACCGCCCGCTACGTACCACAAGGCCCATTACTCAAAACCTAGGGTACGATCCACTCGCTGACGACACGATAGCCGTCGCGCTTATCCGGCGCCAGTTCAGCAATGAACGCGCCTTTCGAGGCAAATCGCTGTCCCGGCCCCAATGCAAGCTCGGGATGGGTGCCGGGATTCAGCTCATTCTCTGCCTCATGCTCGATGATTTCAAGCATGTAATCGCGGTAAAAGTCGTTGATTATATGCATAAGTCCAAACTCTGCCATCGTCAGGGCATAATAGGTCTGCAACTGGATGCGCGGATGCGTGACCTCCAGCCGCCGCGAGTGCATCCAGCCCCTAATCCGGAATTTGCGCGGGTGGTATGAGTCGGGCTCGTCATAGGGCCAGACCAACCGGCTGCGCGCGATGAGATCGGGCGAGAACGCCTTGACCGCACTGTCCTGCGTGGCCGACGGCAGGTAAATCCGTGCCGCGCCGGGCGGGCTTTTGGCCACAACGGCAACCGCCTCTGCCGCGTCCTGCGGCCAGATCACCAGGGTGTCGGCATCGCCATGCGCGGCCAGCGCGGCGCGCAGCCCCGCCTCATCCGCATAGGACACCGTCTCGACTTGCGTGTCTTTCAGGACCATCGCCATCGTCTCTTCAAAGGCGCGGGCGGGCCGACTGCCTTGCGGGCCGGTACCGTGGATCTGCACGACGCGAGACGGCGGTGCCTCTTGATCGCCAAGGTAAAGACCAAGCGCCTCGGCCTCCAGCGGCAGACCGCGATTGAAGAAGACCGAATAGCCATAGCGCCCTTCGCCCGGCGTCGGCAGTTCGGCATTGGGAAAAAGACAGGGCAGATGCTTGGCGTCGCAAAATGCACCGATCTCGTCCCAGGGCCCTTCGACCAGACCGCTGATCGTGGCGAAGACCGGCTGTTCGGCATATTTCGCCTCAAGCTGCGCGCGCCAAGTTTCTGGCGGCCCTTCGAGACGCCAGACATGCAACTGCCAATAGCGGTAGGCGGAGATGAAGTTCGACCGGTAATTGGGCGAGAAGGTCGGATTATGGGTGTCGCCCTCGGTGTCCTTGTTCAGCCATTCGAAGAACAATTCCATCGTGCGCAGCATGGCGTCCGCCTCGGCGGGATCGGCATCCGGGCCGATGACCGTGGCGAAATGGATATCGCGCCCGGTCACGCCGGGGTCGATCTCGGCGGACAGCGTCTTGAGATAGGCCGAGAGGTTCGCCACATCCGCCGTACTCAGGTCATAGCGCGGCATGATCGGGTCGAACTCGTGCCCGGCCGCATCCACCCCGTCGCGCAGCGCCCGCGCCAAAAGCGCGTCGTCATAGGCGGGCCGCATCCGCGGCTGCCGCACGCGCGCCCAGAATCCGGCGGGCTGCACCTCCTGGTAGAGATCCTTGAACATGCGGTTGCGGTTCGCCGTCTTGGTCTGGAACAGCACCGAGCCGATGATCGGCGGCACGTAATTGCCGCCCTCCGAGGTGCCGAAGCCGCTCGGGCGGTGGCAGTTGACACAGGAAAACTGAACGCCGGTCACGTCCACATCGCCCTGTGTCACGCCGGTGATCGGCTGGCCGTCGGCCCCGATCCCCTCCCAGTAGAGGGTACGGCCAAGCTCTGCATCGCCCGTCTGCCCCGCCCCGGCCAGAACCGGGGCCGCGACCAGCCCGAGGACAAGCGCCGCGACCCGCAGCGCGGGTGTCATCGACATGCGGCTCATCAGTTCACCTCGGGGCGCAGCAGGGCCGCATATTCCTCAGCCAGTTCCTCGGACCCGAGCAGACCTTCGAGCCGGAGCCAAGGTGTGTCCTTGCCCTGGCGCAGGAAGGTGAGCGGGCGGTGATACATCTTGTTCTCGCCCTTGTAGACCGCATCGAAGGCGCGCACGACGGTGAAAATGTCGTCGAACGGCCCGGTCAGCATGACCCAGTTGTCCCGCGCAGCGTGCAGGTCGGCATAGGCGCGCAGACGGCGGGGCGTGTCGTAATCCGGGTCGATCGAGATCGACACCATCAGATAGCTGTCGTCGATCGCCGCCAGATCCTCTTGTGTCTGGCCGAAGGTGGCGCTCATCACCGGGCAGATCGTGGCGCAGCTGGTGAAAATGAAATTCAGCACCACCGGCCCGTCATACGCCATCAATTCCGCGAAGTTCACCTTTTGCGCATTCTGATTGCGCAGGGTGACGGCGGGCATCACGTAGTCATTCGCGCTGCGCTTGTACTGGAACCCGTCGGGGCTCATCGCCCCCTCGAAGGTGTTTTGGTCATCCATGCCAAGATGATCGGGCATGCGATGATCCATCGTGGCGTGGGTCTCGCCTTGGGGCATGTCATGACCGGCGTGGTCGCCATGGCCGGAATGATCGTCTTGCCCGGCCTGTGCATCGCCGTGGTCGTGACCGGCACTTTCCTGCGCGCCGTGATCATGCGCGGCAGGGTCATGACCCGAATGATCGGCCAGCCCAGGCGCGGCAAGGGCCAGAAACGAAACCGCCGCCAGACTCAGGCGGGCCGAACGCGGAACGATATTGAAAACGGTCATGTCACATCTCCGAGTGAGCGAGCAATGTCTCGAATGAAGCCCGGCCCCGGCGGCCGATACGCCGCCGGAGCCGGATTTTTCAGGTCGTCAGTGGACCGACCACACCGCCACGTCGTGGTGCAGCGCATCGAACTGATACATCCGCAGGCGTCGCGACGGCTCGTAGGTGAAGTTCACGATCACGTCGTGCTCGCCGATGCCATCGGTGTTCACGTAATCGGAGATCTCCTGCTGCATCCCGCCCCAGGCAAGGCCATTGCCAAGACCGGCCACGCGGTTGTTCGGCTCCCATCCCAGCGTGCCGAACGGTGTCGGCGAGGCGGTGTCCGGCCGCACCGCAGGCGGCACCGGGATCGGTCCAAGGCCGGCAATGTGGATCCAGAAGTAGTTGCGCCCGAAGGTGAAGAGCGGACCGGCACCACCGACCGGCAGCGTATTGTGGAAGGTATTCTCCCACCCGCGCAACCCGCCGAAATCGACCAGAACATACGCATGCGGGAAGTAATCGCCGTTCAGAAGCTGAACGTTGACCGTATCGCCACGCTTGTCCCATAGACCGGGCTGCATCCGGATTTCCCCGTCGCCATCATGGCCCTTGATCTGGCCATACATGGTGTTGTTGAGGAACGCGACCGTGATATCGGCATCCTCGGCCATCTCATAGCCGGTCGGAAGCGAACGCCGGTTCTGCCAGTCGTAAAACGCCTGACGGACCAGTTCCATCTGCGCCTGAACGGTCGCCCCGTTGAGACCGTAGAAGTTACGGCGGGGGTCATTTCCGGGGTCGAGATTGGCCATCTCGCGGAACATCCGCCACATGCGCTTGGCCGGGGCCGTGTCGCCGATCATGCCGATGGCATTGAGCTTGGCCTCTTCGCTGGCACGCGGATTCTCACCGAAAACAGCGATTTCGGCAAAGTTGCGCGGACGCGGATTGCCGTCCGCATCCAAACCAAGCGGCACAAGCACGTTCTCGGTGACCTGCACGCGCGGCGGGTGGTTACGCCAGCCCCAGTGGTAGCTGAGGTTCCAGAAGCGTGCCGGCGGCATCTTCATGTTGAGCGTATATTCCAGCCCCTCTTGCATCGGAAAGAATGTCTGGTCCATGCCCGCATTCGGAATGCGCGGGAACACCGCGCCGCCCTGCGTCAGATCCGGCCCACCGACATCGCTGAGGTCCATCTCGTTCGGATCGTCGAAGAACATCGCGTAGGGCGCGAAATCCTCGTGACCGCGGTTGAGGATCTTGACGACATACTTGATCGTCCATTCCTCGTCATTGACAGCCGTCGGGTCGATGTAGGCCACGTCCGATTCGATATGGGTGTCATACCAAAGCTGGGTAACCGTGACCGATTTGGTTTCAGGATCGACCGCCTTGGTCTTGAGCCCGCCCAGATAGTGCAGAAGCGGGAAACCCTCGTATTCACGATCGCGGAAGCGACCGCGCAGCCTGTTGCCTTCGATGATATCCACCCCGTGCCGTGCCAGACGGCTCAGCTGACCGGGGTTCACCCGGCGCGGAAATTCATAGCAGAAGTTAAAGCCTTGGAAGTTGCGGCAAACCTTGTGCGGCTTGGAGATTCCCTCGATCCGGTCCATGATGAAATCAAGATCGTCGGTCGGCGAGGTCTTGTTGATCGCGCGGGTCACCGGATCGTCATGCAGGTTGTAGGGGTTTTCCGGCGTTGACGGCAGGGTGTTCGGGATCTCGTTGCCCCGGCACGTCTTGAGGTTCTCATAGACCGTCGGAAGCATGTTGGACGGGTTCGGCGTAAAGCTGTCCCCGTTCGGGAAATCCGGATTCGCGGGAAATACGGATTGTCCGCTTGCCGTCGTGAGTTCGGTCACCGTGGGCGCGCCTTGCGGTGTGCCATCGGGGTTCATCAACAGTTCGAAAGTCACCGGGTCCCGCAACCCGTTGTCCCGGCGGGACTCGAACGGCGTGCGGGGCTGCTGACCCGAGTTGAACTGATCTATACAGAACGGGTTGATCATCGACAGGTTGCCCGTCGGTTCCGGAACGAGGCCGAGTGACTGCGACCAGGCAGGCGCCCCTCCCAGTGTGACTGCGGCGGGCAATGCCATCACCGCGGCCAGTCTCATGGATTTGCGAAACATTTCAGTGTCTCCGTTTCAAATTCTGTGCTGGACGCCCGGTTTCCCGGGGCCAGAGGTCCGGTCAGACCTCGCGATTGTGGTTGCGCGGGTCCTTCAGGTCGAAGACGCGCGGCCCGGCACGGCGGAACTTTTCGCCCGGCTGATGTGCAGGCTTCGGCATCACCCAGGTGACACGCTCGGCGGCATCGTCGGGGCGGATGTCATAGGGGAACGTCCCCCACAGACCTGCCTTGCCATTGCCGTAAAAGACCACATCAACCTTGCGCTTGCCGGGCAGTGTCGCATGGCTCATGCGATACATCCGGAAGGCAAGATCGGCACAGTGTTGCGGCGTCCCGGTCAGGAAATGCCAGCCTTCGGGCGCGTTCAATTCGCGCGCATAGGCGGCCATCCGGCTGGGCGTGTCATGCTCGGGGTCGCGGGTGATCGAATACACGAACACGTCCCGCCCGACCTTGTCGCCCAGTTCCTGCACGACCTTCGCGATGTTGCGGGTGATCGGCAGGTGCTGCTCGTCCCGCAGGCTCATGAAGTGCATCATCACGACCTTGTTCTCGATAAAGCCCTCGTAAAAGGCCATCCCGAGACCATCCTGATTGACCATCATCACGTTGGGGAATGAATCCCGCGCGTTCTGGTCGATAACCCCGCCGCTGTTGATGGGGTTACACAGGATCGGCGTGTCATTGGGATTGACCCCTGCCGCTGCGTCTCGCAGCCGCGCACGGGCCTCCGAGGCTGCCGCCGCCGCACGTTCCTGCGAGTTACCGGGCGTGGTGTAGAACCCCGCCGTTGCCCCCGCAGCCGCCGCGACAGGCAGGCTCGCCATGAATTGACGTCTGTTAGTCATGTCTTTTCCTCTCGTCTTTCAGAGAATTCCTGTACGGCGTGCTCAGTCACCCTGACCCGGCTCGACGATGTCCCAGCGGATCATCATGGCATGGTCTTCGTGAACGACGTTGTGACAGTGCATCACGTGCTTGCCGAAGAAATCGCGCCAGCGGCTGAAAAAGGTCACCTCGTCACCGGGTCCAAGCTCCACCACGTCCTTGCGCGACCGCTCGACCGCGCTTGGCGGACGACCATTGATCTCGAGGATCTGGAACTCTTCGAAATGGGTGTGAACCGGGTGTGCCCAGGCGTTCCCCTCGTTGCGGAAGGTCCAGATCTCGGCAGAACCCTGCTCGATCTTGGCATCCACACGGTTGGGATCCATCAGGCGCCCGTTCACCGTCCATAGCCCGTTGTCATAGTCGAAGACGAACAGACGCTTGCGGCGCACTTCGGACATGCGGATCCTCGGCAATACGCGCATTTTGGAGGGGATACGCGAGGGATCGTTCAACCTGCGGCCCTTGGCACGGAACTCCATCACCGGGATCATGTCGTCGCCTTCCAGCGTGTAGCCGGTCGGACCTGCGCCATCGGAACGGATCTCCATGTCGTTCCAGACCTGGATCTTGTCACCATCGCGGTAGCGCGAGAAGTCGACGATGACATCGTGACGGTTGGCGACGAACAGCTTGATGTTCGGCTCGACCAGCGGTGCCTCGAGCAGGTTGCCGTCGTTCGACAGAACAATCCAGTCGTCGAAATAGGGATCGTCACCATTGGCCGGCACAACCTTCAGACGCAGATTGTAAAGCCGTGACGGACCCCCGTTGAGGAAGCGGAATCGATACTTGCGCCGATCCACATCGAGATAGGGGGTGATGATCCGGTTGACCGTCACCCGGTCGCCGGTCATGCCCTGCGTGGTGTATTGCAGGCGGTTGGAATCGAACGTGTCCGGCGTGCCCTGCGAGTTGCCGACCTCGACCGGCTCGGGGCGCGCCTCGGGATTGGGCTGATCGCCATCGGGCAGGAAGAAATCCCAACGCGCCTGACCTTCGGATGTGAACTGCACATCGTGCAAGATCAGCGGGATATCGTATTTGCCAGAGGGCAGCCGGAAGGCGCGCGGATTGCGATCTTCTTCGTTGTTCGAATCCCGCTCATCGAACAGCAGGTAGAACCCCGAGAAGCCCGCATAGACGTTGGTCGCCGTGAAATCGAGCCGGTGATCGTGATACCAAAGGGTATTCATGATCTCTCTGTTGAACGCGTCCCATCCATCCGGCGATCCGGCCGGGAAGTTGGCATAGTGATGATCCCAGAATTCACCGGGGTTGAAGAAGTCCTGCGGAATACCGTCCGATTCAGACGCGGTATGCCCGTTATGCAGGTGGACCGTCGGCGACGGCAGCGCGAACTGCACATTGCCCTGACCGACCGGCGGCAGAATGTTGTTGCGACGCAGAAAGACCGGCTCGCCGTAATAGGCGTGATAGGTCTCGCCCGGGGTGATGCCATTGAAACCCCAGTGCCACGACCCCACATCAGGATCTCCATCGCGACCGACGACACCTTCGGTACCGTCACCATAGGGGGGCTGCCAGTGGTACTTCCATCGGAATTCCGACATCACTTCCTGGTAATGCTTCTGCGGCGGAAAATCGTCGAACCGCTGATGGCGCGCAGGCTCGATCGGCGGATCGTAGGTGTTGGGGTCGATCGGTTCCGCGACCGGCATGATGTTGAGCGGGGCCGTGAACGGCTCAACAAAGGGGCTGGGCTCGGTCACGATACTGGGTTGGAACGTATCGGGAAAAACCAGCCCGTCCTGGGGCAGACCATCTTCGGCACTGTCGGGCCACTGTTCGATCTCGACCGCGCCTGCCTGCGATGCAACGGCAGTTGCACCAGCGGCACCGAAGCCGAGCTTCAATGCGTCTCTTCGTTTCATGCTTTGTCCTCCAGCAGATAAAGCGTATGAACTATGTATTAGATGGCGCCACACATGCCGCCACCGCCCTCGTGCCATGCATGCCACGAGTCAGAAGGGCCCAGGACCCCGTGAAGGAAAGCAGCCCTGAAAGGGCCGAATACCTTATGGTTCGAGCAACACGCTCGACAGTTTGGAGAACAGGCCGGAAGAATGAGTAATGTGTGGCCCGCGCGGGCCCATGGCCCGCCGATTTGTTTTTAATTTATAAGAGCTATGAGCCCCCTACGTTCCGCGCTTGAGCACGGTATTTCCTGTTTTTTGTCGTTGCGATCACCCCCGAACTCTTCAACTTTTAGCAGAGTCCGGCACTGACCGTGACGAAATGACACCATAAAAGCACCGAGATAACAATGGTAACATTCTCGTGATCGGATCGTGATAATGCTTTGAGCACTGACTGCCTGGAATTGGCATTTCCCAACTATTTGACATTCATAGATTTTTTTCGAAATTCGGCCAGACAAAAACACTGAAAAAAAGTTGAAGTATCAGGTCTCGGGAAGGTTTGTTGCAGCTCACGGACCTGTGACAGCGCGTCGCAGCCTAGCCACGCCCGGTGATCCGCACCGTGATCGTCCGCCGTTGCCCCTCACGCAGGATCTCAACCGCGAATTCGTCCGACTCATCGAGGATCGCCGTGGCGTTCTCCAGCGTCTCCGGATCGGACACCGAATAGCCATTCACCCGCAGCACCACGTCGCCCCGTTTCAACCCGATCAGGTCATAAAGCTGCCCTTCGCGCACCCACAGGATCTCGGGCACCAGATCACCGCGTCCGCCATTTGGCGTGATCATCCGGATACTGCCCGCGCGTCCCAGCACACGGCGCATGTCGCGCCCGGCAAAGGCGCTGACCGGCAGATCTGTCTCGGTCTCGACCACGCCGCCGCCGACCATGCGGTTGAACATCTCCTCGCGCGTCTCCTCGAAGGCGATCAGCACCGCCTCGCCCGCGCGGTCGATCCGAACGCCTTCGCCTTCGATCGCCAGCACCGTCTCGCCCCCGATCAGACGGTCCCCCTCGCGCACGATGCGGTCGCCATCGCTGGCCTGCAGGATCGCCCAGCCCGCCGCGCCATCCGCCACCAGGCCGATCAGGCGATAGGTCTCGACTTTTCTGGGCGGCGCCTGCGCCTTGGGCGGGTCGGGGACATAAGGATCAAACACCGGCGGCCACTCGTCGGGCAGCGCGGCGGGGGCGGCATTCTCGACCGCCGCAAGCGCCGCGCCGATCTGCACCGGTGCGGGCGGCGCGGCGCGCTGCCCCAGCACCGTGAGCGCCAGCTGTCCGCCGCCATAGCCAAGCATCACAGCCGCGCCCAGCACCACAAGCCCCTGCCCGCGCATCGGCTCAGCCCTCTGTCGCAGGGCATCGCGCCGGGCGTGCCACATATCGTGCGGATGCGTGCATAGGAAAGGCTTCCTGTTCTCTCATCGGAGGGGTCATACAAATGAGACGGGCTCATCACCGCGAGCATAGACCACAGCGCCGGGGCGCGGCAACTCTCTAGAACGCATCCGGCAACGGGGCCACGCTCAGCGGCAATCGCCATGTGGCGGGATCGGTGCGTTCCCCCTCGGGCCGCGCCAGCAGGACCTGCGCGTGGAAATGGCCGGTCGTCTCGACGCCCTCGGTGTCATGCCCTGCCGCCTGCGCATTCTCGATGGCGCGGGCCTGTTCCTCGGCGCTCTCGAAGCGGCGATGCACGAAAGGCGGCAGCGGCAGCACCTCCTGCACCATCCCATGTGCGTGCAGCACCTCCGCCGCCGCCGCACGCTCGTTGCCGCGAATGGGCGAGGTCATCAGCCAGGGCTTGACCGGGCCGCAGGCCGCCAGCATCCGGTCGAGCGCGCGCGGCATGAGTTGCGCCACCGAACCGCATTCCACGATCATGTCCGCCTGCGACAACTCAAGCGCGAGTGCGTCCGACGGATCATTTGTCTCCAGATCCTCGGCGAATGCAGCATCAAACAGACCCACCTGCGCGCCATAGGCCACCGCATTGGGCATCACGTCGAGCCCGGCAAAGCGAATAGCCACATCCCGCCTGCGCCGTTCCGCCAGCCACGCGCGGTCCCGGTCCATCACCTCCTGAGGCGTCGCCGCCTTGAGGCGCGGCGCGCGGTAGCGGCGCAGCACCTCCTCCAGCGTCACGTCATGGCCCATCAGCAGGCTGACGATCCCGTAACTGCTTGCGAAATCGAACACCCTCGGCGCGTCCAGCCCGCGCAGGCGCATCACCTCGTCCAGCCCCGCGCGAAACGCCGCCACCGCGTGATGCTGATTGCGATACCCCAGCGCATCCATCATCCGGAAATAGGCCCGGCAATCGGGCTGATCGTAGGTTTCGTCAAAGATCGTGACGAAATCGGTGGTCGGAGTCTCTTTCGGTGGGGCTATCGGCATGGCATCTCTCCGGCTCCGGCGCGGGCGGCGCCGGACCCAACCTTGCCCTGCGCCGCGCGTTTTACAAGGGCGTTCACGCGCGCTTTCACATCGGCGCACGCAACCGTGACGGGCAGTTCGGCTTTGGTAACAATATTTCGCGCCGCTTTCCGCAACGTGATCTTTCGTGTAATCCCTTGCCTTGCGCAGCCCCGCAATGCGGCGCACCCTGTTTTCAGCCCAGCCTTCTGCGCAAGGATATGTTCACATGAGCCAGAGTTCCGCCCAGACCATGCCCGACACCTCCCGCGTCCTGATGGGGGCGGGCCTCGCCTGGCTGGCGGTCTTCATCTTTGCCGCCGGCAATTCCATCGTGTCGCTGCTGGCAGAGATCGGCATGCAAAATCAGGTGATGGGGCGCAATGTCATCACCTATTGCAACCTGCTCTTCGTCGGCTCGCTGATGTCGCTGGTGCCGATGGGGGCGATGTTCTGGCGTGAATGGACGGTCGAGAACCTGCGCAAGCTGACGCGCAAGCACTGGATGATCCTGACGCTCTCGGCCTTTCTGTCCTCGGCGCTGACACCGGGGCTGTTCTTCTACGCGCTGGAAAAGACCACCGTGACCAATGTCGTCCTGATGGGCCGGATCGAGCCGCCGCTCTTTCTGCTCGCGACCTGGCTGTTCCTGCGCGAGGAATTCGAGCCCTGGGCCTTCGTTGCCGGTCTGGTGGCGCTCTGCGGCGCGGTCCTGATGCTGTGGCTCAATGGCGGCGGCGCGTTCGAGCTGGGCAAGGGCGAGATCGGCGCGCTCCTGGCAACCCTCTCCTATGTCGCCTCGACGCTGGTGGCGCGCACCGGGCTGCGTGGCATTCCCCTGGGGATCTACGCGATCTACCGCACCGTGGTCGGCACCATCTTTTACTTCTTCCTCGCGATCTACCTGTTCGGTCCGATGCATTTCCAGGACGTGTTTCACCCGCTGGTCTGGGAATATGTCTGGATCTACGCGCTGATCGTGGTGATCGGCGGGCAGTTTGCATGGGCGCTCGGGCTGAAATACGCGCGCTCCGGCGATGTGTCGCTGGCCACCTCGTTTTCGCCGCTGGCCGCAATCCTGATCGCCATGGTGCTCCTGGGCGAGGATCCCGGCCCCGGCCTCATTCCCGGCGGCGCGATCATCCTGCTGGCCATCGGGCTCGGGCAATACGGGCGGCTGCGCTCGCGCCGTGCCCGCGAGGATTGCCCGAGCGTAGCCCCGGCCCGCGCGCGTGCGATGGAGCATGAGGGCGAGGTGAATTTCAAGGGCGCGTGAGACGGGGCACAATGTCATCCTCGGGTCAAGCCCGAGGATGACGGCCACTACTCTACATCGCTCACCACACAAAACACCTCGCGCGGCGCAACCTCTGCCGACCCGTCCAACCGTTCCAAGGCCGCGCGCTTGATCTCCTCCCCCTCGCCGATCTCGACGGATACATCGCCAAGGCGCGCGCCCTCACCCGGCATCCGCCACAACGCCACCGGCAAAGCCCCGGCATGGCGCGCCGCGAGTGACCGGGCCGCCGTCAGCGCCGCCCCCTCTTCGGCAATCACCGTCAGCCGCGCCGTGTGCGCCGCCGGGGCCACCCCGGACAGATCGTCCAGCGTCACGATCCGCGCCGTGGGATAAGGCGCCACCACCTCCGACAGAATGTCCACGCTCGCCCCCTCGCCCAAAGCACATGTCACCCGCACCCCGGCCATCAGCTTGCGTGCCGCGTGGCCAAGGGCCATGCGGATGACCGTCTCGGGCCGCTCGGCCACCACCACCACCTCGCCCAGCAGATCGAGCGGCTGGCGCGACAGGAAGAACCCCATGATCTGCTCGGCCATGCCGTTGTAATGGCTCACATCGCGCGCATCATGAACGATCCGCCCGATATCGACCTCGGCTACCTCGGCCCCGGCGGCATGCACCCGCAGCATCACGTCGAGATCCACGGCATAGTCACCGACCAGTTCAGCGTGCGCGATGCACGATCTGTCAAAGAGGTAAATGCCGGTATTGGGCGCGCGCAGGTGCCCCAGCCCCGGAAACATCCGCGCCAGTGCCGGGCGCACCAGCAGCCGGGTCATCGGCATGTTGTCCTTGGGGTCGTTCCACGCGCCCTTGATCAGCCCCACGCCGGGCGCGCGCGCCTCGGCCATCCGGGAAAACAGCGCGGTGTCGAACTTGTCGAGATCGGCATCGACCTTCATCACCCAGTCATGCCGTGCCGCCCCGATGCCGGTGCGCACCGCGTGACCCATGCCGGGGCGCGTCTCTGTCACCACCTGCGCACCCGCGCCCAAAGCCTCGGCGGCGGTGGCATCGTTTGAGGCATTGTCGATCACCACCACCTCGGCGGTCCCGGCCATGCCGCGCAGCACCCGCACCACGCGCGCAATGGTCAGCGCCTCGTTGCGGGCGGGCACGATGACGGAAATCGGGTCTGACATGGGCACTCCTGCGCGCGGTGTCCCACGACTTTAGGCGCAGCGTCAGGGCTGCACAACGGGGCGCCGGATCAAAACGCCAGCGTCGCCTCGACCGCACGTTTCCAGGCATCTGTCTTGGCCTTGCGCTCCGCCGCCGCCATCTTTGGGAGGAATTGCCGCTCCAGCGCCCAGGTCTCGGCGAACTCGGCCTGCCCGGGATAAAGCCCGATCTGCATCCCCGCCAGCCACGCCGCCCCGAGCGCCGTTGTCTCCAGCACCTCGGGCCGGTCCACCGGCGCGTCGATGATATCCGACAGGAACTGCATCGCCCAATCGCTGGCACTCATGCCACCGTCTACACGAAGCACCGCATCCGCCCCCTGCCCGGCCCAATCGTCGCGCATCGCCTGCAAGAGATCACGGGTCTGGAAGCCCACGCTTTCAAGCGCCGCACGCGCGAATTCCTCGGGCCGCGAATTGCGCGTCAGGCCAAAGATCGCGCCCCGGCACTCCGGCCGCCAATAGGGCGCACCAAGGCCGGTGAAGGCGGGCACGAGGACCACGTTCTGATTGGGATCGGCCTTTTCCGCCAAGGGCTGCGTCTCGCTCGCGTGGCGGATCATCTTGAGCCCGTCGCGCAGCCATTGCACCACCGCCCCCGCCACGAAGATCGAACCCTCCAGCGCGTAGGTCGGCTGGCCGTCCAGCTGATAGGCAATCGTCGTCAGCAGGCGGTTCTTGGACACAACAGGCGTCGTCCCGGTATTCAAGAGCGCGAAACACCCCGTGCCATAGGTCGATTTCAGCATGCCCGGCTGGAAACAGGCCTGCCCCACGGTCGCCGCCTGCTGATCGCCCGCCACGCCGCGAATGGGGATTTCGCGACCGAAGAGATCGGCGCGCGCGTGGCCGTAATCATCGGCGCTGTCGCGCACCTCCGGCAGCATCTGCATGGGGATGCCGAGCAGATCGCAGATCGTCTCGCTCCACCGCCCCTTGCGGATATCGTAAAGCAGCGTGCGCGCGGCATTGGTGGCGTCGGTGGCATGGACGCGGCCGCCGGTCAGCTTCCAGATGAGGAACGAATCCACCGTGCCAAAGAGCAGATCCCCCTCCGCCGCCTTGTCGCGCGCGCCCTCGACGTTCTCCAATATCCAGCGCAGTTTCGTGCCAGAGAAATACGGATCGAGCAACAGCCCCGTGCGCGCGGTCACCATCGGCTCGTGCCCCGCCTCGCGCAGCTGCGCGCAATACTCGGCGGTGCGCCGGTCCTGCCAGACGATGGCGCGGTGAATGGCCTGGCCGGTGTGGCGGTCCCAGACCACCGTGGTCTCGCGCTGATTGGTGATCCCGATGGCGGCAACATCGGCGATATTCAGCCCCGCCTTCTCGATCACCGCGCGGCAGGTGCCCGCCGTTGTCGACCACAGATCGCTTGCCTCGTGCTCCACCCAGCCCGATTGCGGGAAATGCTGGTCGAACTCTTCCTGCGCCACGGCCCTGATCCGCATATTCGCGTCGAACAGGATCGCGCGGCTCGACGTGGTGCCCTGGTCGATGGCGAGGATATGGGTCATTCTGGAGAGCCCGCGTTTGCCGATCTCTCAAGATCACCGGCAATACGTTTATAGCCTTCGACAGTGATTTCGATCCTCTGCTCATCATCGGATATGCTCATCTGCCCTTCGGCAATCAGGCTTCGAACAACGGCTTTATCAGGTCTGAAATACTTGCCGTCGTCTAAGCGCAAACCCTCTAATGGAAACCCTCCATTGCCTATGACCGAGTATGCAGCGAGGAATGCAGCACAACGAGAGCTTTCAGGGTTCGGATGATCCCGCTCCTTCTGCCAAAAACTTGACTCCAAGGAATCTGAGAAAGGCGTAGCAGCTATCGAACAAGCCGAGGCGCGCGCTTTGAAACCAGTGTCCCTGTCAAGTAGACGTGTGAAAGCATCCAAAAGCCTTCTAACCTCATTAGAGTTCATAGGCATGTTTTCAACTCCTCGCAAAACGCACGATTATCACCATAAATAAGGATTAACCGGGCTGCGACATTGCAGCCCGGTTAAAATGCGTCACTGCCAGGACTTGATCAACTCATCATAGGCGATGGTCACAGGCTCTTCGTCCTCGTTCTCCAGCGCCGCCTTGGGGGCACCGGGCTGGCTCAGCCAATATTCGGGGTCACGCTCTTCGTTGAGCTTGGGCCCGATATCGCCCTGAATACCCGCACGTTCCAGACGCTCGAGCACCCGCTCCTGATCCTGGCACAGACCGTCGAGCGCCTCTTTCGGGGTCTTGGCCCCCGACATGGCATCACCGATATTCTGCCACCACAGCTGCGCCAGCTTCGGATAATCCGGCACGTTGGTGCCCGTGGGCGACCACTGCACGCGGGCAGGCGAGCGGTAGAACTCCACCAGACCGCCCAGCTTGTCGGCGCGCTCGGTAAAGCTGTCGTGCTGGATCGTCGACTCGCGGATAAAGGTGAGACCGGTATGCGCCTTCTTCACATCAACCGTCTTGGAGGTGACAAACTGCGCATAGAGCCATGCGGCCTTGGCGCGGTCGACGGGGGTGGATTTCATCAGGGTCCAGCTGCCTGCATCCTGATAGCCCACCTTCATGCCGTCCTGCCAGTAGACACCATGCGGCGAGGGGGCCATGCGCCACTTGGGCGTGCCGTCCTCGTTCATCACCGGCAGGTCGGGCTTGACCGAGGCTGCGGTAAAGGCGGTGTACCAGAACATCTGCTGCGCGACATTGCCCTGCGCGGGGATCGGGCCCGCCTCGGAGAAGGTCATGCCAGCCGCCGCCGGGGGCGAATACTTCTCAAGCCACTCAATCGCCTTGGTCACGGCATAGACGGCGGCCGGGCTGTTCGTCGCCCCGCCCCGCGCCACGCAGGAGCCCACGGGCTGCGAATTCTCGTTGACGCGAATGCCCCATTCATCAACCGGCAGACCGTTGGGCTCGCCCACGTCTCCCATCCCGGCCATCGACATCCACGCATCCGTGTAGCGCCAGCCAAGCGACGGATCCTTCTTGCCGTAATCCATATTGCCGAAAACCTCGGTTTCGACACCCAAATGGCTCAGGTCGCGCCCGGTGAAGAACTCGGCGATATCCTCATAGGCCGACCAGTTGACCGGCACGCCAAGGTCATAGCCATAGGCCTCCTTGAAATCGGCCTGGTTCTTCTCGTCGTTGAACCAGTCGTAACGGAACCAGTAGAGGTTCGCGAATTGCTGGGTCGGCAACTGATAGACCTTGCCATCGGGACCGGTGGTGAACGACAGCCCGATGAAGTCGTCGATATCGAGCGTCGGGCTGGTCACATCCGCCCCCTCGCCCGCCATCCAGTCGGTCAGGTTGCGCACCTGCTGATAGCGCCAATGGGTGCCGATGAGGTCCGAGTCGTTGACATAGCCGTCATAGATATTCTCGCCCGACTGCATCTGGGTTTGCAGCTTCTCGACCACGTCACCTTCGCCAATGAGGTCATGGGTGACCTGAATGCCGGTGATCGCGGTAAAGGCCGGGGCCAGCACCTTGGACTCGTAGCTATGGGTATCGATGGTCTCCGACACCACCTTGATCTCCATGCCCTGAAACGGCTCGGCCGCGTCGATGAACCATTGCATCTCGGCTTCCTGCTCGGCGCGGCTGAGCGACGAGAGATCGCCGATCTCCGCGTCGAGGAAGGCGCGTGCCGCCTCCATATCCGCGAAGGCCGGCCCGGCCATCAGGCCCAGCGTCACCAGCGCGGTGGTTGTCTTCATTCGCAAGTTCATTGATTTTCCTCCCTATCAGAACTCTTGAAGTGGGTAATGCCTGTCTAGACCCAGCGGAACACCGCCGCAGCATAGATCAGGCAGACGATCAGCGCATAGGGTTGGTTCGCGCCGACAAGTCCGAGCCAGGCCAGATTGATAAAGGCCGAGCCCAGAAGCGTGATGAAGAGACGATCGCCGCGCGTCGTCTCGATCCGGAGTATCCCGACCCGCGGGGTCTCGGGAAATTTCAGGGCGAGCACCGTGAAGGTGATCAGCAGCCCCGCGATCACCATGAAGAAGATCGCCGTGGGCCATGTCCATGCCATCCATGCCATTAGAATGCTCCGTTGTAACTGAGAACTGCCAATAAACCTGCCAATGCAGCCACGACCAAAAACAGGCGAAACTCTGGTTGCGGGAAATTATTGCTTTTCCAAACACCCGCCTCGGCTTTTGCTTTATCCCACTCTTGCTTGAGCAGTTCACGCACCTCCAGCATGAATTCAGCCTCAACCTTACGATATTCGTCACAGTCTTTTTTCTCCGAAACCGCTCTCAGCGCCTTCGCTTTTTCCAGAATTGATTGCTCTTTTTTGCCATTGGGATTCAGGTGAAGTTCCAACTGGGCTGAGAGGTTGTCTAACTTGTGGAAGTCTGGTGAGCAGCTTTGAATTCCTTGCTCGCGCCATATTTTGGCTAACTCGGTAGCGAATTGGCGAGCAATATCCCTGAGTTCATCGAGCCATTCTATGCGCTCCATCGTAATTGCCTCAACGGCAATGCTTTTATAGGCTGCCCTGCTAGCAATAATTGCCGCGATTACGGAACTCGACAGAACTGCGATCACAATCGTGATAAGTGGCGACACATCCGGCTCCATCACACCCTCCCCAACGCGAAACCCTTCGCGATGTAATTGCGCACGAAATAGATCACGAGTGCCCCCGGCACGATGGTCAGAACCCCCGCCGCCGCGAGCACGCCCCAATCGAGACCCGACGCCGAGACCGTCCGCGTCATTGTCGCGGCGATGGGTTTGGCATCGACGGATGTCAGCGTGCGCGACAAGAGCAGTTCCACCCATGAGAACATGAAACAGAAGAACGCGGCCACGCCCACGCCGCTTGCAATCAGCGGCATGAAGATCTTCACGAAGAAGCGCGGAAAGGAATAGCCGTCGATATAGGCGGTCTCGTCGATCTCCTTGGGCACGCCGCGCATGAAGCCCTCGAGGATCCACACCGCCAGTGGCACGTTGAACAGCGTATGCGCCAGCGCCACCGCGATATGCGTGTCGAAGAGGCCGACCGAGGAATAAAGCTGAAAGAACGGCAGCGCGAAAACGGCGGGCGGGGCCATGCGATTGGTCAGCAGCCAGAAGAACAGGTGCTTGTCGCCGAGGAAATTATACCGGCTGAACGCATAGGCCGCCGGCAGCGCCACCGCGACCGACAAGAGCGTGTTCATCGTCACGTAGATGATCGAATTGACATAGCCCATGTACCAGCTCGAATCCGTCAGGATCGTCACGTAGTTCTGGAAGGTCAGGTTTTGCGGCCAGAGCGAGAACGTGCCGAGGATCTCGTCATTGGTCTTGAGGCTCATGTTGATGAGCCAGTAGATCGGCAGCATCAGGAACAGCAGGTAGAGCAGCATCACCCAGTTGATCCGGGGCAGTCTGCGGGCGCGCGTTGTGGTTGCAGTGCTCATCGGCTCACGCCCTCCCTCGCCCTGTCCTCCTCTGGCTTGACCAGAGGATCTCTTGCCCCGCAGATCCTCGGGTCGAGCCCGAGGATGACGACTGCCTTGGCGACACCAGACATCACTTGCCCTCCCGTTTGTCGAGATTGACCATGACGGTGTAGAACACCCATGAAATCAACAGGATCACGAGGAAATACATGATCGAGAAGGCCGCCGCCGGGCCAAGGTCGAACTGCCCCAGCGCCATCTTCACCAGATCAATCGACAGGAAGGTGGTGGCGTTGCCAGGGCCGCCGCCAGTGACCACGAACGGCTCGGTATAGATCATGAAACTGTCCATGAAGCGCAGGAGGATGGCGATCATCAGCACGCCCATCATCTTGGGCAGTTCGATATAGCGGAACACCGCCCAGCGGCTCGCCTGATCGATCTTGGCGGCCTGATAATAGGCGTCGGGGATGGATTGCAGCCCGGCATAGGCCAGAAGGGCGACCAGCGAGGTCCAGTGCCAGACATCCATCACGATCAGCGTCACCCAGGCATCCAGCGCATCCTGCGTGTAGTTGTAGTCGATGCCCAACGCGGCCAGCGTATAGCCCAGAAGCCCGATATCGACACGGCCGAAGATCTGCCAGATCGTGCCCACCACGTTCCACGGGATCAGCAGCGGCAGCGACATCAGCACAAGGCACAGCGACGCCCAGACGCCCCGCTTGGGCATGTGCAGCGCGACGAAGACACCCAGCGGAACCTCGATGGCGAGGATGGTCGCGGAAAAGATCGCCTGCCGCCGCAGAGCGTTCCACATCCGGTCATCCTCGAGCAATTCACGGAACCACATCAGCTTGTCATCGAGCGGATAGAACTCCCCGGCAAAGGCATCCTGAATGGAATAATTGACCACCGTCATCAGCGGGATGACAGCAGAGAACGCCACCAGAATGAGGACCGGCAGCACAAGGAACCACGCCTTCTGATTGACCGTCTTTTCCATCACGCGGCCTCTCTTTTTTGGCTTTGACTAAAGTATCCGTCATCCTCGGGCCGTCTCACGTCATCCTCGGGCCGTCTCAAGTCATCCTCGGGCTTGACCCGAGGATCTCCCGGCCAGCAGATCATCCGGTCAGGCCGGATGATGACGGTTGCGGGCACCCCGGTCATGCCGCCACCCCCTTGCGCGACAGGGGCGCGACGCGCCATTCGTCGGAATAGACATTCACCGCCCCTGGCTCGAACACTACGCGGCTCAGGTCGGCGGGCACCTCCGCGCCCTCGGGCGCGATGGCATTGACCGCCTGCCCTTCAAAATCGCAGCGGATGATCTTGTGGCGGCCGACATCCTCGACCCGCTTGAGGCGCACGGCAAGCCCCTCTTGCCCCACGCTCATGCCCACAAATTCCGGCCGCACCCCGATCTGCACACGGCCCCCGGGCCGCCCGTAATCGGCGCCAAGCGGTATTTCCGCCCCACCCACGATGGCCATTGCCCCCTCGACCCGCGCGTCGAGCAGGTTCATCCCCGGTGACCCGATGAAATACCCCACAAAGGTATGCTCGGGCCGCTCGAACAATTCCTCGGGCGTGCCCACCTGCACCACGCGCCCGTCATGCATCACCACCACCTTGTCGGCAAAGGTCAGCGCCTCGGTCTGGTCATGGGTGACATAGATCATCGTGTGCCCGAACTCGTGATGCAGCGCCTTCAACTGCGTGCGCAACTCCCATTTCATATGCGGGTCGATCACCGTCAGCGGCTCATCGAACAACAGCGCGTTCACATCCTCGCGCACCATGCCCCGGCCAAGGCTGATCTTCTGCTTGGCATCCGCCGTCAGCCCGCGTGCCTTGCGGCCCAGTTCCGCCTCCATCCCGATCATCTTGGCGATGGTCTGCACCCGTTCGGCCACATAGGCGGGCTTGGCCCCGCGATTGCGCAACGGAAAGGCCAGGTTGTCGCGCACGGTCATGGTGTCGTAGACCACCGGAAACTGGAACACCTGCGCGATATTTCGCTCTGCCGTGACCTGCCCCGTCACGTCCTGATCGTTGAACAGAATGCGCCCCCGCGACGGGTGCAACAACCCGGAAATGATGTTCAGCAGCGTGGACTTGCCGCAGCCCGACGCGCCCAGAAGCGCATAGGCCTCGCCATCGCCCCAGACGTGATTGAGTTCCTTGAGCGCATAACCGTCCTCGCCGCCGGGATTGGGCAGGTAGCTATGCGCCAGATTGTCGAGCGTGATCTTTGCCATTCTCTCCCCCTCAGGCGGCCTGCGCATAGGGCGCCGGGGCCACCAGCGCGCCACCCGTCTCGAACACATAAACATGCGCGGGATCGAGATAGACCCGCAAATCGCGGCCCGGCTCCAGGTTGCGCACCCCGTGGACCAGCCCGACCCAGCGCTCGCCATGATGGTCGAGATGTACAAAGGTCTCCGACCCGGTGATCTCGGTCACGCTCAGCGTGGTATCAAAGGCCATGACCTCGCCCTGCGCCTCCAGCTCCAGATGATTGGGCCGGAACCCGGCGATATAGTCGCCATCCGCAAGATCAGCCATGCCGCCGACGGCAGCAGCATTCTGCCCGTCGCCAAAACTGATCCGCGCGCCGGATTTGGTCACCGGCAGGAAATTCATCGGCGGGTCGCTGAACACCCGCGCGGTGGTGGCGTCCTGCGGCTGACGATAGACCAGCGGCGTGGGCCCGAACTGCGTGACGCGCCCCTCCCACAGCGTGGCGGTGTTACCACCCAGCAAGAGCGCCTCTTCCGGCTCGGTCGTGGCATAGACAAAGATGCTGCCCGCCTCCTCGAAGATCTTGGGGATCTCGGCGCGCAACTCCTCGCGCAGCTTGTAATCGAGATTGGCCAGCGGCTCGTCAAGCAGCACCAGACCGGCATCCTTGACCAGCGCCCGCGCCAGCGCGCAGCGCTGCTGCTGCCCGCCCGAAAGCTCCAGCGGCTTGCGATCCAGCATCGGCGACAGCTGCATCAGATCGGCGGTCTTGCGCACCGCCGCGTCGATCTCGGCCTTGGATTTCCCCATCAGCTTCATCGGCGAGGCGATGTTGTCATAGACGGTCATCGACGGGTAATTGATGAACTGCTGATAGACCATCGCGACCTTGCGATCCTGCACGCGCATGCCGGTCACGTCCTGCCCCTGCCACAGGATCCGGCCCGTGGTCGGCGCATCGAGCCCCGCCATCAGCCGCATGATCGAGGTCTTGCCCGAGAGCGTCGGCCCGAGCAGCACGTTCATCGTGCCCGCTTCAAGCGTCAGGTCGGTCGGGTGAATATGCACCCGCCCGTTGACCCGTTTCGACACCCCCTCCAATGTCAGCGTCATTCCGTCCTGTCCCCGCTCATCCCTCTGCGGCGCGCGGGGCGGCATCGCTTGCCCCCCGCTCCTGCCGCATCCATTCGTCCAGCGCCGCGATCTGCTCGGGGCTCATCTTCAGCCCCAGCCGCGTGCGCCGCCAGACCACATCCGCCGCCACGCGCGCATATTCCCGGCGCATCTGCCAGCGCACCTCGGCCCCGGTCAGCGTCGCGCCGAAATCGGGGGCCAGATCCGCCGCCGATTGCGCGTCACTCAAAATCTCGCGCGCCTCGGTGCCATAGGCGCGCACCAGACGCCGCGCCCAATCCGAACCAAGGAACGGATAGGCCACCTGCAAATCCTTCACCAGCCGGTCGAACCCGTCAACGGCGAAATCCCCGCCGGGCAGGGCCACGCCCGCCGTCCAGTCCTGTCCTGCCTTGGGAAAAAACGGCGTGATCTTGGCCAGCGCCGCCTCGGCCAGCTTGCGATAGGTGGTGATTTTGCCGCCGAACACATTGAGCAGCGGCGCGCCCTGCCCTTCGCTCAGCGACAGCACGTAATCCCGCGTCGCCGCCGTGGCCGATTTCGCCCCGTCATCATAAAGCGGCCGCACGCCCGAATAGCTCCAGACGATATCATCGCGCGTCACCGGGCGTTTGAAATACTGGCTCGCGAAATTGCACAGATACTCGGCCTCGTCCGGCGTGCATTCGGGGGCCACATTCGCATCCGTATGCTCGGCATCGGTGGTCCCGATCAGGGTGAACTCGCCCTCGTAGGGAATCGCGAAGATGATCCGCCCATCCGACCCTTGGAAGAAATAGCACTTGTCGTGATCATAAAGCTTGCCGGTCACGATATGGCTGCCCCGCACCAGCCGCACCCCCTCCGATGAGTTGAGCCGCAGCGTATTGGAAATCACGTCCTTGACCCAGGGACCGCCCGCATTGACCAGCGCGCGCGCCTGAACCACCTCCGTCGCACCGGTCTCTTGATCCTCCAGCGTCACCGCCCATAGATCGCCCTTGCGCTCGGCGGTCCGCACCCTGGTGCGCACCCGGATGCGCGCGCCGCGCGCCTCGGCATCGCGGGCGTTGAGCACGACAAGCCGGCTGTCCTCGATCCAGCAATCGGAATACTCAAAGGCCTGCGCAAACTTGTCTTTCAGCGGTTTGCCCTCGGGGGCGTCACTCAGGTCAAGCGTGCGGGTCGCGGGCAGAATCTTGCGCCCGCCCAGATGGTCATAGAGAAACAGCCCCAACCGAATGAGCCACGCCGGCCGCCGCCCCTTCATCCAGGGCATCACGAGGCTCAGGATACGCGAGGTCGGCGTTTCCGCCTCAAACCGCATGTCGCGGTGATAGGGCAGCACAAAGCGCATCGGCCAACTGATATGCGGCATGGCGCGCAGCAGCGTCTCACGCTCGATCAACGCCTCGCGCACCAGCCGGATCTCGAAATATTCCAGATACCGCAGCCCGCCGTGAAACAGCTTGGTCGAGGCCGAGGAGGTCGCCGACGCGAGATCGTTCATCTCGGCCAGTTCGACCGAAAGACCACGCCCCGCCGCATCCCGCGCAATGCCACAACCGTTGATGCCGCCGCCAATGACGAACAAATCGACGATAGTGTCCTCACGGCTGTCCACGCTGTCCCCCTCCTCCGGTATGAGCGGAAACGAACCACTTTTTGCCGCGTATCGTCAAGAATTAATGTTCGTTTATTTTCTTTTTCATTCGCACACGCTGTTTTTATTAAGAAATTCTCCCGAAACACGGCGTTCTGACCGCCCGCCGCGCGCGCGGCCCCACGTGACGTAACGTCAAACGCGCCGCCATACGCCCGATTCGAGCGGTTATGCCGCACTGCGGCGGAGGCAGCGCTTGCGCGTGATACCAAAACGAACATAATCGAACCGAACCACGATCAAGGCCAGCCATGTCGCAAACCTTCCGCCAACCCGACATTCTCGAGATCGCCCGCGCCGAAGGCAAGGTCACGGTCGAGGGTCTCGCCGAACGCTTCGACGTCACCGTCCAGACCATCCGCCGCGACCTCGCGGAACTGGCCAATGCCGGCAAGCTGGAGCGCGTCCACGGCGGCGCGATCCTCCCCTCGGGCGTCTCGAACATCCTCTACGAGGAACGCCGCCGCCTGAATGAGCCCGCCAAACAGGCCATCGCCCGCGCCTGCGCCTCTGCTATCCCGGATGACGCGTCGCTCTTTCTCGACATCGGCACTACGACCGAGGCGGTGGCGCGCGAATTGATGGATCACCGCAACCTCATGGTGGTGACCAACAACATGAACGTGGCGCAGATCCTGCTCGCCAACACCGATTGCGAGATCGTCGTCGCGGGCGGCGCGCTGCGGCGCTCGGACAATGGCCTGGTCGGCAACCTGACCGCGCGCACCATCGAGAATTTCAAGTTCGACTATGCGATTCTGGGCTGTTCCGCGATGGATGAAGACGGCGACATGCTCGATTTCGACATTCAGGAAGTGGTCGTCGGCCAGACCCTCCTCAATCGCTCGCGTGAGGTGTTTCTGGTCGCCGATCACTCCAAGTTCCAGCGCAGCGCGCCGGTACGCATCGGCTCGCTCCGCGATGTCGACCAGATGTTCACCGACGCCCCCCTGCCCGCCCGCCTGTCCGAGAATTGCGTGGCCTGGGGCACGCGGGTACATGTCGCCCTGCCCCGGATCTGACACACCCGCCGCGCCGTCGCCGACGATTGCCATTCCCCGTCCCGTTCTCTAGCAAAGAGGCATCCGCCACACAGCGAAAGTGCCGCGCATGTTCCAGAGCTTTACCGAAACCGCCCGCCCCGATCAGGGTCCGCCGCGCCTTGCGCGTCTGCGCGCCGCGATGGACGAGGCCGGGCTTGCGGGCTTTCTGGTGCCACGCGCCGATGCGCATCAGGGCGAATACGTCGCCCCTTGCGATGCGCGGCTTGAGTGGCTCACCGGATTTACCGGCTCGGCGGGGTTCTGCGTGGCGCTCACGGATGCGGCGGGGCTGTTTGTCGACAGCCGCTACCGCGTGCAGGCCCGCGCGCAGGTCGATACCGCGCATTTCACCCCCGTCGACTGGCCCGAAACCCGGCTCGCCGACTGGCTGATCGCACATCTGCCCGAAGGCGGCGATGTCGGGTTCGACCCGTGGCTTTACACACCGGATCAGATCGAGACCGCGCGCGCCGCCCTCGGGCAAAGCGCCGTGCGGCTGGTCCCCTGCGACAACCTCATTGACGCCATCTGGCCCGACCGCCCCGCCCCGCCGCAAGGGGCGATTACGCCCTGGCCCGACGCCTATGCCGGACAGAGCCACGCCGAGAAACGCAGCGCCCTCGGACAAGGCTTGCGCGACGCCGGGCAGAGCGCGACCGTGATCACGCTGGCGGATTCGCTCGCCTGGCTCCTGAACATTCGCGGTGCCGACATCCCGCGCAACCCGGTGCCGCAGGGCTTTGCCATCCTGCAGGGCGACGGGCGCGTGACGCTCTTCACCAACCCCGCCAAGCTTGATGACACCGCCCGCGCGCATCTCGGCAACGAGGTCACGCTTGCCCCACCCGATGCCTTCGGTGCGGCGCTCGACGCGCTCACCGGCCCCGTCAGGCTCGACCGCGAGAGCGTGCCCCTCTGGGTGGTGCAGCGGCTCGAGGCGGCGGGCGTGGAGACCGCATGGGGCAGCGATCCCTGCATCCTGCCCAAGGCCCGCAAGACCGACGCCGAGATCGCCGCCACCCGCGCCGCTCACCTGCGCGACGGCGCCGCAATGTGCGAATTTCTGGCGTGGTTCGACGACCAGCCCCCCGGCACGCTGACCGAGATCGACGTGGTGCGCCAGCTTGAGACCTGCCGCGCCGCTACCGGCCAGTTGCTCGATATCAGCTTTGACACCATCGCAGGCTCCGGCCCCAACGGCGCGCTGCCGCATTACCGCGTCAGCGAAGCCAGCAACCGCAAGCTCCTCGACGGCGATCTGATCGTGCTCGACAGCGGCGGGCAATATATCGACGGCACCACCGACATCACCCGCACCCTGCCCGTTGGCACGCCCGGCGAGGCCGAGCGCGCCGCCTTCACCCGCGTGCTTCAAGGCATGATCGCCATCTCGCGCCTGCGCTTTCCGCGCGGCCTCGCGGGCCGCGATCTCGACGCCATCGCGCGCTATAACCTGTGGCTCGCCGATCTCGATTACGGCCACGGCACCGGGCACGGCGTCGGCGTCTATTCCTGCGTCCACGAAGGCCCGCAGCGCCTGTCGCGCACCGGGACCGTGCCGCTGGAACCGGGCATGATCCTGTCGAACGAGCCGGGCTATTACCGCGAGGGGGCCTTTGGCATCCGCATCGAAAACCTTGTCGTGGTCGAGGACCGCGCGCCCCTGCCCCATGGCGACGGGGCCACGCATCTGGGTTTCGAGACACTGACCTATGCCCCGATCGACCGCCGCCTGATCGACCCGGCCCTGCTCACCGCGTCCGAGCGCGACTGGCTCGAGACCTACCACGCCGCCTGCCGCGACAAGTTGGGGCCTCTGCTTTCGCCGCCCGCGCGGCTATGGTTGGAAAAAGTAACGCAGACATCCTGACATATTCCTGTTAGGTTCCTGCGTCAGATCAATGAAAAGACGATAACGAGAGGGATGGATGATGCCGAAGATCACGATACGCAAGGCACAGGGAACATGGACCGTGCGCGCCGGGGGCGCCGTTCTGGGCGAGAGCCGCAACGCGCTTGAGCTGACCGAGGGCGACTATCCCTTCGTGATCTATTTCCCGCGCGAGGATATCGCGATGGCCTTTCTCGACGAGAGCGAACAGAGCAGCCATTGCCCGCACAAGGGCGACGCGCGCTATTATTCCATCGTCACGAAAAGCCAGACGCTGGAAAACGCCGCCTGGAGCTATGAGAGCCCCAAGCCCGAGGTGGCCGAGATCAAGGACCACATCGCGTTCTATTCCAGCGACCTCGTGGCGGTAGAGCAGATCTGACGCAGCGCCGCTCAGAAATGCGATTTCGGCTCGTCCGGCTTGCCCGCGCTCACCGCGAGCAGACCGGCGAGCGCACACATGCCGATGGGAAACATCGTGAAGACGTTGAACCCGAAGGCGTAATACATCAGCCCCGCCGACAGCAGCAGAAGCAGCCCACCGCTCAGCGCGCGAATCCGCGCCATCGCCCCGCCCGCGATCGCCAGCAGCGGGGCGACAAAACTCGCGGTGCGGATCAAGGCGGGGTCGGTGACCTGCACAAGCAGCCCGTCGACCTCGCCAAAGCGGTTGACCGCCTCGGTGTAGCCGTAGCTGAAAAACCCCACGAGAACCGCGAGGCATCCGCCGATGATGCCCAGAACCAGTGCCGCGTTGCGCATGCGTGTCGCCTCCTTCAACCGTGACCGATATGGGGATTGCCCCGGCTTATCCAAGCAGGGCGGCTTGCGTGTCCCTGCCCCAGCCCAGATAGAGCGTGCCGCCATCGTCAATCAGCGGGCGCTTCATCAGCGTCGGATGATCGGCCAGCAACGCGAGCGGATCGCGCGCCCGCTCGGTCTCCGAGAGGCCGCGCCAGGTGGTGGACTTGCGATTGATGAGCGCATCGCCGAACCGCCGCAGCGCCGCCTCCGCCAAATCTTTGGGCAAACCCTCTGCCCGCACATCCCGGAATTCTGCATTCTCAAGGGATTTCAGCGCCTTGCGACAGGTATCGCAGGATTTCAAACCATACAGGATCATCACGCCCTCTTGCCGTTTTCCGCCTGCTTACCCGCCAAATCGTTCCGGGTCACGGAGTTTCGCTTGATTTTTACATTGGCAGTGCAATCATCAAATCCGTGACGATGGGCCTTCAGATCCAGCCTTTGCTTCGCAGTGCGGCCGGTCCCTGAGGGTCCGGCGTGGCATGGCCGGGCATTTTCCCGGGAAGCGAAGACAAAGGAGAAGCGGCATGCCGACTGGCACCGTGAAATGGTTCAATACGACAAAAGGTTACGGCTTCATCGCACCGGATGGCGGCGGCAAGGACGTGTTCGTGCACATCTCTGCGGTCGAGCGGTCCGGGCTGACGGGGCTCGCGGACAATCAGAAGGTCGGCTATGAGCTTCAGGATGGGCGCGACGGGCGGCAGATGGCCGCCGACCTCAAGCTGCTCTGAACGACGGGCTGAGCGACAGCCAAAGGGTTGCACGGGTCATCCCGTGCAACGCCGCCCCTGCCATGCCGTGGCCGCAGCAGCTCAGTTGCAGCCCTTGATCCCGGCCGGACAGGACATTTGCGCCCGTGCGCTGCGCACGCGAGGGGTCACGTGGGTGACCGGGTGGCGCATGGTCTGCTGATAGCTCTGCTCCTGATTGGGCGTGCCGCAGCAGATCACACCATTGAGACTGACGGGCTGCAGGCCCGCCGGGCAGAAATTGGCGCGGCTTTCATAGGCATATATCCCGACCCCGCCCGCGAGGGCCGGTGTGCTCATCAGCACAAGCGAGACGGCGGCGAAAAACGATTTTCCCGGAATGGACATGCGGAACCCCTTGAAACGATTGCGACGTATGGCCACGATGGTACGGAACCGCAGTCGGCTGTCAATTCATTTCAGAGGCTCGCGGCACGCACCGTCCGGACCGTGGTCAAGCAGCATCCGTGCCTGCAAGGCGATGCTGGCCGGTGCCGCATCGCCGCGCGCGCCCGAACGCATCAGCACGCGCAACCCGATCAGCAACCCCAGAAGCGCCTCTGCGGTGCGTCCCGGATCGAGATCGGCGCGGATCGTGCCCGCCGCCTGTGCCGCAATGATCCGCTCGCGAAAGAACGCCTCGACGCGCCCGAAGGATTGCTGCACGATTTCGCAGATTCCGGGATCATGCGGCGACAGCTCAAGCGCGGTATTGATCATGAAACAGCCCGCAACACCACAGTCACTGGTTCGGGTCCGGGCGATTTCGAAAGCGGCAAGGATCGCCTCGCGCGGCGCCATCTCGCGCGCCAGCCGCGCCAGCGTACCCTCGAGCTGACGCTCCTCGTAGCGGTTGAGACAGGCCAGGAACAGCCCGCGCTTGTCCTTGAACAGGGCATAGAGGCTGCCCCGATTGATCCCGGTCGCATCGACAAGATCTGAAATCGACGTCGCGCCAAAGCCGCGCGCCCAGAAGGCATGCAGAGCCGCGTCGATCACCAGATCGACATCATATGTGCGGTACCGTCCCATGCGCGTCATCCTAGGCGATCGGGGAAGGTGCGGTCAATCCTCACACCGCGCCGCGAGCGGGGGTCATTGCCAACCGGCCAGGCCCCGCGATAGGCTAAGGTCAGTCAGCAGAGGGAAATGAAAGAGATGAAGCGAATCAAGGACATGGTGGCCGAGGCCAACGCGCTTGTCGAAAACGGCCCGGCGGCTGAAATGCTGGATTTGCACGATCGGGCGGGGGTCACCTTCGTCGACCTCCGCGATCCGCGCGAGCTTGAGCGCGAGGGCATGATCCCCGGCGCCTTCCATTGCCCGCGCGGCATGCTCGAATTCTGGATCGACCCGCAAAGCCCCTATGCCAAACCGCAATTCCAGAGCGGCGACCGCTTCGTGTTCTACTGCGCCTCGGGATGGCGCTCTGCCCTCGCGGCGCGCACGGCGCAGGAGATGGGGCTGGCGGGCGTGAGCCACATCAGCGACGGGTTCTCGGGCTGGAAGGCGGCAGGGGGCGCCGTGACCGACAAGCCGCGAAAGCCCTGACAGGACGGGACCGGCCGCGCCGGAAGGGCGTTTGGCCATGGCGCGATTGGCCCTGAAGCGGTCGTTGCCACACCCCGCGCGAAACGCACCGAAGGTGCCGCGCGATCGCCGGGCCGTCCCGCGGCCTGGCGATTTGAGAGGTTGCGCAACGTGTTGAGGTTACAATGACTTGGCTGGCATAAAGCGCCCGCCACGACCTTTGCATCGCCAGTCCCCGGCCCTGCGATCGCGCGGCACCTTCTGGCGGAGTGCATGGTCCGCTTCAGGCCAAAACACACCACCCCAAACCGGACGCCATCTCGGCCATCATGCCGCCACCCGGATCAGTCGCGCAGCAACTCGTTGATCGCGGTCTTGGACCGGGTCTGAGCGTCCACCCGCTTGACGATCACCGCGCAATAGAGGTTGAGGTTGTTCTTGGTCGGCATCGAGCCCGAGACCACCACCGAATAGGGCGGCACCTCGCCGATGAACACCTCGCCGGTCTCGCGGTCGACGATCTTGGTCGACTTGCCGATATAGACCCCCATGCCCAGAACCGAGCCCTCGCGCACGATGCAGCCCTCGACCACCTCGGAACGCGCCCCGATAAAGCAGTTGTCCTCGATGATCGTCGGGCCCGCCTGCATCGGCTCCAGCACCCCGCCGATGCCGACGCCGCCCGACAGGTGCACGCCCTTGCCGATCTGCGCACAGCTGCCCACTGTGGCCCATGTATCGACCATCGTGCCCTCGTCCACATAGGCGCCAAGGTTGACGAAGGACGGCATCAGCACCACGCCGGGGGCGATATAGGCGGATTTGCGGACCACGCAATTCGGGACCGCGCGGAACCCTGCGCTGCGCCATTCGGCCTCGCCCCAACCGTTGAACTTGCTGTCGACCTTGTCCCACCAGCCGCCCGCCTGCGGGCCGCCCGGCTGGATTTCCATGTCCTTGATGCGAAAGCCCAGAAGCACCGCCTTCTTGGCCCATTGGTTGACATGCCAGTCGCCGTTCTCCTGCCGCTCGGCCACCCGCAATGCGCCGCTGTCGAGCGCGTTCAGCGTCGCCTCGATGGCCTCGCGGGTTTCGCCACCCGTCTTGGGCGTGATGGTGTCGCGCGCCTCCCAGGCGGCTTCGATGGCGGTCTCAAGCGCGGCATTCGACATGGGCGTTTCCTTCGGATCAATTGCGTGTGTCGTGTTTGCCTATATGCGCAAGCCGGGACGGGATCAATGCGACCAACCGAAAAGCCCGCGCGCCCTCAGCCGCGCCAGACCCCGTCATCCTCCGGCCTGACCGGAGGATCTCACGGCATCCGCGCGATGTCCGCCCGTGCGCGGCACCCCCTCAGCCGCACCAATCCCCGTCATCCTCCGGCCTGACCGGAGGATCTCCCCGGCACCCGCGCGATGTCCACCCGCGCGCGGCACACCCTCAGCCGCGCCAGACCCCGTCATCCTCCGGCTTGACCGGAGGATCTCCCCGGCACCCGCGCGATGTCCGCCCGCGCGCGGCACCCCCTCAGCCGCGCATCCGCTCCGATTTCGGATCGTAGATCGGCCGCAGGCTCGCCTCGGCCCGCACGCGGCTGCCCGCCACGTCGATTTCGTAGCCCGAGGCGAGCACCTCATCCGCGCTCTCGCCCGTGCAGGGCACGTAGCCCATGCCGATGGCGGCACCAAGGTGATGGCCATACGCCCCCGAACTCAGATAGCCCACGATCTCGCCATCGCGCAGCAGCGGCTCGTTGTGATAGAGCATCGGCTCAGGGTCGGTCAGGCGGAATTGCAGCAGGCGGCGCGTGAGACCCGCCTCGCGCTTCCTCAGCACCGCGTCGCGCCCGATGAACTCTGGCTTGCCGGTCTTGACCGCGAATCCCAGCCCCGCCTCCAGCACGTGATCCTCGCAGGTGATGTCATGGCCGAAATGGCGAAACGCCTTTTCGATCCGGCAAGAGTCCATCGCGTGCATCCCGCAGAGTTTAAGCCCGTGATCCGCCCCCGCCTCGCTCAGCACCTCGAACACATGCCCGGCCATATCGGCACTGACGTAAATCTCCCAGCCGAGTTCCCCGACATAAGAGACGCGATGCGCCCGCGCCAGCCCCATGCCGATCTCGATCTGCCGCGCCCGGCCGAACGGATGCGCCTCGTTCGACATGTCATCGGGCGAGACCGCGCGCATCAGGTCGCGCGCCTTTGGCCCCATCACCGCCAACACGCCCTCAGCCGCCGTCACATCGGTGATCACCACCAGCCGCCCGCCCGAATGACGCCTTAACCACGTTTCATCCGCCAGCCGCGTGGCGGCGGGGGTCACCACCAGATAGGCGGTCTCGCTCAGCCGCGTCACCGTCACATCCGCCTCGATGCCGCCGCGCGCGTTCAGAAACTGCGTATAGACGATCCGCCCCACCGGCACCGCCATATCCGCCCCGCAGACATGGTCGAGAAACGCCTCCGCCTCCGGCCCCTCGACCCGCAGCTTGCCGAAACTCGACATATCATAGAGCCCCACGCGCTGCCGGATCGCCCGCACCTCGGCCCCGGCATTCTCGAACCAGTTCTGCCGCTTCCACGAATACCGATACGCCCGTTCCTGCCCCGGCGCGGCATACCAATTGGCCCGCTCCCAGCCCGCCGCCTCGCCCATGACTGCCCCACGCGCCAGCAACTGCGCATGAAACGGCGTGCGCCGCACACCGCGCGCCGTGGCCTTCTGCCGGTAGGGGTAGTGATCGGCATAGAGCAGGCCGAGCGTCTCCTTCGACCGCTCGAACAAATACTGCCGGTTGCCCTGAAACGGCTGCATCCTGGAGACATCCACATCGCCCAGATCAAAGGGCTTCTCGCCATCCTCCATCCATTGCGACAGCGCATGCCCCGCGCCGCCCGCCGACTGGATCCCGATGGAGTTGAACCCCGCCGCCACCCAGACATTGTCCATCTCGGGCGCCAGCCCCAGATGATAGGCATCATCGGGGGTAAAGCTTTCGGGACCGTTAAAGAACGTGTGAATCCCCGCCTCGGCCAGCATCGGCATCCGGTTCACCGCCGCCTCGAGGATCGGCTCGAAATGGTCGAAATCCTCGGGCAGTTGATCGAATTCGAAACTCTCGGGAATGCCGTTCATGCCCCAGGGCTTGGCATTGGGCTCGAACGCGCCGAGCATCATTTTCCCTGCGTCTTCCTTGTAATAGGCACATTCGTCCGGCACGCGCAGCACGGGCAATTGGCTCAGCCCCGCAATCGGCTCCGACACGATATAGAAATGTTCGCAGGCATGAAGCGGCACGTTGGTGCCTGCCATGCGTCCCACCTCATGCCCCCACATGCCCGCGCAATTGACGATCATCTCGCAGGCGATATGGCCCGCGCTGCCATCCTCGCCCTGCCAGTCCACGCCCGTGACCCGACGGCCCGTTCGCGCGATCCCCGTGACCTTGACCCGCTCCTGCACCCGCGCGCCCCGGCTGCGCGCGCCCTTGGCCAGCGCCAGCGCGATATTCGCCGGATCCGCCTGCCCGTCGGTGGGCAGCCAGACACCCCCGGTGACGCCGTCGAGGTTGAGATGCGGATAGCGCGCGCCGATCTCGGCGGGAGACAGCTCCTCCACCGGCACGCCGAAGGCCCGCGCCATCGCCGCGCTGCGCTTGAGCTCCTCCAGCCGCTCCGCCGTCAACGCCGCCGAGATCGACCCCACCTGCCGGAACCCCGTGGCGATGCCGGTCTCCGCCTCCAGCCCGGTATAAAGCTCTGCCGAGTAGCGCGCCAGCCGGGTCATGTTGGCACTGGCGCGCAACTGCCCGATGAGGCCGGCGGCGTGCCACGTGGTGCCCGAGGTGAGCGCCTTGCGCTCCAGCAGCACCACATCGGTCCAGCCCAGTTTCGTCAGGTGATAGGCCACCGAGCAGCCCACCACGCCGCCGCCGATGATGACCACGCGGGCCTGTGTAGGAAGATCGGTCATGTCTCGCCTCTTGTAAGCGTTGCGCATTGAGTATTTTTACCAAGAAGAAACGCCGCGTCAGACAATCTCATGCCCCGCCGCGCGGATGCGCCGCGCCAGTTCCGCGATGTGATCGGGCCCCACCTCGCAGCAGCCACCGACGACGGTCGCCCCTGCGTCAATCCAGCCCATGGCGGCCTCAGCATAGCGCGCGGGCGTAAGATCGCTGCGCTGTTCGAGCGCATCGACGGTGGGGGCCGCGCCCAGAAACCCCTCGCTGATCCGGGTGAAGCCGTTGGCATAGGCGCCAAAGGGCAGGCCGAACGCCGCGACATGCGGCAGCCCTTGGGTGATCGCCTCGGGCGGCGAGCAGTTGAGCAGGATCGCGGCGGGCGGCATTTCGGCCAGAAGCGGCGCGAGCGCCGAGAGCGGCTCACCCGAGCGCAGCCGCGTGCCGTCCTCGTCCATCACCGAGACCGCCAGCCAGAGCGGCAGGCCCGCCGCCTGCGCCGCCAGACACGCGCCGCGCGCCTGATCGACCGAAGACATGGTCTCGAACAGCAGCAGGTCGACGCGGCCTGCGATGGCCGCCACCGGCTCTGCATAGATCATCGCGGCCTCCTCCGCCGGGGGGCAGAGATCGGGGCGGTAGGATTGCACCAACGGCCCCACCGCGCCCGCCACGCGCCCCGCGCCATGCGCGTCACGGGCGGCGATGGCGGCGCTGACGGCCACATCAGCGAGGTGCCCCACCTGATCCTCCAGACCCACCCGCACCAGCCGGTCGCGCAGCACCGCATAGGTGTTGGTGGTGGCCACCGTCGCCCCGGCAGCGAAATAGGCGTCATGCACCTGTCGCACGATCTCCGGGTGGTCGATCATCACCTGCGTCGACCAGAGCGGCGTCGCCCGGTCGCCGGAGCGTTTCACGAGTTCCTGTCCGATGGAGCCGTCGAGAAGGGTGATCTCTGTCATGTGTCTGTCTCCGGTGGCAAGAGTATGAGCTTGCCGGTGTGGGCCTTGGTCTGGAAATCCGCCTGCGCGCGGGCGATGTCGCGCAAGGGGTAGGTGACGCTGATCCTTGGCCGTACCTCTCCGGCGCGGACCATGTCCATGAGCCGGGCAAAGACGCGCGGCGGCTGATACGTGCAGCCGTGGATCGTAATGTCGCGCAGGTAGATGCGGCGCAGATCCGCCGCGATCATCGGCCCGGCGATGGCCCCCGCCACGGCGTAATGCCCGCCGGGGCGCAGCGCGTCGATGAGCGCGGCCACGCCCGGCCCGCCCACGAGGTCGATCACCGCATGATAGTGGTCTTGGGGCAGCGGGGCGTCGCGGGCGATGACCTCCGTCGCGCCCTCCTCACGCACCGTCGCGGCCTTCGACGGCGCCGCGATGCCCGTCACCCGCGCGCCCATGCCTGAGGCCAGTTGCACCGCCGCGAGGCCGACATTGCCCGAGGCCCCGGTAATGAGCACCTCCTGCCCCGCCGCGACGCCCGCCCGGTCCAAAAGCCCCATCGCGGTGCCGAAACCGCAGGGGATGGCGGCGATCTCGATATCCGACAGCGGCGCGTCGGTCACATCGTAAAGGTCATCGGCGCGCATCAGGCAGTATTCGGCAAAGGCCCCGTCGATCTCCGAGCCGAGCGCGACGAATCCCACCGGGTTGTCCTCGGTCGGGCGGGGGATGTTGATCGGGCAGGTGACGCGCGCGCCGAGCGCGAGGGTGGTAACGCCCGCGCCCCGCGCCACCACCTCGCCGCAAAGATCGCCGCCCTGTATCAGCGGAAACCGCAGCGCCCCCGACCAGCCCCCGGCCTCGACGCCCTCACCGGTGTCGCCCGTCGCCCCCGTCACCTCCGCCGCATACCAGCCCTCGCGCGTGTTGATATCGGTGTTGTTGACCCCCGCCGCCCGCACCCGCACCAGCACCTCGCCCGCACCGGGGCGCGGGACGGGCAAATCCTCGCGCCAGACCAGCGCCTCGGGCCCGCCGTGACGGGTCAGATAGACGCCGCGCATGGTGGCGGGCAGGGTCACGCGCGCAGCCTTTCGTTCTCGGGATCCCAGAGCGGCGCATCGGGCTGCACCGTGGCGCGGCACCGCTCGCCATAGATTTCCACCTCCAACTCCGTGCCCGGCACCGCGAGATCCGCGCGCAGCATCCCGAGCGCCACCGACACCCCGACGCGGTAGCCCCAGGCGCCCGATGTGGTCTCGCCCACGATTTCGCCGCCGTGCCAGAGCGTCGACATGTAGGGCGCGTCCGCCGCCCCCGCCTCGACGATGAGGGTGACAAAGCGCTTGGTCACACCGCGCTGTTTCTCGGCCAGAAGTGCCGCCTTGCCCGGAAACTCCTGCGGCTTGTCGAATTTGACGAACCGCTCCAGCCCACCCTCGAGCAGCGAGTAATCCGTGGACAGATCCCCCTTCCAGGCGCGGTATCCCTTCTCGATGCGCAGGGAATTCAGCGCCCACATGCCGAAGGGCCGCAGCCCATGCGCCTGCCCCGCCTGCCAGACCGCATCGAAAACGGCGACGGTATCGGGCGTCTTGGTATGGATCTCCCAGCCCAGTTCCCCGGCAAAAGACACCCGCACCAGCCGCGCCCAGCGCCCGGCGATCTCGGTCGCCTGATGGGTAAGCCAGGGCTGGCTCAGATCGGCGTTGCAAACCTCCGACAGAAGCGCACGCGAGGCAGGCCCCGCGAGAATCTGCGTCATATACTCCCTTGTTCGGTTGCTGAGGGTGATGCCCTCAACCCCCTCAAGACGCCGCGCCAGCAACTCGTAATCGTGCCATTCGGCAGCGGATGCAGTGATCAGCGTCATCAGGTCGTCGCGGTGCCGCACCACCGACATCTCGGTCAGGATACGGCCCCGCTCATCGGCGAAGTAGACCAGCCCGATACGCCCCACGCGCGGCACCACGCCGGTGATCTGCGCGGCAAGCCACTCGGCGGCCCCTGCCCCCTCGATGTTGAACCGCGAGAACCCGGGCAGATCGAGGATACCGCAGGCATCGCGCACCGCCTCGCATTCCTCGCGGATACGCGGCTCCCACGGCCCCGCGCGGTCCCAGGTCTGCGTCGCCGCCTCGCTTGTGTCATCGCCCGGATGCGCGAACCAGTTCGCCCGCTCCCAGCCGTTATAGGCCCCCATCTGCCCGCCCAGCGCCGTCACGCGGTCATGCACGGGCGAAAGCTTGCGGTCGGGGGCCGCGGGCCAGCGGTGCCAGGGGAAATGCATGGCGTATTCGTGGCCGTAAACCTCCATCCCCTTCGCCACGCAATACTCGGGATCGGTGTAATCGGTGTAGCGGCGCGGATCGCAGGACCACATGTCCCATTCGGTCGCGCCCTCGGTGATCCATTCCGCCAGCACCTTGCCCGCGCCACCGCCCTGCGCGATCCCGAAGGTAAAGACACAGGCTTCGAACGCATTCGGCACGCCCGGCATCGGCCCAAGAAGCGGCATCCCGTCCGGCGCATAGGGGATCGGGCCATTGATGATCTTGCTGATCCCCGCCGTGCCCAAGAGCGGCACCCGCGCCATCGCATCGGTCACGATCTCCTCGATCCGGTCGATATCCTCCTGCCAGAGCTGAAAGCTGAAATCGTCCGGCATCGGATCGGACGGGTCCACCCAATGCGCCCGGCAGCGCGGCTCGTAAGGGCCAAGGTTGAAGCCATGCTTCTCCTGCCGCAGGTAATAGGACACATCGACATCGCGCAACAGCGGCAGCTTGCGGCCCTGCTCCTTCGACCAGGCCTCGATCTCGGGGATTTCCTCGGACAAAAGATATTGATGGCTCATCACCATCATCGGCACGGTGCGCCCGCCATAGGGCTTGAACCATTCCCCCACCCGCTGCGCGTAATACCCCGCCGCGTTCACCACGATCTCGCAGCGGATCTCGCCCTTTTCGGTCTCGACAATCCATTCGCCGTTCTCACGCCGCACGCCAGTCGCGGGGCAAAAGCGGATCACGCGCGCCCCCATCTCGCGCGCCCCCTTGGCCAGCGCCTGCGTCAACTGCGCGGGGTCGATATCGCCGTCGTTCGGATCGTAAAGCGCGCCGTGCAAGTCATGCGTCTCGATGAAGGGATAGCGCGCCTTGATCTCGTCGACGCCGAGGATATCCAGATCCATGCCCTGATAGCGGCCCATCCCCTTTGCGCGCTCGAATTCCTGCATCCGCTCGCGGCTATGCGCCAGACGGATCGAGCCGGTCTGGTGATAGTTCATCGGATAGTCCACCTCCGCCCCCAGCCGCGCATATAGCTCGGTCGAATAGCGCTGCATGTTCATCACCGACCAGCTTGTCGAAAACGTCGGCACATTGCCCGCCGCATGCCAGGTGCTGCCCGCTGTCAGCTCGTTCTTCTCCAGCAGCACGCAATCCGTCCACCCGGCGCGTGCCAGATGATAGAGGCACGACGCCCCCACAGCACCCCCGCCAATGATCACGACCCGCGCGGTTGTCGGTATCTCAGCCATCCGTCACCTCCCTCAAACGTCCTGCGGCACGCCGTCCGCGATGTCGTAATAATCGCCCTTGTCGGTGACGAAGATGTGCTTTTCCAGCCGCAGGCCCGTTGGGTCCTCCAACGCGCCGAGCGCAAAGCTCATCGTGTCCTCTGCATGCGCCGCCCAGAACAGGAACGACCCGCAGCGCGGACAAAAGCCGCGCGTCGCAGTCTCACTTGCCGCATACCATTTCACCGTTCCCGAAATACTCAAATCCGACCGCGCCACATAGGCCGACGCCCAGAGATGGCCGGACTGTTTGCGGCATTGCCCGCAATGGCACACGCTCGGCCCTTGCGGTGCCGCATTCACGCTGAATGTCACATCCCCGCACAGACACGATCCTGTCAGCATCACACCCTCCCCGGTGTTGCGGCGCTGCCCAATGCCACGCCATAGATCACGAAAGCGGCACCCATCGCGCGTCGCAGCCAGACATTGACCACCGCCCCGAGTGCTGCCCGCCCCAGCCCCGCGCCCAGCGCGGTAAAGCCGGTATAGCTGAGCGCCGTGATCGTCAGGGCGGTGGGAAAGATCACCCACATCTGCTCCCAGATCGGCACATCCGGTTGCACGAATTGGCTGAACGCCGCGAGATAGCCCGCCACGCTCTTTGGGTTGATCGTGGCCACCATGAAGGCCCGCCAAAAGACAGATCCGCCGCTTTGCGTGGCGGTCTCGATAGGCCGCCGCGCCCGTATCCATCCGCGCACGCCCAGCCAGATCAACACCCCCGCCCCCAGCAGCTTCGCCGCCTTGAAGGCCACCGGCGAGGCGGCGATCAGCGCGGTGATCCCCGCCGCCGAGAGCGTCAGGAAGAGCGTGGCCTGCACAAGAATCGCTGCCACCCCCCACAGGCCGCGACGAAAGCCGACGGTCATGCCATTTGTGATGCAGTTGACGTGATTGGGGCCCGGCGTGGTGACGAACACCACCCAGAAGAGCGCGAACACGGTCCATGCCTGATAGCTCATCCCCGCCCCCTCAATAGACCGGCGGGGCGATCACCCAGATCGCAACGCAAGGTGTGTCATAGGGGTTGGCCCAGCAATAGGGCTCACCGCGAAACCGGAAACTGTCGCCCGCGCCGACGGTGAAGCGCCGCTCCGCGATCCTCAGGTCGAGCCTGCCCGACAGGATGTACCCCACCTCCTGCGTCGGGCGCTGCGCCGGGCGCTGCATCTTGGACCGGGGGCGGAAGGTCGAATGGATCACCTCGAAATCGTCGGTCAGATCGGGCGAGAGCAATTCCTCGATCAGCCCCTCTTCGCCCGACCCCATCGGTCGCCGCGCGCCTGCGCGCACCACATAGCCCTGTTCCTCGGCGGGCGCGCTCGCATGGCCAAAGAGCAGCGACATCGGCACGCCCAGTACCTCGGCTACCTGCCGCAGATCGCTGATCGACGGCTCCGACAGGTCGCGCTCGACCTGTGACAGCCAGCCGACCGAGCGCCCCAGCCGCCCCGCCAGCCCCGCCAGCGTCAGCCCGCGCGCCTTGCGCAGGGCGCGCAGATCGGCCCCGAGGCTTTGCATGCGTTTGATGTCGGATTGATGCATGGGCGGTGAGTCTCGTGAAAATTCGTCAGTAATTTTCACGCTGCGGCGATTCCATAAAGAAATCAATCCCTATTTCACGCGCCGTCCGTCGGACTGACGCAATACCGACGCGATACCGACGCAATACAGCCCCCGTTTTCGCGGATGACGCGCCGCCTGCATCGTGCTACGTCCGAGCCATGAGCCAGATGCCCTCCAAGGCCGAGATCCTGCAATGGATTTCGGATAACCCGACCCTCACCGCGAAACGCGATATCGCCAAGGCCTTTGGTATAAAGGGGGCTGCGCGGATCGACCTCAAGCGCCTGCTGAAGGAGCTGGAGGACGAGGGCCATCTCGAAAAGCGCAAGAAGACCTACCGCGACCCCGACCGCCTGCCGCCGGTATCCGTGTTGCAAATCAATGCGTTGACCCCGGATGGCGAGCTGCTGGCCAAGCCGCTCGAATGGCAGGGCGAGGGGGTGGAGCCGGTGGTTCTGCTGATCCCCCGCGCCTCTGATCCGGCCTTGGGCGTGGGCGACCGCATCCTCGCGCGCCTGCAGGAAGTCAAGGCCGAGGCGCATCATTACGAGGCCCGTCTGATCCGCCGCATAGGTGCCAACCCCCGGAAAGTATTGGGAGTTTTTCGCAAGAGCGAAGAGGGCGGCAGGATCGTGCCCATCGACAAGGGCGACGGCAAGGAATGGCAGGTGCCGCGCGACGCCACCGGCGGCGCGCAGGATGGCGAGCTGGTAGAGGCCGAACAGGCCGGCCCCAAGACCCGCCTCGGCCTGCCCCGTGCCCGGGTGCTGGAGCGGTTGGGCGACCCGTCGGCGCCCAAGGCGGTGTCGCTCATCGCCATCCATCAGCACGGCATCCCGGACGAGTTTCCTGACAATGTGATCGCCGAGGCCGACGCGATGAAACCCGCCGGTCTCAAGGGCCGCGACGACCTGCGCGACATGCCACTCATCACCATCGACCCGTCGGACGCGCGCGACCATGACGATGCCGTCTGGGCGCATGCCGATGACGACCCCAAGAACGAAGGCGGGCATGTCATCTGGGTCGCGATTGCCGATGTGGCGCATTACGTGCGCCCCGGCTCGGCGCTCGATGCCGAGGCCAGAAAACGCGGCAATTCCAGTTACTTCCCTGATCGCGTGGTGCCGATGCTGCCGGACCGGCTGTCAGGCGATCTGTGCTCCCTGCACGAAGGTGTGCCGCGCGCTTGCCTTGCGGTGCGGATGCAGATCGACGCCCATGGTGAGAAGGTCGGACACCGGTTCGTGCGCGGCCTGATGCGCTCTGCCGCCTCGCTCAGCTATCAGCAGATCCAGACCGCGATGGATGGCGCGCCGGATGACACATGCGGCCCCCTGATGGACGAGGTGATCCGCCCGCTCTATGCCGCGCATGATGCGCTGCAACAGGCGCGCCGCAAGCGGCAGCCGCTCGATCTCGACCTGCCCGAGCGCAAGGTGGTGCTGAGCGACGAGGGCCGCGTGCTGTCGGTCAATTTCGCCGACCGGCTGGATGCCCACAAACTGATCGAGGAATGCATGGTGCTGGCCAATGTGGCCGCCGCCGAGACGCTGGTCGCGCGCAAATCGCCGCTGCTCTTCCGCGTGCATGAGGAACCCGCCCCCGAAAAACTCGACAGCCTGCGCGAGGTGGCCGAGGCGGCGGGGCTGGTGCTGGCCAAGGGGCAGGTTTTGCGCACCGCGCATCTCAATGCGCTGTTGCACGCAGCCCAGGACACCGACCATTCCGAGGTCATCAACATGTCCACCCTGCGCGCCATGACACAGGCCTATTACGCGCCGCAGAATTTCGGGCATTTCGGCCTTGCCTTGCAGGCCTATGCGCATTTCACCTCGCCGATCCGGCGCTATGCCGATCTGATCGTGCATCGCGCGCTGATCACCGCGCATGGCTGGGGCAAGGACGGGCTGAGCCCGGCGGAAATCGAGCAACTCGAGAACACTGCGCAGCATATCTCCGAGACCGAACGCCGCTCGATGATGGCCGAGCGCGACACCAATGACCGCTATCTCGCAGCCTTCCTGTCGGAACGGCTGGGCGAGGATTTCACCGGGCGGATCAGCGGCGTGGCCAAGTTCGGCGTCTTCGTGCGGCTCGATGAGACCGGGGCCGATGGCCTCATCCCGGTGCGCAGCCTCGGGCGGGAATTCTTCCATTTCGACCGCGAAGCAGGCACGCTGATGGGCTCGGATACCGGGCTGACCATCGGGTTGGGACAGCGCGTCACCGTGCGGCTGGCCGAGGCGGCCCCGGTCTCGGGCGGTATCGCGCTTGATCTGGTGAGCATCGAAGGCGAGCAGATGCCCAAGGGCGGGCGTGGCGGACGCGGCAAGCCGCCCCGCCGCAAGCAGGCGGCGGCCAAACACAAGGCCGCCAAGGCCAAGCGCAAGGTCGCGCGCAAGCGCGGCTAGATGGCCGGAACCGGCACTTACTCCGTTGCCCGCCCGGCCTCGATCTCGCGCCAGCGCGCGACGTTCCGGTTATGCTGGGCCAGCGTTTCGGCAAAGGCATGCCCGCCGGTGCCATCTGCCACGAAGAACACGTAATCCGTGCTGGCCGGGTTGACCGCCGCCTCGATGCTGGCGCGGCCCGGATTGGCGATCGGGGTGGGCGGCAGTCCTTCGATCACATAGGTGTTCCACGGCGTCGCACGGCGCAATTCGCTCTGCCGCAAGCCACGCCCGAGCACGCCCTGCCCCTCGGTAATGCCGTAGATCACCGTCGGGTCGGTCTGCAGGCGCATACCGCGCTCCAGCCGGTTGACGAAAACGCTCGCCACCTGACGCCGTTCCTCCGCGACGCCGGTTTCCTTCTCGATGATCGAGGCGAGGACCAGCGCCTCCTCGGCGCTGTCCAGCGGCAGCCCCTCGGCGCGTCCCTCCCAGGCCGCCTGCAGAATCACCTCCTGCGCCTCGGCCATGCGATTGATCACGCTCTCGCGGCTGTCGCCCGCCCGCACCTCGTAGCTATCGGGGGCGAGGGTGCCTTCGGGTGGCACCTCTGCGATCTCGCCCTCCAGCACATCGACGGCTTTCAGCCCCTCGACCACCTGCCAGCTTGTGATGCCCTCGGCAAAGGCCACGCGATAGCGCGTGTCGGCCTGTCCGCGCACCGTCTCGAAGATCGCGGGCACGCTGACCTCCTCGGCCAAGGGGTCGAAGGCGGCGCGCTCCTCGTAGCGGCCCGTGGCGGTATCGAGTTCGCGCACCACCACTTCGGCGGCATTCACGCCAATGCGATACGCAACCTCCGTGCCGCAGCTGCTGGCGCCGCCGCGGGTGATGATATCGGTGATCTCGGACATGCTCGCGCGCTCTGGAATGAGCCAGCTTCCGGCCTTCAGATCCCCCGATTTTTCGGCGTAATCCGCGCCGATGCGAAAGATCGCCCCGCTGGTGACCGTCCCCTCGCCTTCAAGCTTGCGCGACACGATGCGCATGTTGCTGCCCGGCTCCACCCGCAGGCAGACCGGCTCGCCATGCGGACCCTCGGCGGTGTATTGGCTTTGGCCCCAGAGGATCACCCCGCCCAGCAGGAACACCAATACCACCAGAAGCGTCAGGAAATTCGACGCGATATGCCGCCACATCAGCGCGGTTTCCCGAGCACCAGCGCGGCATTTGTGCCACCAAAGCCGAAGCTGTTCGACAGCGCCACGTCAATCTTGCGCGCGCGCTTGGCATTGGGCGCGAGGTCAAGCGCCGTCTCGACCGCCGGATTGTCGAGGTTGATCGTCGGCGGCGCCACCTGATCGCGCATTGCAAGGATGCAGAAGATCGCCTCAACGGCCCCCGCCGCGCCCAGAAGATGCCCGATCGAGGATTTGGTGGAACTCATCGTCGCGCGGCTCGCGGCCTCGCCGAGCAGCGTCTCGACCGCCTTCAACTCGATCGTGTCGGCCATGGTCGAGGTGCCGTGCGCGTTGACGTAATCCACTGCCGCAGGTTCCAGGCCGGCGTTTTTCAGCGCCGCGCGCATCGCGCGCAGACCGCCGTCGCCATCCTCTGATGGGGCGGTGACATGATAGGCGTCGCCCGAAAGACCATAGCCCAGGATCTCGGCATAGATCTTGGCGCCGCGCGCCTTGGCATGCTCGTATTCCTCGAGCACGACCACGCCCGCACCTTCGCCCATGACGAAACCGTCGCGATCCACATCATAGGGGCGCGAGGCCGTCTTCGGGTCGTCCGCACGCTTGGTCGAGAGCGCCTTGCAGGCATTGAACCCGGCGATTCCAATCTCGCAGATCGACGCCTCGGCTCCACCGGCCAGCATCACATCGGCATCTCCGAACATGATCAGCCGCGCGGCATCGCCAATCGCATGCGCGCCCGAGGCGCAGGCGGTGACAACCGAGTGGTTCGGCCCCCTGAAGCCGTAGCGGATGCTGACCTGTCCGGCGATCAGGTTGATCAGCGCGCCGGGGATGAAGAACGGCGACACCCGCCGCACCCCCTTGTCGCGAATGATCAGCGTGGTCTCCTCGATCGAGCGCAGCCCGCCGATACCCGCGCCCATCATCACGCCGGTGCGCTCTAGGCTCTCGGCATCCTGCGGCTGCCAGCCGGAATCCTCGACCGCCTGCTGTGCTGCGGCCATGCCGAAGAGGATGAAGTGATCCACCTTGCGGCGTTCCTTCGGCTCCATGTAGCGGTCAGGATCGAAGGTGCCGTCGCTGCCGTCGCCATAGGGCACTTCGCAGGCATATTTCGTGACCACATTCGTGGGGTCGAACCGGGTGATGGTTCCGGCCGCGGATTGCCCGTCCAGCAGGCGGCTCCAGCTTTCCTCGACCCCATCGGCCAATGGGGTCACGAGACCCAGCCCCGTGACAACGACACGCCGCATGATGCTGCCCTTTCCTTGCTCATTCTCCGGCTGCTCTTACCCCGGCTTGGCCCCGATGGGCAAGAGCGTGCCATCCGGCGCGCGGGCGCGCGCCGGTTTTTCATACATGGTCCGGTATCGTCGACCGATCTACGCGGGTCGCCTACTGGAACTCGGCGGTGGGTTCCGGCGTCGGCCGGGCCACGTCCAGCGCCTCGGCCAGGTCGACATCCTTGGACAACAGCGCCCGCCCGATCAGCGCGCCCGCGATATTGGGGATGTAGCGCAGCCGTGCCACGTCATCGACGCTGCGCACCGTGCCGCGCGCCATGACCTGCTGCCGGGTCTGCGCCGCAAGTCCCGAAATCACCCCGAGGCTGCCGTCGCTGTCCTCGATATCGGCGTCGATATCGGTGATGATGATGCCCGCCAGCGGCACGCCATCGAACGCGCGGATGAAATCATCGGCCCCGAAGGCGCTCGCCGTGCGCCAACCGTCGCACATCAGCTGGCCCTGGAACACGTCCACCGCGACGACGATCTGATCGGGGTGATACTTGGCCAGTTCCTTGACGCCCTCGGGGTTCTGGATCGCCATCGTACCCAGCACGATGCGGCCCGCCCCCTTGTCGATCCAGCGGCTCACCGACTCGCGCGAACGGAAGCCGCCGCCAAGCTGCACAGGGATGCCCACGGCGCGGATGATATCCTCGATCAGCGCCTCGTCGCCGGTCTCGCTGCGCAGTCCGTTCATGTCGGTGAGATGCATCCATTCGGCCCCCGCCCGCGCAAAGCCGCGCGCGGTCTCGACCGGATCGACATGCCAGATCACCGGCTCGTCAAGCCGTCCGCGCGTCAGGCTGACGCATTTGCCATTGAGAATTTCCAGAGTCGGATAGACGATCATCACCAAGCCCCTTGTCAGGTAAAGCCCCCGGCGGGCATGCCGGACCAGCGTCTTACTGCACGCACTTGCAACGGCGCGCTGTTCTCAAATCGGCATGATGGCCCCTGTTCGCGCCGCGCAGGTGGCGGTTGCACGGGAAATGTGAGGGCAGTCATGCCGCGCCGCTCCGGATCAAACCAGCGCGGTGGACACGTCCTGCCCATGGTGGGATGCGACAGTAGGGCCGAAACTGGCCAGAAGCTGCCATTCAAGCTTGGTGCCAATGCGCGGAATCAAGGTGCCGCAGGCACCGCCGCGCAGCGCCCGACCGCCCCTGTCTGTTCGAATCGTGGCATGATGGGGCCAACGGCAGCTAAAGGCCAATCACATCGCCCGTTCCTCCCTCCGCACCCTCAAACGAAAAAGGCCCCGCCAACCGGCAGGGCCCATTCGATGCATTGGCAAAATCTCAGGACGCTTCGGAAATGAACTTCACCGCGTCGCCCACGGTCTGGATCGTGTCGGCCGCGTCGTCCGGAATCTCGATGCCGAATTCCTCTTCGAAGGCCATGACCAGTTCGACCGTGTCAAGGCTGTCCGCGCCCAGATCGTCGATGAACGAGGCCTTGTCCACGACCTTGTCCTCTTCCACGCCCAGGTGTTCCACAACGATCTTTTTCACGCGGTCTGCGATATCGCTCATGTCTTGCTTCCTCATCTTGTCTTGGGCGGTTTGCCCGTTCTCTGCCCCCGCCCGGCGCGGGAAGCGGCTTGGATTGTGCCCCTGCGGGCGGCTCTCGACTGCCTGAAAGCACAGGCCACCGGGAGAAACCGCATATCCCTCCGGCAAATCTGCGTGGCCTATAGCATATGCACCGCCAATGGCAAATGCTTTCACTCTCTCCGATTGAACACGATTTTCGGCATGTCAGACCATCGCCATGCCGCCATTGACATGCAGCGTGGCCCCGGTGACATACCCCGCCTCGGGGCTGGCAAGGTAGAGCACGGCAGCCGCGATCTCCTCGGGCGCACCCATGCGACCTGTCGGTATCTGCCCGTTGATCGCCGCTTTCTGTTCGTCGGTCAGCTTGTCGGTCATCGGTGTGGCGATGAAGCCGGGGGCGACCATGTTGGCGGTGATGCCCCGGCTCGCCACCTCATGCGCGATGGATTTGGTCATTCCCACCAGACCGGCCTTGGCGGTGGCGTAATTCACCTGACCGGGATTGCCGGTGGTGCCCACGACCGAGCCGATATTGACGATTCGCCCCCAGCGGGCCTTCATCATCGGGCGCACCGAGGCGCGGCACAGCCGCATCGCCGAGGTCAGGTTGACGTTGAGAACATCCTGCCAGTCGTCATCCGACATCCGCATGAACAGCTGATCGCGGGTGATGCCCGCGTTGTTCACAAGGATATCGAGACGGCCCATCGCCGCAATCGCCTGCTTGGGCAGCGCCTCGACCGCATCCTTGTCGCCCAGGTTGCAGGGCAGGACATGGGCGCGCTCGCCGAGTTCGGCGGCCAGCGCCTCCAGCGGCTCCACCCGCGTGCCCGACAGGCCCACGCTCGCCCCCGCGCCATGCAGCGCGCGCGCAATTGCCGCCCCGATGCCCCCCGACGCGCCGGTGACCAGCGCGCATTTTCCCGTCAGATCGAACATGCTCAATTCCTTTTGTCTCTCGTCCGTCTTGGCTCAGCCATCCGCCAGCGACGCCGCCGCCGCCGCCACATCGCCTGCCGTGCCGACCGCCCGGCAGGCGATCTCGCGGTCGACCCTGCGGATCATCCCCGACAGCGCCTTGCCCGCGCCGATCTCCCAGATCTCGCGCACGCCTTCACCGCTCATGTAGAGCACCGACTCGCGCCAGCGCACCGATCCCGTGACCTGCTCTATCAGCAATTGGCGGATCTGAGCAGGCTCGGTCACGGCGGATGCGCGGACATTCGCCACCAGCGGCACGGCGGGGGCGGTGATCTCCACCTGCGACAGCGCCGCCGTCATCGCCTCGGCGGCAGGCTGCATCAGCGCGCAGTGAAACGGTGCGCTCACCGGCAACAGGACGGCGCGCTTGGCCCCCTTGTCCTTGGCCAGTTCGACCGCGCGTTCCACCGCCGACTTGTGGCCCGAGACCACCACCTGCCCCGGATCGTTGTCATTCGCCGCCTGACAGACCTCGCCCTGCGCGGCCTCTTGGGCCACGGCGCGCGCGGTGTCGAAATCGAGGCCCAAAAGCGCCGCCATCGCGCCCACGCCCACCGGCACCGCCTCTTGCATGGCGCGGCCCCGGATCCGCAACAGCCGCGCGGTATCGGCCACGCTAAGCGCGCCCGCCGCCGCCAATGCGGAATATTCGCCCAGGGAGTGCCCGGCCACGAACGCCGCCTGCCCGATCTGCACGCCCTCTGCCTCCAACGCGCGCATTGCCGCCAGCGACGTCGCCATCAAAGCGGGCTGCGCATTGGCGGTCAGGGTCAACTGATCCTGCTCCCCCTCCCAGATCAGCGCCGAGAGATTTTCGCCCAAGGCCTCGTCCACCTCGTCGAAAACCGCCCGCGCAGCCGGATAGGCCTGCGCCAGATCGGCCCCCATGCCAATCACCTGCGCGCCCTGTCCGGGGAATACGAATGCTCGGCTCATCTGCCCCTGCCTCCCTTTGAAAAAGTGCCCCCCGATACATCGCCATGCCGCGCAAGGCAACGTCAAAGCCCGTTCCCGCACCGATGCACGGGCCGTGTGCGCGCGCGGCGATTGTCTCTGGCGACGCATCGTCTAGGTTGACGCGAAACCCGCAACAGGACGAGTGCGATGCCCCTGACCAATTCCGCCGACACCTATGGCCGCGTGACCAAGACATTTCACTGGCTCACCGCCCTGCTGATCCTGTCCAACATCGCGCTCGGCTGGATCGCCTCAAATGCCGCCCACGCGGTCGAGGGCGGGGCAGACGAGGCGCTGATCGCCCGCGCCTCGCTCTTGTTCTCGATTCACAAGACGCTTGGTGTGACGATCTTCTTCGTCGCCCTCGCGCGTATCCTCTGGGCCCTCGGCCAGACCAAGCCGGGCCTGCTGAACGGCGACAAACCCGCCGAGGCGTGGCTGGCCGAAACCGTGCACTGGCTGCTCTACGGCTCGCTCGTTCTGGTGCCATTCTCGGGCTGGGTGCATCACGCCGCCACCTCGGGCTTTGCGCCGATCTGGTGGCCGTTCGGGCAGACCCTGCCCTTCGTGCCCAAATCCGAACCCCTGTCACAGGCGGCTGGTACGGCGCATTTCATCCTGCAATGGGTGCTGACGGGGGCGATCGCCGCGCATGTGGCAGGCGCGCTCAAGCATCACCTGATCGACCGTGACGCCACCCTGCGGCGGATGCTGCCTGGGCGCGCCTCGGCCCCACCCACGGCGCGCCAGCCCGGTCATCTGCTGCCCCTCGTCACCGCCCTCGCGCTCTGGGGCGCGGCGATGGGCGGTGCCACGGCCCTCGGCTGGTTCGCCACCGAACACTCCGGCGGCCCGGCCCTCGCGCAGGTCGAAAGCGACTGGCAGGTCGAGGATGGCCAGTTGCAGATCGCCATCCGCCAGATGGGATCGGAGGTGACCGGCAGTTTCGCCGACTGGACCGCCAACATCACCTATGCCGAAACCCCCGACGAAAGCGGCCAGCATGGTACGGTCAAGGTGACGGTCAGCATCCCCTCGCTCACCCTCGGCTCGGTCACGCAGCAGGCGATGGGGGCGGATTTCTTCAACGTGGACGAATACCCCACCGCCACATTCACCGCCGATCTCATGGCCGCCGAGACCGGCCACGTCGCGCGCGGCACGCTCACCATCCGCGACCAGTCGGTGCCGGTCGAGATGCCGTTCGATCTGGCCATAGAGGGCGACACCGCCACCGTCTCGGGCGGGCTCACCGTGGATCGGCGCGACTTCAACATCGGTCAGGGGGTCAGCGACGAGGGGTCCCTGGGCTATTCGGTCGATATCACGGTCAACCTCACGGCCACGCGGCGCGACAGCGGCAGTTAGCGCGTCGAGGCCCGCTTCAGGATATCGGCGGCATTGGGATGGTTGAGCAGGGCCTTGCCGATCTCGAATTGCAGATGCGTCCGCCCGCCATGCGCCGCCTCATCCGCGATCAGCGTCTCCTCCAGCTCCGCCGGAAGCGCCGCACGGGTGCGCGGATCGACCAGCAGCGTCTCGGCGGCGATGCCCTCGGCATAGATGATCTGATGCGCATCGAAGAGGATCTGATAGTAATCGACGAAACCGCCGGTCTCGATCCGCACGGTGTCGCCATTGACCAGATGCCGCGCACGCACCAGAACCTCGTGTCGCCCGGCGCCCAACGCATCCGAGCGCTGATAGATGAACAGCCGGTGATCGGGGCTGACCAGCAGGTCGTTCTCGTTGTGCAGCGCACCGGCACTGATGCGCACCGGCGCGAACTCGCCCACCGCGCGGGCGGTAGAGTGCCCGACCCAGCGCACCGGGCACGGGCCGTCGTCGCGGGTCAGCACCATGTCGCCGGGTTGCAGATCTTCGACCGGCTTCTGCTCGCCCCTGGCCATGGTGATATGCGTGCCCCGGGTGAAGGAGACGCAGGCGGCCTGCGCGAATTTGCGCAAGGCGCCCGCATGCTCGATCCCGACCAGCGCATAGCCGGTGCGCGGGATCAGCCGGGCCAGCGGCATGGCATAGATATCGGCCACATGACCCGCCTCATCCACCTCGACAAAGACCAGCATGTCGGTCGTGCCGCCAGTCGCCGACATCAGCGTGAGCGCACAGTCGAGATGGACCTGTGCGCCGGGGCGGCCCAGCTCCGAATCGATGCCGATGGTGAACGGCCCGCTGCCCTGCATGACCAGCGACAGCCGCGCCGGCCGGGCCTGTGCGGTCAGCTCATAGACATCGTCGAGATCGAGTTCGCCGGCGAAAGACAGCGCATCGCCGAGATTGGCCCCGTTCACCACGCGAAAATCCATGGCCGGAAAGACCAGGATGGATTGAGCGGGGCGAGCGGTGGTCTGGGTCATCACGGGGGCCGGTTGTTCTGATACGATGATCGGGGGATATGGTTATAGAAGAGGCCTAGCTTAGGATTGTGGCAGCATATGGTCAATCAGCGCAAGATTTGCGGGCCGCGTGCCCGGTCCTGCATGCCGAGGGGCACCTGCAAGGGACTGGCCATCCTGCCCCGGCCAGTGTTAAGTCGCGGTAAAGCAACGCAATACGGACAGGATGGGAGAGCGAGATGGATCTGGGCATCAAGGGCAAGCGCGCCCTGGTTTGCGCGTCGTCGAAGGGCCTCGGGCTGGGCTGCGCGCGCGCGCTGGCCGCAGCGGGCGTCGATCTGGTGATGAACGCGCGCGGGGCCGAGACGCTGGAGGCATCGGCCGAGGCGATTCGCGAGGAGTTCGGCGTCGAAGTGGTCACCGTGGCCGCCGATATCACCACCGAAGGGGGCCGCGCCGCGGTGCTGGCCGAGGCGGGCGCTGTGGACATCCTCGTCAACAATGCGGGCGGCCCGCCGCCGGGCAAATGGACCGACTGGGACCGCGACGATTTCATCAAGGCGCTCGACGCCAACATGCTGGCCCCCATCGCGCTGATCAAGGCGCTGGTGCCGGGCATGATGGAGCGCGGCTGGGGCCGGGTGGTCAACATCACCTCGCAATCGGTGAAAGCGCCGATCGCGGTGCTGGGCCTGTCGAATTCGGCGCGCGCGGGCCTGACCGGCTATGTCGCGGGCACCTCGCGGCAGGTGGCGGGCAGCGGCGTGAACATCAACAACCTGCTCCCGGGCATCCATGCCACCGACCGCGCCATGGCACTCGACAAGGGCGTCAGCGAGGCGCAGGGCCTTTCGATGGAGGAGGCCAAGGCGCAGCGCTGCGCCACGATTCCCGCAGGCCGCTACGGCACGCCCGAGGAATTCGGCGCGGCCTGCGCGTTCCTGTGCAGCCAGCATGCCGGGTTCATCGTCGGTCAGAACATCCTGCTCGATGGCGGCGGGGTGAACGCCACGCTCTGAGATGGCCCGCGCCTGTGCCTTGCCGTCGTGCGATTTCGCGATAGGTCTCCGAGGGTATCCAATCACCCCCGGGGGCCTGTCTCATGCGCGCTGTTGTTCTGATCCTCTCACTGATGGTGCTGACCGCCTGTGCCGGACGCCCCGACCTCGCGGATGACCCGCTCAGTTCTCGCGATTTCGAGCTGGAAGAGTTTTTCGACGGCCACGTGGTGGGCCACGGCCAGTTTCAGGACCGGTTCGGCACCGTGCGGCGGCGCTTCGAGGTGCAGATCGCGGGCGACTGGGATGGCGAGACGCTGACCCTGACCGAGGATTTCGCCTATGCTGATGGCAGCACCGAACGCCGCGTCTGGACCCTGACCAAGACCGGCCCGGAGACATGGACAGGCAGCGCCGACGGCGTGCTCGGCCCCGCCACCGGCGAAGAGCGCGGCGACGCCTTCAACTGGACCTACACCATCGACCTGCCGGTGCCCGATGGCAGCCTGCGGGTCAGCTTCGACGACTGGATGTGGCAACTGAGCGAGAACCGCGTGCTCAACCGCGCCTATATGGACAAATACGGCGTCGAGATCGGCGAGGTGATCATCTGGTTCGAGAAACAGCGGTAACGTGGCCGCACTCAGAACGCCGGGCGCAACACGTGTCCGGCATAGATCTGCGCCAGCTTCTCCACCGCCGCTTCGGGCGGCAATTCCTCACTCTCGCCCGTCCGACGGCTGGTCAGTTCCACCACCCCGTTCTTGAGGCCGCGCGGCCCCACCGTGATCCGCCACGGCAGCCCGATCAGATCCATGGTGGCGAACTTGCCGCCTGCCCGCTCGTCGCGGTCGTCGTAAAGCGGCTCCAGCCCCAGCGCCGTGAGCGACGCAAAAAGCGCCTCGCAGGCGGCATCGGCCTCGGCGTCGCCCTGCTTGAGATTGACGATCCCGGCATGGAACGGCGTCACGCCCTCGGGCCAGATGATGCCCTTGTCGTCATGGCTCGCCTCGATGATCGCACCGACAAGACGCGAAACCCCGATACCGTGGCTGCCCATATGGACCGGCACGGGCTTGCCATCGGGGCCCTGCACCGTGGCGCCCATCGGCTCTGAATACTTGGTGCCGAAGTAAAAGATCTGCCCCACCTCAATGCCCCGGCTCGACCGGCGGCGCTCCTCGGGGATGGCGTTGAACTTCGCCTCGTCATGGGTCTCGTCGGTGCGGGCATAGGGCGTCGTCCATTCGGTGACGATGGCCTCGCATTCGGCGCGGCTGTCGTAATCCACCACCCGCTCGCCCAGCTTCAGATCGGTGATCGCACTGTCGTAGAACACCTCCGACTCGCCGGTTTCGGCCAGCACCAGGAACTCATGCGTGTCGTCGCCGCCGATCGGGCCGCTATCAGCACGCATCGGGATCGCCTGCAGCCCCATCCGCTCATAGGTGCGCAGGTAGCTCACCATGTGGCGATTATAGGCGTGCAGCGCGTCCTCTTTCGTGAGGTCGAAATTATAGCCGTCCTTCATGAAGAACTCGCGGCCCCGCATCACCCCGAAGCGCGGCCGCACCTCGTCGCGGAACTTCCACTGGATATGGTAGAGCGTCAGCGGCAGGTCCTTGTAGCTGCCCACATGGGCGCGGAAGATGTCGGTGATCAGTTCCTCGTTGGTGGGGCCATAAAGCATGTCGCGCCCGTGCCGGTCGGTGATGCGCAGCATCTCGGCGCCGTAATCGTCATAGCGCCCGCTCTCGCGCCACAGATCCGCCGATTGCAGCGTCGGCATCAGCATCGGGATATGACCCGCGCGCACCTGCTCCTCATGCACGATGTTTTCCAGCTTGCGCAGCACCTTGAAGCCCAGCGGCAGCCAGGAATAAATCCCGGCAGTCGCCTGCTTGATCATCCCCGCCCGCAGCATCAGGCGGTGACTGGCGATCTGCGCCTCCGAGGGCGTTTCCTTGAGGACGGGCAGAAAATAACGGCTGAGACGCATGTTAGGGCCTTCATGGGTTGGGTCCGGATTGCCGCCGGTTCTAGGCGAGAACGCAAGGCGGAGCAAGGCGGCACTGCGTGGGTGCCCGCCTTGCGCGGCGCGGATCCTTTCCCCTTGAAACCACGCCGCGCACGGGTGACATACTGCGGAACGGAGCAGGAGCGCGCGCATGGCATTGCCGGTCAAGGAACAGATGACATACTGGGGTCTCGCCACGGCGGTATTCGTGCTGGCGCTGTGGTTTCTCGGCAATGTGATCCTGCCCTTCGTGATCGGCGGGGCGCTGGCCTATTTCCTCGATCCCGTCGCCGACCGGCTGGAGCGGATGGGGCTGAGCCGCATGGCCTCGGTCGTTGTGATCACGCTGGCGGTCATCCTGCTGTTCACGCTGGCGCTGCTGCTGGTGATCCCGACGCTGGTCAATCAGGCCATTGCCCTGTTCGAGATCGCGCCGCAACTGGCCCGCGACCTTCGGGATTTTCTGAGCACGCATGTCCCCTCGCTGTTCGATCCCGGCTCGGCCGCGCATCAGACGCTCACGTCCTTCGGCGAGACGGTGCGCGACAAGGGCGGCGAGGTGTTGCAAACCGCGCTCAGCTCTGCCGCCTCGCTGCTCAATATCGTGGTGCTGCTGGTGGTGGCCCCGGTGGTGGCGGTCTACCTGCTCTATGACTGGGACCGCATGATCGCGAAGATCGACGACCTGCTGCCGCGCGACCATGCCCCGGTGATCCGCCGCCTCGCCGGTCAGATCGACGACACGCTCGCCAGCTTCATTCGCGGCATGGGCACGGTCTGCCTGATCCTCGGCACCTATTACGCGGTGGCGCTGATGCTGGTGGGGCTGCAATTCGGCCTCGTGGTGGGGGCGCTGGCAGGGCTGGTCACGTTCATTCCTTACGTCGGCGCGATCCTCGGCGGCGCGCTGGCGCTCGGCCTCGCACTCTTCCAGTTCTGGGGCGATTGGGTCAGCATCGGGCTGGTGGCGGGTATATTCGTCTCCGGTCAGGTGATCGAGGGCAACCTGCTCACCCCCAAGCTGGTCGGCTCCTCGGTCGGGTTGCACCCGGTCTGGCTGATCTTCGCGCTGTCGGCCTTCGGCACGCTGTTCGGCTTTGTCGGCATGCTGGTGGCGGTGCCGGTGGCGGCGGCACTCGGGGTGATCACCCGGTTCGCGCTGGACCAATACAAGGACAGCCGCCTCTATCGCGGGCTGGACATACAAGGCGACGAGTGATGGCCGAACAACTGAGCTTTCACCTGCCCGTGCGCCCGGCACTGGGGCGCGAGGATTTCTTTGTCTCCCCGGCCAATGCCGAGGCCGTCGCGATGATCGAGGCATGGCAGGGATGGCCGTCGCGCAAGCTGATCCTCGCCGGACCGGCAGGCGCGGGCAAGACCCATCTCACCCATGTCTGGGCCGCACTCTCGGGCGCGCGGATCATCGCCGCGCGGGATCTGTCCGACGCCGATATCCCCACCCTCGCCCAAGGCCCCGTCGCGGTCGAGGATGCCCGGCAGATCGCGGGCGACCGCGCCGCCGAGGATGCTCTCTTTCACCTGCACAACCTCACCTTGGCCGAAGGGCATGCGCTGCTCATCACCGCGCGCACCGCGCCGCATCTGTGGGGACTCAGCCTGCCCGATCTGACCAGCCGCATGCAGGGCACGCTGCTGACCGAGTTGCGCGCGCCCGACGACGCGCTGCTCTCGGCGGTGCTGATGAAGCTCTTCGCCGACCGCCAGCTCAGCCCCAGCCCCGACACCATCCCCTATCTTGCCCGCCGCATCGAACGCTCCTTCGAGGCGGCCCGCGACATCGTCGCGGCGCTTGACGCGCGCGCGCTGGCCGAAACCCGGCCCGTCACCCGCAGCCTTGCCGCACGGGTGCTGGACAAACGCCGCGATTGACGCCACGCTGTGTCACCCAACCGTTACATGCCAACGCCATAAGGCCGCCATGACAAACGCAGATTTTCTCAAATCCCCGCTGCCCGAGCCGGTCGACCTCCCCGATCTCGACATCATCGGACCGGGGAGGTTCTTCAACCGCGAACTCAGTTGGCTGGGCTTCAACTGGCGCGTTCTCGAAGAGGCGCAGAACCCCCGCGTGCCGCTGCTGGAACGGCTGCGTTTCCTGTCGATCTCCGCGACCAACCTGGATGAATTCTACAACGTGCGCGTCGCGGGTCTGCGCGAACTGGCCAAGGCGGGCAACACCACCCCCGCCGCCGATGGTCTCACCCCCGCCGAGCAACTGGTGCTGATCAACGACAACGCGCGCGGCCTGCTCGAGGCGCAGCAGAACACCTACGAGGCGCTGCGCCGCGAAATGGAGGACGAGAACATCGCGATTCTCGATCGCCGCTCGCTCAGCGATGCCGACAAGGACGTGCTGGCCGAGGTGTTCCTGCACAAGGTCTTTCCGGTGCTCTCGCCGCTGGCCATCGACCCGGCGCACCCGTTCCCGTTCATCCCCAATCTCGGCTTCAGCCTCGCCCTGCAACTGGAGCGCAAATCCGACAAGCGCCCGCTGCGCGCGCTGCTGCCGATCCCGCAGCAGATCGACCGTTTCGTGCGCCTGCCCGCCCCCGAGGGCATGTTCCGCGTCCTGCCGCTCGAGGAATTGCTGCTCTTGCATCTGCACAGCCTGTTTCCCGGCTACCGCTACAAGGAGCATTGCGCCTTCCGGGTGCTGCGCGACAGCGATCTCGAGGTCGAGGACGAGGCCGAAGATCTGGTGCGCGAATTCGAGGTGGCGCTGAAACGCCGCCGCCGGGGCGAAGTGGTGCGGATGAAGATCTCCGCCGGCGCGCCCGAGGCGCTGCGCCACGTGATCATGGAAGAGCTGCACGTCATCCCCGACGAGGTGGTCGAGGTCGAGGGCATGATCGGGCTGGCCGATCTCAAGGAACTGGTGCTCGACGCGCGCCCCGACCTGCTGTGGCCGTCCTTCACCCCGCGTGTCCCCGAGCGCGTGCAGGACCACGACGGCGACATGTTCGCCGCGATCCGGCAAAAGGACATGCTGCTGCATCACCCCTACGAGACCTTCGACATGGTAGTGCGCTTCCTGCAACAAGCGGCGCGCGACCCGGATGTGCTCGCAATCAAGCAGACGCTCTACCGCACCTCGCGCAACTCGCCCATCGTCGAGGCGCTGTGCGAGGCTGCCGAGGACGGCAAATCGGTGACCGCGCTGGTGGAGCTCAAGGCGCGCTTCGACGAGGCCGCGAATATCCGCCAGTCGCGGCGGCTGGAGCGCGCGGGCGCGCATGTGGTCTACGGCTTTCTCGACTGGAAGACGCATGCCAAGATTTCCACCGTGGTCCGGCGCGAGGGCGACAGCCTCGTGACCTATACCCATTACGGCACCGGCAACTATCACCCGATCACCGCGCGCATCTATACCGATCTGAGCTTTTTCACCTGCGATGCCGCCCTCGGGCGCGACGCCACCAAGGTGTTCAACTACCTGTCGGGCTATGCCGAGCCCGAAGGGCTGGAAAACCTCGCCATCTCGCCCGCCTCGCTCAAGCCGCGACTGCTGGAGATGATCGCGCGCGAGGCCGAACATGCCCGCGCCGGCAAGCCGGCGGCGATCTGGGCCAAGATGAATTCGCTGATCGAACCCGACGTGATCGACGCGCTCTATGCCGCCTCCGAGGCCGGGGTGCGGATCGACCTGGTGGTGCGCGGCATCTGCGGACTGCGCCCCAGCATCAAGGGTCTGTCCTCGAACATCCGCGTCAAATCCATCGTCGGTCGGTTTCTGGAGCATTCGCGCATCGTCTGTTTCGGCAACGGTGCCGGGCTGCCGTCGAAAAAGGCGCGGGTCTTCATCTCCTCGGCCGACTGGATGGGCCGCAACCTCAACCGCCGGGTGGAGACGCTGGTCGAGACCACAAACCCGACCGTCAAGGCACAGATCGTCAGCCAGATCATGGCCGCCAACATGGCCGATGAGGCGCAAACCTGGGTCATGGCCCCGGATGGCACATTCTCGCGCAATGTCAGGCCCGAAGGCGAGTTCGCCTTCAACTGTCACCGCTTCTTCATGGAAAACCCGTCGCTGTCGGGCCGGGGCTCGGCGGGCGCGTCGGATGTGCCGAAACTCACCCATACAGGCGATTGACCCGCGCGCCCCCCTGTCGCATAGAGGGGGCGCACGAGACTGGGACGGATATGGACGGCACGAGCGATCCTGCGGAACCCGATGGCGGCCCCTTTGGCCGCCCCCTTTTCGATAGCGAAACAGCCCGCGCGCTCAGCCGGGTCGGCGTGGTCGATGTGGGCTCCAACTCCGTCCGCCTGGTGGTGTTCGACGGTGCCGCGCGCAGCCCGGCCTATTTCTACAACGAAAAGATCATGTGTGCGCTCGGCTCCGGCATGTCCGAAACCGGGCGTCTCAACCCCGAGGGGCGCAAGCGCGCACTCGAGGCGCTGCGCCGCTTCCAGATGCTGGGCGAGGGGATGGATACCGGCCCGCTCGTCGCCGTCGCCACCGCCGCGGTGCGCGACGCCGAGGACGGTGCGGAATTCTGCGCCGAGGTCGAGCGCGAGACCGGCCTCAAGCTCTGGGTCATCGACGGGCGCGAGGAGGCACGGCTTTCGGCGCAGGGCGTGCTTCTGGGCTGGCCCGGCTCCTACGGTCTGGTCTGCGATATCGGCGGCTCGTCGATGGAACTCGCGGCGATCGACGGCGGCACCGTCGGCGCGCGGATCTCGTCGCCGCTGGGGCCGTTCAAGCTGGCCGATCTCACGGGCGGCAAGAAGGGGCGCAAGGCCCACATCCGCGACACCCTCGCCGCCATGCAAAAGGAGCTGGGCGAACAGCGCAACCGCCTGTTTCTGGTCGGCGGGTCGTGGCGGGCGATTGCCAGGATCGACATGGCCCGACGCGGCTATCCCCTGCACGTGCTGCACGAATACCGCATGCGCCCCGCCGATCTGCGCGCCACCATCAAGCATATCGAAAAGACCGATCTCGAGACATTGCGCAGCGCATCGGGCGTCTCATCAAGCCGCATCGCCCTTGTCCCGCTGGCCGCAGAGGTGCTGCGCGAGGTGCTCAAGACCTTCAAGCCGCGCGACATCGCAATCTCCAGCTACGGCATCCGCGAGGGGCTGCTTTATGAGCAGATGCCGCAACTCCTGCGCGACCGCGACCCGCTGATCGAGGCCTGCCGCTTCGCCGAGCACAAGGACGCGCGCCTGCCCGGTTTCGGCAAGGTGATCTATCACTTCCTGCTGCCGCTCTTCAAATCCGCCAGCCCCGAACGCCGCCGCCTGATCCGCGCCGCCTGCCTGCTGCATGACGTCAGCTGGCGCGCCCATCCCGACTATCGCGCCGAAGTGTGTTTCGACAATGCCACCCGCGCCAATCTCGGCGGGCTCAAGCATTCCGAGCGGGTGTTTCTCGGCCTTGCCCTGCTGCACCGCTACTCCAACAAGCGCGGCAACACCCGGTTTTCCGACCTCGACAGCCTGATTTCCGACGCGGACAAGAAGGATGCCGAAATCGTCGGCAAGGCGATGCGCTTTGCCGCGATGCTCTGGCTGAAAAAGAACGCGCGCCTCGGCGAATTGCGCTGGTTCCCCAAGAAAAGGCTGCTCGAACTGCGCCTCTCGGAGGACGCGGCACCGCTCTTCGGCGAAGTCGCGCGCGCCCGCTTCGACGCGCTGACCTCCGCGCTCGAGGCGCAGGGCACGGTGCGGTGAGGCGCGCCAGATATCGCCACGGAAAGGGCATGACATGAAACTCGCCGATCTCGACATCCTCGTGACATCGCCGCCCGCGCCGGGCTGGGGCGGGCGCTACTGGATCCTGGTGAAGCTGACCACCGATAACGGCATCACCGGCTGGGGCGAATGCTATGCGGCCTCTGTCGGGCCGCAGGCGATGCGCGCCGTGATCGAGGACGTGTTCGCCCGCCACATGCAGGGCGAGAACCCCGAAAATATCGAGCTGATGTTCCGCCGCGCCTATTCCTCGGGCTTCACCCAGCGGCCCGACCTCACCGTTATGGGCGCGTTCTCGGGGCTGGAGATCGCCTGCTGGGACATTCTGGGCAAGGCGCGCGACCGGCCGGTCTGGGCGCTTCTGGGCGGGCGGATGAACGCGCGCATCCGCGCCTATACCTATCTCTACCCCCTGCCCCATCACGACCTCACCGAATTCTGGACCTCGCCCGAAATGGCCGCCGAAAGCGCGCTCGACTGCGTCGCGCGTGGCTATACAGCGGTCAAGTTCGACCCGGCGGGCCCCTACACGATGCGCGGCGGCCATATGCCCGCGATGTCCGGTATCTCGATGTCGGTGGCGTTCTGCCGTGCCATCCGCGAGGCGGTGGGCGACCGCGCCGATCTGCTCTTCGGCACGCATGGGCAGTTCACCACCGCCGGCGCCATCCGCCTTGGACAGGCGCTGGAACCCTATTCCCCGCTCTGGTACGAAGAACCCGTGCCGCCCGACAATGTCGGCGCTATGGCGCAGGTGGCGCGCGCCGTGCGCATCCCCGTGGCCACCGGCGAGCGGCTGACCACCAAGGCCGAGTTTGCCCCCATCCTGCGCGAGGGCGCGGCGGCGATCCTGCAACCGGCTTTGGGCCGCGCGGGCGGCATCTGGGAGATGAAGAAGGTCGCCGCCATGGCCGAGGTCTATAACGCGCAACTGGCCCCGCATCTCTATGCCGGGCCGGTGGAATGGGCCGCAAATATCCACCTTGCCGCCTCGATCCCCAATCTGCTGATGGCCGAAACCATCGAGACCCCGTTTCACGACGCGCTCATCAAGGGCGGCATCCGGGTGGAGGACGGCTTTGTCATCCCGCCCGAAGCCCCGGGCCTCGGCATCGAGGTGGATGAGGCGCTGGCCCGCGCGCATCCCTTCGACGGCGACGGGCTGCATCTGCAGATGCAGGAGGCACCCTGCGACTACGTCAATGGCAACAGCTTTGCCGGAGGGGCCCCGCTCAAGACGCAGTAACGCGCGCCCCCTCCACCCTCGAACCCCCGCCTCAAGATCGGCAAGACCACGCACATCGCCTCGAGATTGCTTTCGATTTGGAAACAATCGCGCTATTATGCCCTAAAGTGCCACGCAGAAGGGGCTAGGCGATGCGAGCAGTCATACTGGGGCTTTCGGGCCTGTTTCTTGGAATTAGCCCGTCCTGGGCAACCGGCGCGGTCGAGGAATCGCTGCGCCCGCAATCGCGCCCAGGAGCGGCGTTCACACCGGCGGCAGTTGTGCTGAACGATCTACCGTCGCAGGTTCTGCGCCCGCAGATGCGGCCCGCGAAGGTGGAGGTCTTTCAGGTCACCGCAAGCCCGGATTTTGACCGCTGGATCGCCGGGTTCCGGGGTCGGGCGCTGTCGCAGGGGATCAGCGGGCAGGTGTTCGACCGCGCCTTTCGTGGCGTGCGCTACGACGCCGATGTGGTGGCCAAGGATCGCAACCAATCCGAATTCAAGCGCGAGATCTGGGACTATCTCGACAGCGCCGTCTCGCCCGTGCGGGTCGAGAACGGGCAGCGCGCCCTGCGCCAGCACCGCCGCGCGCTGGACCGGATCGAGGCGCATTACGGCGTCGAGAAAGAGGTCGTGACGGCGGTCTGGGGGATGGAGAGCACCTATGGCGAGCGGCTGGGCGACTTGCCGCTGATCGGCTCGATGGCGACATTGGCCTATGACGGGCGGCGCGGCGCGTTCTTCGAGAAACAACTGATCGCGGCGCTGAAAATCCTGCAATCGGGCGATGTGACGCCTGACCGGATGAAAGGCTCCTGGGCCGGGGCGATGGGGCACACGCAGTTCATGCCAACGTCATACGAGGCCTATGCGGTGGATTTCACCGGCGATGGCAAACGCGACGTGTGGTCGGACGATCCGACCGACGCGCTGGCCTCGACCGCCGCCTATCTCAAGCGGTTCGGCTGGCGCAAGGGCATGCCCTGGGGCATGGAGGTGCTGGTGCCGCGCGGCGCGTCCTTCGGCAGCACCAGCCGGATGCCCTCGGACTGGGCGGCGCGCGGTGTCGTCGGCATCGACGGGCGACCGGTGCGCGATTTCGGCTCGGCGCGCATCCTGCAACCGGCGGGGCCGTCGGGCGCGTCCTTCATGGTCTTTGCCAATTTCGACGTGATCAAGCGCTACAACAACGCCGATGCCTATGCCCTGGGCGTCGGGCACCTGTCCGACCGGATCGCGGGCGGGCCGGAAATACAGGCCAGCTGGCCGCGCGGCTATGACCCGCTGACATTCGACCAGCGCAAGGAGATGCAGCGCCGCCTCCAGCGCAAGGGCTTTGCGGTCGAGAAGATCGACGGCATCGTCGGGCCCAACACCGTGGCCGCGATCCGCGCCTTTCAGCGGTCGGTGGGGGCGGCGCCGGACGGCCTGCCGTCACAGCAGTTGCTGGCGCTGCTCAAGCGGTCCTGAGGGCAAGACGGCGGGGCATTTCTCGCCCCTGCGACGCTGATAGCGCAAACGCCTGCAAGGGGTTTGGGCAGGGGTCGCAGGGCGGGAATCGCAAATTCGTAGGAAAAAGTGATGTTTTTTGAAGGATAAAAAGCGCGCATTCCGTCGCACTTGAGGTAAGCCATTGAAAGCATGCAGTATTCCATAGTATACAATTGATTTCAAGCGGCTTGCCCGACACGGAAGGCTCTGCTACACCCCAGCCGAATTTCGATGTTTCGCAAGTCTCATCGTATGCCAACGCCCCCGGACGTGACGTGCCGTCACAGCTGCTCAACCGGGGCCAGATTATCGGAAGGGTGGACGTGTCCGAACCAGCTTCGATTTCTTCCGGCATTGCCGCGCGCTATGCCACTGCGATCTTCGAGCTTGCGAAAGAGGCCAAATCGCTGGCCAAACTCGAGGCGAACCTCGACGATCTCTCCGCAGCCCTCGCCGACAGCGCCGACCTGCGCGCGGTCATCGCCTCCCCGGTGCTCAGCCGTGACGAGCAGGGCAAGGCGATTGCCGCGATTGCCGACAAGATGGGGCTGGTCCCCGAACTGCGCAACGGCCTGGCCGTCATGGCCGCCAAGCGCCGCCTCTTCGTGCTGCCGCAACTGATCGCCCAGCTTGAAGAGATGATCGCCGAGGACAAGGGCGAGGTGAAAGCCGAAGTGATCAGCGCCAAGGCGCTGACCAAGGCACAGTCCGACAAGCTGGCGAAAACCCTCAAGGCCCAAATCGGCCGCGATGTGAAACTGAATGCGACCGTTGATGAAAGCCTCATCGGCGGTCTTGTTGTAAAAGTGGGCTCGAAGATGATCGACACCTCGATCCGCTCGCGGCTCGATTCCCTCCAGAATGCAATGAAAGAGGTCGGATAAATGGGTATCCAAGCAGCAGAGATTTCTGCGATCCTGAAGGACCAGATCAAGAATTTCGGCCAGGAGGCCGAAGTTGCCGAGATCGGTCGGGTTCTGTCCGTGGGTGACGGTATCGCGCGGGTTCACGGGCTGGACAATGTCCAGGCCGGTGAGCTTGTCGAGTTTCCGGGCGGGGTCATGGGCATGGCGCTCAACCTCGAGGCCGACAATGTCGGCGTCGTGATCTTCGGCTCCGACCGTGACATCAAGGAAGGCGATACCGTCAAGCGCACCAAATCCATCGTGGACGTGCCGATCGGCGACGAGCTCTTGGGCCGCGTCGTGGACGGTCTCGGCAACCCGCTCGACGGCAAGGGCCCGATCAAGACGAAAAACCGTGGTCTGGCCGATGTGAAGGCCCCCGGCATCATCCCGCGCAAATCGGTGCACGAGCCGATGGCGACCGGCCTCAAATCGGTGGACGCGATGATCCCGATTGGCCGTGGTCAGCGCGAGCTGATCATTGGCGACCGTCAGACCGGCAAGACCGCCGTGGCGCTCGACACGATCCTGAACCAGAAGGTCTATAACGAGGCCGCAGGCGACGACGAGAGCAAGAAGCTCTATTGCGTCTATGTCGCCATCGGCCAAAAGCGCTCGACGGTGGCGCAGCTGGTGAAAAAACTCGAAGAGAGCGGCGCGATCAAGTACTCCATCGTCGTGGCCGCCACCGCCTCCGACCCCGCGCCGATGCAGTTCCTCGCGCCCTATTCGGCAACCGCGATGGCCGAGCATTTCCGCGACAATGGCCGTCACGCGCTGATCGTTTATGATGACCTCTCGAAACAGGCCGTGGCCTATCGCCAGATGTCGCTGCTGCTGCGTCGTCCGCCCGGTCGTGAAGCCTATCCGGGCGACGTGTTCTACCTCCACTCCCGCCTGCTGGAGCGATCGGCCAAGCTCAACGAGGACAATGGTTCGGGCTCGCTCACCGCGCTGCCGATCATCGAAACCCAGGGTGGCGACGTGTCGGCGTTCATTCCGACCAACGTGATCTCGATCACCGACGGTCAGATCTTCCTTGAAACCGAACTGTTCTATCAGGGCATCCGCCCTGCCGTGAACACCGGACTGTCGGTTAGCCGTGTGGGCTCCTCGGCACAGACCAACGCGATGAAGTCGGTCGCCGGTCCGGTGAAACTGGAGCTTGCGCAATATCGCGAAATGGCGGCCTTCGCGCAGTTCGGCTCCGACCTCGATGCGGCAACGCAGCAGTTGCTCAACCGTGGCGCCCGTCTGACCGAGTTGATGAAGCAGGCGCAGTATTCGCCGCTGACCAACGCCGAGATCGTCTGTGTGATCTATGCAGGCACGCATGGCTACCTTGACAAGATCAAGGTTGGCGACGTGGGCCGCTACGAGCAGGGCTTGCTCAAGCACCTGCGCGGCAAGCATCAGGATCTGCTGGATTACATCACCAAGGAAGATCCCAAGATCAAGGGTGAGGCCGAGGACAAGATCAAGGCCGCGCTGGACGAATTCGCCGCTGACTTCGCGTAAGGGGGAGATAAGGCAATGCCGAATCTCAAGGACCTGAAAAACCGGATCTCGTCGGTCAAATCGACCCGCAAGATCACGAAGGCCATGCAGATGGTCGCCGCGGCGAAGCTTCGCCGCGCTCAGGAGGCCGCGGAAATGTCGCGGCCTTACACCGAACGTTTCAACGCGGTGATGAAAAAGCTCGCGGCCTCGGTGGGTGACGCCGAGAACGCGCCCCGGCTTCTGGCCGGGACGGGCGAGGACAAGGTGCATCTTCTGGTGGTGATGACCGCCGAACGCGGGCTGTGCGGTGGCTTCAACGCCAATATCGCCAAGTTGGCCAAGGCCGAGGCCACCGCTCTGCTGGCCAAGGGCAAGACGGTCAAGATCCTCACCGTCGGCAAGAAGGGCCGCGATGCGATGCGCCGTGACTATGGCCAGTATTTCGTGGATCACGTCGATCTCACGGAGGTCAAGCGCGTGGGCTATGCCGATGCGCAGGCGGTGGCGGCCAATGTGCTCAACCGGTTCGACGCCGGAGAGTTCGACGTGGCCAAGATCTTCTACTCGCAGTTCGAGAACGTGGTCACGCAAATCCCGACCAAGCAGCAGATCATCCCTGCCGATGTGGGCGATCTGGACGAGGCCGATACCGAGACGTTCTACGAGTACGAGCCGGACGAGACGGCGATCCTCGCCGATCTGCTGCCGCGCGGTGTGGCGACGCAGATCTTCAGCGCGCTGCTGGAAAACGGGGCCTCGGAACAGGGCGCGCGGATGTCCGCTATGGACAACGCCACCCGCAACGCGGGCGAGATGATCGACAAGCTGACCATCGAATACAACCGCTCGCGTCAGGCCGTGATCACCAACGAGCTGATTGAAATCATTTCCGGCGCGGAAGCGCTGTAAGACAAACCGGAGACGAAACATGGCAAATGCAAAAGGCAAAGTGACCCAGGTCATTGGCGCCGTTGTGGACGTTCACTTTGACGGCGATCTGCCAGCCATCCTGAACGCGCTGGAAACCGACAACCACGGCAAGAAGCTGGTCCTCGAAGTGGCGCAGCATCTGGGCGAGAACACCGTGCGCACCATCGCGATGGACGCGACCGAAGGCCTCGTGCGCGGTCAGGCCGTGAGCGATACCGGCTCGCCGATCTCGGTGCCGGTGGGCAATGCCACCCTCGGCCGCATCCTCAACGTCATCGGCGAGCCGGTGGACGAGGGCGCGCCGATCAAGGCGACCGAATATCGCTCGATCCACCAGCCGGCGCCGGAATTCTCCGAGCAGTCGACCGCCTCCGAAATCCTCGAAACCGGCATCAAGGTGGTGGACCTGCTCGCCCCCTACGCCAAGGGCGGCAAGATCGGCCTCTTCGGTGGTGCCGGTGTGGGCAAGACGGTTCTGATCATGGAACTGATCAACAACATCGCCAAGGTGCACTCGGGCTATTCGGTTTTCGCCGGTGTGGGCGAGCGGACGCGTGAGGGCAACGACCTCTATCACGAGATGATCGAATCGAACGTGATCAAGCCCGACAATCTGGAAGAAAGCCAGGTTGCGCTGGTCTACGGCCAGATGAACGAGCCTCCAGGCGCGCGCGCGCGTGTCGCCCTGACCGGCCTGACGCTGGCCGAGCAGTTCCGCGACCAATCCGGCTCGGACGTGCTGTTCTTCGTCGATAACATCTTCCGCTTCACGCAGGCGGGCTCCGAGGTGTCGGCGCTTCTGGGTCGTATTCCTTCGGCTGTGGGCTATCAGCCGACGCTGGCGACCGACATGGGCGCTATGCAGGAACGCATCACCTCGACCAAATCCGGCTCGATCACGTCCATTCAGGCCGTTTACGTGCCTGCGGATGACCTGACCGACCCGGCACCGGCCACGACCTTCGCCCACCTCGACGCCACGACCGTTCTCAGCCGTGCGATTTCCGAGCTTGGTATCTACCCCGCCGTGGACCCGCTCGACTCGAACTCGCGCCTGATGGACCCGCAGATCGTCGGCGAAGAGCATTATCAGGTGGCCCGTGACGTGCAGGGCATCCTGCAACGCTACAAGTCGCTTCAGGACATCATCGCCATTCTCGGCATGGATGAACTCAGCGAAGAGGACAAGCTGACCGTGGCCCGCGCCCGTAAGATCCAGCGCTTCCTCAGCCAGCCCTTCGACGTGGCCAAGGTGTTCACCGGCTCCGACGGCATCCAGGTGCCGCTGGAAGAGACCATCAAGTCGTTCAAGGCCGTGGTCGCGGGTGAATACGATCACCTGCCCGAAGGCGCGTTCTACATGGTCGGCGGCATCGACGATGTGATCGCCAAGGCCGAGAAGATGGCGGCAGACGCGGCATGAGATCGGGGTGGGGTTGCCCCCACCCTACATGACGACCTTTGGCGTAGGGTGGGGGTCAACCCCACCACATGCCGCAAGAGGAGGCCGATATGGCTGACACAGTGCAATTCGATCTCGTGAGCCCCGAGCGCCTGCTGGCCTCGGTGGCGGCCCGTGAGGTGCAGATCCCCGGGGCCGAGGGGGACATGACGGCAATGCCCGATCATTCGCCGCTAATCACCACGCTGCGTCCCGGGATCGTCCGGGTCTCGGGCCCGCAGGGCGACAAGGAATATGTCGTCACCGGCGGCTTCGCCGAGATCAACGGCGAGAGCATCTCGATCCTGGCGGAACGCGCCGTGGCGCGTGAGGACATGACGCAGGACGCCTACAAGGCGATGGTCGCCGAGGCGACCGACCGTCTGGCCAAGGCGCAGGAAACCTATGTCAACGAGCCCGGCCCGGTGGACGAGGCGGCCAAGCTCTTGTCGGACATGGTGGCGATCGGGGATCACATCGGGCTTTCCTCACACTGAACCATCGCGTCACACGCAACGGGTAAAAGGGTCGCCACGCGGCCCTTTTTCCTTTTTCGTTTCTCAATTCTGCCAGAAATACGTAATAATTCAGGCAGGATAACAAAGGCGCGGCGCATGCAGGTATTCATCAATCAGGCCATTGGCGTCGATCAGGGGGACGACGTGCTGTTCTCCGATTACGAGGATGGCGGCGCGATGTGGACCGGACGCGGCGCGCGCGAGCGCCGCAAGAAGATCACCTTCACGACCGAATTCAAGGACGAGCCAATCGTGCATGTTTCGATGTCGCTCTGGGATATGGACAGCGGCACCAACGCGCGCGCGGATGTCACCGCCGAAAAGATCACCCGCAAGGGGTTCGAGGTGGTGTTCCGCACCTGGTCCGACACCCGCGTGGCGCGGGTTCGGGTCCGATGGCTCGCCATCGGCGCGGCCTTCCACGAAGATGACTGGCAGGATGTCTACTGAGACCCGCGCGGCGGGCACCGCCCACCCTGCCCCGATCAGCCGCTGAACTGCCCCTCATAGACCGGCTCCAGCGTCGGGGTCTCGAAGAGCGACGACACCGATGTGCCGTTCCAGATATTGAGGATCGCCTGGGCAAAGACCGGGGCTGTCGGAATGATGCGGATATTGGGCGTCGCCTTGACCGCCTCGGTGGGCTGGATCGTATCGGTGATGACCATGGATTTCAGCACCGAGTTGGTGATCCGCTCCACCGCCGGGCCGGACATGACACCGTGGGTGGTATAGGCGTGCACCTCGCGTGCACCGTTATCCGTCAGCAGTTGCGCCGCCTTGCACATGGTGCCGGCCGTGTCGCACATGTCATCGACGATGATGCAGATCTTGTCGCTCACATCGCCGATCACGGTCATCTCGGCCACTTCGCCTGCCTTTTCGCGGCGTTTGTCGACAATGGAAAGGGGCGCGTTGATGCGCTTGGCCAGTTCGCGCGCCCGTGCCACGCCGCCCACATCCGGCGAGACGATCATCACGTCATCCATCACGCCCTTGAATTGCGTCATGATGTCGAGCGCAAAGATCGGCGAGGCATAGAGGTTGTCCACCGGAATGTCGAAGAAGCCCTGGATCTGCGCCGCGTGAAGGTCCATGGTCAGCACCCGCTCGATCCCCGCCTCGACGATCATGTTGGCCACCAGCTTGGCCGAAATCGGGGTGCGCGCCTTGGAGCGGCGATCCTGCCGTGCATAGCCGAAATAGGGGATCACTGCGGTGATCCGCTGGGCCGAGGACCGGCGCAGCGCGTCGGCCATGATCAGCAGCTCCATCAGGTTGTCATTGGCCGGGTTCGAGGTGGGCTGGATGATGAACATGTCCTCGCCGCGCACGTTCTCGTAGACCTCGACAAAGATTTCCTGATCGTTGAACCGTTCGATCCGCGCATCGCAGAGCCCCACATCGACCCCCCGATGCATCGACATGCGCCGCGCGATGGCCTTGGCGAGCGGCAGGTTCGCATTGCCGGAAATCAGCTTGGGTTGCGGTGTGGAAGGCATGATGAGGGTTCCCGGAATGATCCATGTGACAGATTCGTGATGTTGCACACCGCTTAGCATGCACCTAGGGTCGCGCAAAGCGATGCGAACGGAGAGCACGGTGAAATGGCCCATATAGATTATTATTTCTCGACCTTGTCACCCTTTGCCTATCTGGCAGGATCCGGGCTGGAAGAGATCGCGGCCAGACATGGCGCAAGCGTGACCTACAAGCCGCTCGACATCATGGCCCTCTTTGCACGCACCGGCGGTACGGCCCCCGCCGAACGGCACCCGTCGCGCAATGCCTACCGCGCACAGGAATTGCCGCGACAGGCCAGGAAACGCGGCCTGCCGCTCAATCTCAAGCCCGCGCATTGGCCGACCAACCCGGCACCCTCGTCCTATGCGATCATCACCGCGCAGAATGCGGGCGGCGGCGATGTGGGCGCGCTGGTGCAATCGGTCCTGCGCGCCTGCTGGGCCGAGGAGCGCGACATCGCCGAGGATGCGGTGGTCCGCGACTGCCTGCAAAAGGCGGGCTTCGATCCGGCGCTCGCCGACAAGGGCCTGCTGAGCGGGGCCGAGACCTATTCCGCCAATCTCGAAGAAGCGGTGAACCGGGGCGTCTTCGGCGCGCCGTTCTACGTGGTCGACAGCGGGCAGAGCTTCTGGGGCCAGGACCGGCTCGAAGATCTCGACCTGCATCTGGCAGGCAAACTCTGAGATCATGCCCAAGGCGCGCCGCGCGGGCCACGCGACCCACTGGACGACTTTCGGCACCGGACCGCGCCCGGCGCTCGGCCTGCATTGCTCGTTGTCGCATTCGGGCAGCTGGGCCGGGATCATGCGCCTGCTCGGCAATGACGTGCAACTGACCGCCTTCGATCTGCCCGGCCATGGGCAGAGCGGCCCGTGGCTGGGCACCGGCGAGATCCAGGCGGCGAGCACGGCGATCGCGGCGGATTTTCTCGACCGTCCCACCGTGATCATCGGCCATTCCTTCGGCGCGACGGTGGCGCTGCGGCTGGCGGTGGAGCATCCCGATCTGGTGCGCGCGCTGATCCTCTACGAGCCGGTATTCTTCGCCGTGGCACTGGCCGATCAGCCACAGATCCGCGCAGAACATATGGCCGAGATGGCCGAGTATGCCGCGGGCATCGCCTCGGGCGACATGGCGCGCGCGGCGCAAGGCTTTCTGCGGGTCTGGGGCGACGGGCGCAGATGGGACGATCTGCCCGCGCCGGTTCAGGCCGGGCTTGCCGCGCAGATGCCGCTCATCGAGGCTGCCGCTCCGGCGCTCTATGACGATGCCGGGGGCATGCTGGCCCACAATGCGCTCGGGCGCATCGCCGTGCCGGTGTTGCTGATCGAGGGCAGCGCCTCTCCGTCGATCATTCCGGCCATCAATGACGGGCTCGCCACGCGCCTGCCCCGCGCCGCGCGAGCGGTGATCGCCGGGGCGGGACACATGGGGCCAATGACCCACCCGCAACAGGTCGCCTCCGAGATGCGCCGGTTTCTCGACCGGCTCGACGCCTGACGCCCTCAGCCGCGCCCGTGCGGCGCGTCGTAATCGGGGCGCGGGTTGATCGGGATGATTCGGTCCGGATTGATCGTGTCATGGCTGTAATGGTAGTGCCGCACGATATGGTCGAAATCCACCGTCTCGCGCACACCGGGCCATTGGTAAAGCTCGCGCAGATAGCCCCAGAGGTTGGGGTAATCGACGATCCGGTGGCGGTTGCATTTGAAATGCAGGTGATAGACCGGATCGAACCTGATGAGCGTGGTGAAAAGCCGCCAGTCGGCCTCGGTCAGCCGCTCGCCCATCAGGTAGCGGTTCTGCGACAGCCGCTCTTCCAGCCAGTCGAGGCTGTCGAAGAGCGGATAGACGGCGGCCTCATAGGCCTCTTGTGAGGTGGCAAAGCCGGATTTGTAGACGCCGTTGTTGACGGTGTCGTAGATGCGCGCGTTGACCGGCTCGATGGCATCGCGCAGGTCTTGCGGCCAGTAATCGTCGGTATTGCCGGTAATCCCGTCAAACGCCGAGTTGAACATGCGGATGATCTCGGACGACTCATTTGAGACGATGGTCTCGCGCTCGGTATCCCACAGGATCGGCACGGTCACGCGGCCGGAAATCTCCGGATCGGCCTTGAGATAGATGTCGCGGGCATAGGGCAACCCGTAGAGCCGGTCACCGGTGGCACCGGCAAAGTCGGTGCGAAACTCCCAACCCTCGGACAGCATGTCGGGATGCACGACCGACACGCCGATGTGATCCTCCAGACCCTTGAGGCTGCGAAAGATCAGGGCGCGATGCGCCCAGGGGCAGGCATAGGCGACATAGAGGTGATAGCGCCCGCTTTGCGCCTTGAAGCCACCCTCGCCCGAGGGGCCGGGGCTGCCATCCGGGGTGATCCAGTTGCGGAATTTCGCGGTCGAGCGGACAAATTTGCCGCCCGTCGATTTGGTGTCGTACCAGGTGTCGTGCCAGACGCCGTTGACCAGTTGGCCCATGATGATGCCCTCCTTCTTTGGTGTGAAGGTAGGGTGCCAGGACGGCAGGGATAAGCCATAGCACCGCGCAGGGGGCGTGCAGGGGTGCACAGGGGGAATGTGGTCCGGGGCGGGCCTTGAACTGCCGTTGGCCTCTAGCACCAATACGCGGAATCGAGGTGCCGCAGGCACCGCCGCGCAGCGCCCGACCGCCCCCCGGGCGGGCGCTTTTGCAACGTATCAAGTAATTGAAAACGCGGAAGTATTGGGCTGATATAAAGTGCCTTCCGGAAAGGGTGCCGCGCCCACCCGCGGTCGGGCACCGCGCGGCTTAGCTCTATAACCGCCAACGGCAGCTTCAGGCCATCACGATCCACCCCGCACCAACCGCCATTCACAACTTTCCGCGCAGATACTCCATCACGGCGGGGCGCACGCTTTGCGCGCCGACGCTGCGTTCGGCATGGATCACGTCGCGCAATTCGCCAAGGTCGATGCGGCGCAACACGCTCTTGACCGGGCCGATCGAGGCCGGGCGCATCGAGAGCGTGCGAAACCCGATGGCGGCAAGGCAGGCAGCCTCCACCGGGCGGCCCGCATCCTCGCCGCAGAAACTGAGCGGCGTGTCGAGCGTCGCGCAGCGATAGACGATGCCTTCGAGGAAGTTGAGAAAGCTCACGTTGAGCGTGTCGTAGCGGCGGCGCACGCGCTCGTTCTCGCGGTCGGCGGCAAAGAAGAACTGCTTGAGATCGTTGCCGCCCACCGAGAGGAAATCCACATCCGCGTAGAACGAATCCGGCGCGAAGGCGAGCGAGGGGGTCTCCAGCATCGCGCCCACCTCGATCAGTTCGGGGATCGGGTGACCGAGGATGCGCTCGCGGGCCAGGGCCTTGTCCATCTCGGCGCGGGCGGCGGTGAATTCGTCGCGCTGCGCCACGAAGGGGAACATGATCGTCAGCGGTCGGCCCTTGGCGGCGCGGATCAGCGCCTGAAGCTGCATCCGCATGACGCCCGGTTTATCCAGACCCACCCTAATCGCCCGCCAGCCCATCGCCGGGTTGGGCTCGTCGGTGGCCTTCATGTAGGGCAGCACCTTGTCAGAGCCGATATCGAGCGTGCGAAACACCACGCGCTGCTCCTTGGCGGCGTCCATCACGCGGGCGTAAAGCTCCGACAGTTCGGCGCGCTTGGGCATGTGGTTGCGAATGAGGAATTGCAACTCGGTCCGAAACAGGCCAACGCCCTCTGCCCCCGAGCTTTCGAGGCTCGGCAGATCGGCCATCAGCCCGGCATTCATCTTCAGCTTGATGCGCGCGCCACACAGCGTCACGGCGGGCTTGTCGCGGATCGAGGCATAGCGCTCCTGCGCCTGTGCCTGCATCGCCATCTTGTCTCGAAACGCCGAGACGATGGACTCGCCCGGTCGCAGATGCGCGATCCCCTGATCGCCATCCACCAGGATCAGATCGCCGTTGAGCGCCTCGGTGGTGATGCGCTGCGCGTGAATGATCAGCGGAATCGCGAGCGCGCGGGCGACGATGGCGGCATGGCTGCCCACCGCGCCTTCCTCCAGCACCACCCCCTTGAGGCTGCGGCCATAGTCCAACAGTTCGGCAGGTCCGATATTGCGCGCCACCAGAATCGGATCGGCGGGCATTTCCGCGCCGGTCTCGTGGCCCTGTCCGGTGAGGATGCGCAGCAGGCGGTTGCTGAGGTCATCAAGATCATGCAGCCGCTCGCGCAGATAGGCGTCGCTGACCTGGCTCATCCGGGCGCGGGCGGCGGACTGCTCCTTTTCGACGGCCGCCTCGGCCGAGAGACCGCTGTCGATATTGCTCTCCATCCGGCGCATCCAGCCCTTGGAATTGGCGAACATGCGATAGGCTTCGAGCACGTCGAGATGCTCTTTCTCGCCGCCCCGTGCAGAGCTGAGCATCCGGTCGACCCCCACACGCAGTGTCTCGACCGCCTCATGCAGGCGCTCGAGTTCGCGCGCCGGGTCCTCGGCGATGGGATTGGTGACGACGACACGCGGTTCGTGCAGCCAGACATGACCCTGCGCCGCACCCTCCTGCCCGCAGGTTCCGCGAAACAGCACCGCCTGCTGGTGGCGCGCCGACATCGCGGCGCCCTCGCCCACGAAGGCGCCCAGTTCGGCCATCTCGGCCAGCACCATGGCCACCACTTCAAGCGCGTAGATCTCTTCCTCGGAAAACAGCCGCGCCTGTTTCGACTGCACCACCAGCACGCCCAGTTTCTCGCCCAGTCGTTGCACCGGCACCCCGGCAAAGGAGGAATAGGCCTCCTCCCCAGTCTCGGGCATGAAGCGAAAGCCCTTGGCGGCGGGGGCATCGTCGGTGTTGATCACCTCGCCCGAGCGTGCCACCCGGCCCACCAGCCCCTCGCCCAGCTTCATCCGGGTCTGGTGCACGGCCTCGGCCTTGAGCCCTTCGGTGGCGCAAAGCTCCAGCGTGTCCTCGTCGCGGAAAAGGTAGATCGAGCAGACCTCGGTATGCATCTCCTCGGCAATAAGCCGGGTGATCTGGTCGAGCCGCATCTGCCCGCCGGCATCCTCTGCCATGACCGCGCGCAGGCGGCCCAGCATCTGGCGGCTGTCGGTCTTGAAGCTGTCGCTCATGGGTGGCGGTCCCCCGGGGCCGTTTCAGGGCTGGCCTGCCCGGCGCGCCGATGACCCGCGCGCAGACTCAGGCCGATTTGTCCAACTCGAACGCATCATGCAGGGCTTGAACCGCGAGTTCCATGTATTTCCGGTCGATCAGAACGGAAATCTTGATCTCGGAGGTTGCAATGACCTTGATGTTCACACCTTCGTCACTCAGCGTCTTGAACATCCGCGCCGCGACACCCGACTGGCTGCGCATGCCGATGCCCACCGCCGAGACCTTGGCCACGTCGGTATCCGCGATCAGGTCGTGATAGTTGATCTGCCCTGCCTCCTTGGCCGCCTGCAACGCCTTTTCGGCACGTTTGACCTGATCGGTCGGGCAGGAGAAGGTCATGTCGGTGCGGCCCTCCTCGGCGATGTTCTGCACGATCATGTCGACGTTGATCCCCGCCTCGGACAGCGGGCCAAAGATGGCCGCCGCGATGCCGGGCCGGTCGGCCACCGAGATGAGGGTCATCTTTGCCTCGTCCCGGGAATAGGCGATGCCGCTGACAACATTCGATTCCATGATTTCCTCCTCGGCGCAGACAAGCGTGCCGGCCTCATCCGTTTGTTCCTCGAAACTGCTCAGCACCCGCAGCTTCACATTGTAGCGCATCGCCAGCTCGACCGAGCGGGTTTGCAGCACCTTGGCCCCGAGCGACGCCAGTTCCAGCATTTCCTCAAACGCGATCTTGTCCAGTTTGCGCGCCTTGGAGCTGATCCGCGGATCGGTGGTATAGACGCCGTCGACATCCGTGTAGATGTCGCAGCGCTCGGCATTGAACGCTGCGGCAAAGGCCACGGCGGTGGTGTCCGACCCACCCCGCCCCAGCGTGGTGATGCGGCCCTCGGGGCTGATCCCCTGAAAGCCCGCGACCACCGCCACCCGCATGCCCTGCGCGAAGCGGTCGTTGATATTGTCAGGCGGGATCTCCTCGATCCGGGCGGAAGAATGCGACGAGTTGGTTTTCAGCGGCACCTGCCAGCCCTGCCAGCTGCGCGCGGGCACATCCATTTCCTGCAAGGTCAGCGCCATCAGCCCGGCGGTCACGTTCTCGCCGGAGCTGACCACGGCATCGTATTCCCGCGCGTCATAAAGCGGCGAGATCTCGCCCACCCAGTTCACCAGCTCATTGGTCTTGCCCGACATGGCCGAGACGATGACGATCACGTCATAGCCCTTGGCCACCTCGACGCCGACGCGCTTTGCGGCACGCCGGATGCGGTCGATATTGGCGACCGAGGTGCCGCCGAATTTCATCACGAGAACGGGCATGTGCGCGGTCCTGAGGCTTTTTCACCGGACGGGGTGTACGCATGGTCGCACGCGCGCGCAAGAGCGCAGGTGTCGCGGGGGTGTTTGGGTGCGGCGGCTTGGGGTTGGGGCATCTTGGCCTGACGCTACCGTTGCCGTAACCCGCGCGAAACGCACCGAAGGTGCCGCGCGATCGTCATGCCAGAGGCATGCCTCCGGCATGACGCCGTCCCGCAGCCGGACCGTCCTGCGGCACCTTCTGGCGGCGTGCAAGGTCCACTCCAGGCCAATCACCTCACCGCCCCGCCTCAATACGGGTGATCGCGCCCGTCCCATGTCTGGAAACAGCCCGTCGAGGTCATGTCCAGCGCGGCAAACCGCGCAAGCAGCCCGTCGGCCGCCTCATCCACCGAGATCTCGGCCGCGTCGCCGCCCATCTCGGTGCGTACCCAGCCGGGGTGATAGATGCCCACCGCGATCCCCTCGAGTGCCAGATCGGCGGCGAGGTTGCGCCCCAGATTGAGCGCCGCCGCCTTGGAGGCACGGTAGATATAGCTGCCGCCGGGCGCGCGGGTGTGGCTGGCCATCTGGCTTGAGATGATGGCGATCTTGGCACCCTGCGCGGCGCGCAGATTGGGCAGCAGGCTCTGGACGCTCAGAAACACGCCGGTGACATTGGTGGCAAAACTCTCGGCCCACATCGCCGCCGGATAGCCGGTCTCCAGCGGCTGGCCCTTGTCGGGATAGATGCCCGCATTGCAGACCAGCAGATCGACCGGGCGGTCCTGCAAATGCTCCGCCAGCGCACCGCAGGACACCGGATCGGTCACGTCGAGCGCCACCAGATCGTCGACCGGCACCCGCGCGGTGCCGGTAACCTGATGTCCGGCGGCGCGGTAGCGTTCGGCTATCGCATGGCCGATCCCACGATTCGCGCCGGTGATGACGATATGCATGGGGATTGCCTTTCTTCTCGCGGTCAGTTCGCCTTGCGCCGCGGCAGGAACGGCAAGGGCGCGACCGGGACGCCATCCTCGATCAGCCTGCGCGCGTCTTCCAGTTTGGCCTCGCCGTAGATGCTGCGTTCGGGCGTCAGCCCGTCATGCATGTCGCGCGCCTCGCGCGCGAAATCCACGCCGACGTAATCGGAATTTTCCTCGATCTTGCGGCGCAGCGCGGCCAGCGCCTTTGCGACCGGGGCGGGATCGGTCTCGCGGGCCTCCGTCAGAGCAACGCCGCCCGACTGCACGCGCGGGGCCATCAACGCCTTTTCCACGCGGGTTGAGCCGCAGACCGCACAACTCACCATGCCTGCGGCGTGCAGCGTGTCGAAGGCGGTCGCGGACTTGAACCAACTGTCGAAGCGGTGGTCCGCCTCGCATTTCAGCGAAAACTGTATCATCATTCGATCCATCTGATCATCATCGCATATTTACGCCCTGCGCGGCCAAGATCAAGCGCGGTCGGCGTGGCCTATAACCCCAGCTTGCGGGGATCGAAGCTGCGGATCAGGTGCGCCAGTTCGCTTTCCCCCACCCGCTTGGCGGCTTTCTTGGGGCGCAACCATTTATGCCGACGCTGACCGACCTCGGGAAACCTGGCCGCCATGGATTTGACCTGAACCGGATAGACCATCACCAGGCACGGCACGCCGCGCTCGGGCCCGACCACCTTGGTGTAGGAATAAAGCCCGAGCGCCACGCCATGCGCCACGCCGCGCACGCCAGCCTCCTCCCAGGCCTCGCGCAGGACCATGTCCGCGGGGGTGCGACCCGGCATCGGCCAGCCCTTTGGAATGATCCAGCGGCCCGATCCCCGGCTGGTCACCAACAGGATCTCGGGCTTGCCGTCGCGCATCCGATAACACAGCCCGCCGAATTGCGTGCGCACCTCGGTCTTGGGGGCCGCAGGCAGGCTGAGCGGCTTCTGCTTGATCGCCTGAAGGGTCATCGCTGGATCCGGTCGGGTTGCGCGGCTCGATCCCGTCAGGGACACGGCAACACTAACGCGCAAGAACCCGATCTGACCAGCGGCAATTCACAGCTTTAAATCCGACTGAAAATATCAGAATTGACATTCCCTACTAGAACAGTAAGAAATAGGAAGCCAAGCCAGTCCGATCCAAGGCGAGCCCGGCGTAACGCGAAACGAGAGGGAATCACCGGCATGGCATATCCGATGACCGACCGCGCGGGGGCACAGACATGATCCGCGCGCAAACCAGAACCGCACCCGACCTCAGGGCCGAGGCCGCCTGTCACGACGCCCGCGCGCTCACCGGCGGGGCCAATACCGCGCTGATCGTGCTCGACGGCCAGGTCTATACCCTGCGCATCACCCGCGCCGGCAAGTTGATCTTGACCAAATGAAACATGCGCGCACCTTCACCCCCGACGCGCCCGTGGCGCAGATCGACGAGATGACCGGCCTGCCGGGCACGGTCATCGCCTGTCTGCGCCAGTGGAATCGCGGCGGCGCCTCGGCCGCCCTAGGCCTGCTGCGCACGCAGATGGCCGAAGCCCCCGCCTGCGCCGCCTTCGAGGCGTTGCAGGACCTGACCGAGGTTCTGGGCCCGCATATCCGCCGCCCGCTGCGCTGTCACGCGCCACAGTGCCACTGCGTCGGGCTCGACGAGGCGGCCTTTGCCCGCTTCGTCGAAGAGGCAGCCCTGGGCGAGCGCGAGGATGCGCTGATGCTGGCCAGCCTGCTGGTCGCGCCGCGCGGCATCATGCCGCTGGCGGATGCGGCCGGTCGGTTTGGTCTCGCCCTGCACCGTGCGCTATTGTGCAACCGGGCGCAGAGCATCCCCGACCCGGTAAACACGACACGACATTGAGGCAGAGGAAAGACACCCGATGATAATCTGTCACTGCATGGCGATCTCCGATGACGACATCCATAGGGCCATGGACTGGATGCGCGCCTCGGACCCCGACACGCTGATCACCCCCGGCAAGGTCTACCGCGCGCTGGGCAAACGCGCCGATTGCGGCGGGTGTCTTCCGCTCTTTGTTGACACCATGCGCAAGACAGATAGCCTTGGTATACCTATGCAATTGCGCGGACTTCGCCGCGCCACCACACAGGGAGACGCACATGAAGGGCGACGCCAAGGTCATCGACTATCTCAATCAGGCGCTCAGGAGTGAACTGACCGCCGTCAGCCAGTACTGGCTGCATTACCGCCTGCAAGAGGACTGGGGCTATGGCCGCATCGCCGCCAAGTCGCGCGAGGAAAGCATCGAGGAGATGCACCACGCCGACAAGCTGATCGAGCGGATCATCTTTCTCGGCGGGCATCCGAACCTGCAGAAACTCGACCCGCTCCGCATCGGGCAGACCCTGCGCGAAACGCTCGAGTCGGACCTCGCCGCCGAACATGACGCGCGCACCCTCTATATCGAGGCGCGCGATCATTGCGACAGCGTCAGCGATTACGTCTCGAAGAACCTCTTTGAGGCGCTGATCGCCGACGAGGAAGGCCATATCGACTTTCTGGAGACGCAGATCGACCTCTTCGACGATCTCGGCGCCGAGCGCTACGGGCTGCTCAATGCCAGCCCGGCCGATTCGGGCGGGTGACAGCAACACGCGCAAGCCGTCCGACAACGGCTTGCGATCCTCTCAGGCCCGGCCCAACCCGCGCGCCGACCAGCCCCAGAACCGCAAGAGCATGAACACCCCCGCCAGCGCCAGCCCCACCGCGAGGCCAAGCCAGATGCCCGCCCCGCCATAACCAAAGGTGAAGCCCAGCACATAGCTCACCGGCACGCCGACCGCCCAATAACTCAGCGCAGCGATCACCATCGGCACGCGGGTATCCTGCACCCCGCGCAACAGGCCCAGCGCCATGACCTGCGCCGCATCGACCAGCTGAAACAGCGCCGCCGCGGCCAGCAATCCGCGCCCGATCTCGATCACCGCGGCGCGGTCGGGGTCATTCGGGTCGAGAAACAGGCCGATCATCGGGTCGGGCAGCGCCAGAAACAGCGTCATCGTCACCAGCGCCACTGCCCCCGACAGCCCCAGCACCACCCGCGCCCCGTCGCGCAACCCCTGCCCGTCGCCACGGCCATAGGCCTGCCCCGCGCGCACCGTGGCCGCGTTCGACAGGCCGACATGCACCATGAACACCACCGATGTCACCTGTAGCGCGATGCCATGCGCCGCCAGCGGCAGCGTCCCCAGCCAACCCATCATCACCGAGGCGGCGGCGAACAGCCCGACCTCCGCGAGATTGGTCATGCCGATCGGCCAGCCGAGGCGAAAGACGCGTGTCAGCGCGTCCCAGTCAGGCCGCCAGAGGCGGGTGAAGAGCGCGTGTTCGGGGGCCACCAGCCGCACATAGACCATCAGCGCCAGAAGCGAGCCGATATGCACGCTGAGTGACGCAATCGCCGCGCCCCGCACGCCCAGTTCGGGAAAGCCCAGATTGCCGAAGATCAGCAGATAGTTGACCACGATGTTCATCGCCACCGCCGCCAGCGTGATCCACAGCACCACCGCCGTGCGTTCCAATGCTGCGAGATAGGATTTCAGCACCATCACCATCAGCGCGGGCAGAATGCCCCAGCCGGCAATGATCAGGTAATCGGCGCCCAGCGCCGAGGTGGACGGGGCCTGTCCCAAGAGACCGAACACCGTCTCCGAGCCCAGCATCAGCGGCAATGTGACAAGACCGAACAGCACCGACGCCCAGAGCCCCATACGCGTGACGCGGCGCACCTGCGCACCTTCGCCGCTCGCCTCCGCCGAGGCCACCATCGGCATCACCGCCCAGGCAAAGCCCGAGCCCATGATGAAGAGCACGAAAAACATCGTACCGCCCAGCACCTCGGCGGCCAGCGCCTCGACCGAATACCAGCCGAGCATCAGCGCATCGGTGAGGGTGATGGCGAACTGCGCGACGTGGCTGCCGACCAGCGGCAGGCCAAGGCCCATCACGGCGCGGGCGTGCTGGCGATATGAAAGACGGTGTTGCATGGGATTGGCGTTAGCCGGGGCAGTCCGCGCGCGCAAGCCCCCTCAGAGCACCGCCAGCATCAGTTGCAGCGCCAGCGCCGCAATGACCACACCCGCCGCAAGCTCCAGGAGCGGCAGCGCGCGGGCAAGGCCGCCCCCCTGCCCCGTACCCAGCCGCGCCAGCGCCCCCTCGCGCAGCGTGACCGAGGCCAGCGCCACCATGAGCGTCACGCTCGCCGTGCCCAGCCCCATGGCGAACGTGCCGAGGATGCCCGCCATCTCCAGCCCCATGCGCCAGGTCAGGATCAGCAGGAACAGCGCCCCGGTGCAGGGCCGGATCGCCACGGCGGCAATCAGCGCCAGCGCATCGCGCCAGCCGGTGACCGATGCGGCCTCCTCCGCCGTGGGGCCATGCGTGTGCCCGCAACTGGAACAGGTGCCGTCGTGGTCGTGGCTGTGGTCATAGCTGACGACGCGCGCGGCGCGCAGCCGCCGCAGCCCGCGCAGCGCCAGCCATGCGCCCACGGCGGCGATGGCGCCGTAGCTGGCAGGGGCCATGATATCCTCGGCCAGCCCGGTCATGCGCTGCCGCGTCAGATCAAAGAGGAACACGCCGGCATAGACCAGCAGCACCGCCGACCCCGCCTGCGCCAGGCTCGAGGCAAGCGCCAGCGCCGACAACCGCAGCGCGCTCACCCGCGCGGCCATGCCATAGCCGCCGATCAGCAGCTTGCCATGCCCCGGCCCCGCCGCGTGGAAGAAACCATAGGCGAAGCACAGCGCCATCAGCCCGGTCAGCGCCCCCGGATCACCCGCCCGCAGGCTGCGCAACAGCCGCGCCATCGCCTGCTGCGTCTCGGCCTGCCCGGCATTGGCCCAGGCCGACACCGCCCCGGCCCCGCCAAAGCCCCAAAGCCAGACGACCAGCGCCAGCAGGCCCAGCGCCGCAAGGCTCAGGACGGGGCGGCGCATGACAGAACCATCGCCTGCGAAAAGAGATTGCCCACCTCGACGCCCTCATATTGCTCTTCGGCGCTAAGCTCGCCCAGCATCTCGCGAAAGGCCCGTTGCGAGGCATCCAGATCCGGCTCGCGGATCGTGTAGCTGCATCCTTGCGGCAGGCGGATCGGGCCGGTCAGCGTGTGCTCCACATAATAGGTCGGATCATAGGCCTCGACCCTGAGCCCGTCGCCCGGCACCGGGCCGAACGTGCGCTCATGCGTGGCGACGATGCGGCCCTCCTCCAGCGCGATGCCGGTCGGCACCGGATGATCGAGCGCGATCTTGTCCTCGCCGTGATGCATGTAGAGATCGCCCTCGAACCCCTCGGGCCACTCCACCAGATCAAATCCCTTGAGCTGTGCCAGTTCATCCTCGGTCAGCACCCCGTCGCCATCGGGGTCGAGCCCCATGTCGCTGAGAATGAGCAATGAGAAGAAATCGTCATAGGTCCACGTCACCTCGACGCGGCTGAGATTGCCCTGATCGTCGCCGGTAAACTCCAGCGCGACATCGACAAAGACATGCGGATGCGCGGCAAGATTGCCGACGGGCAGGCAGAGGCAAAGGGCAAGCGCGATGCTACGGGTCCGGATCATGGGCGCATGATTACGCAGGTCGCGGCACACGGGCAAGCGCACAAGCCGCGCCCGCGCCCGCAATGCGCGAAAATCAGCGCGGCTTGCGGTCGTCGGGATGCAGCGACTTGCCCAGGATATGATCGCTCTTGTGCAGCACATGCTGCGCGGTCGAGACAATCAGCGGATCGGGCGCACGGGCGACTTTCAGATCCTTGCCCGGATAATCCAGCGAATGAAGGAAATGCAGCATGCAGTTCAGCCGCGCGCGCTTCTTGTCGTTGGATTTGACCACCGTCCAGGGCGCATCGGCGGTGTCTGTGTAAAAGAACATCGCCTCCTTGGCCTCGGTGTAATCCTCCCACTTGTCGAGACTGGCACGGTCTATGGGGCTCAGCTTCCAGTGCTTGAGCGGATCGGTCTCGCGGCTGGCAAATCGCGCGCGCTGTTCGCCCTGGCTGACCGAAAACCAGTATTTGAAAAGCCGGATGCCGGAACGCACCAGCATGCGCTCCAACTCGGGCGTCTGGCGCATGAATTCGAGATACTCCCACGGCTCGCAAAACCCCATCACCCGCTCGACACCGGCGCGATTGTACCACGAGCGGTCATAGAGCACGATCTCACCGGCGGTGGGCAGATGCTCCACGTAACGCTGGAAATACCACTGGCCCCTTTCCTGATCGGTCGGCTTGTTGAGCGCCACAACCCGCGCGGTGCGGGGGTTGAGATGCTCGGTGAACCGCTTGATCGTGCCGCCCTTGCCCGCCGCATCGCGCCCCTCGAAAAGCAGCACGAATTTCTCGCCCGCGTCCTGCGCCCAAAGCTGCACTTTCAGCAGTTCCGCCTGCAACCTGGCCTTCTGCGCCTCATAGCTGCGGCGGCTGAGCCGGGTCGCATAGGGATAGTCGCCGGTTTCGAAGGCCAGCCGCAGCGCGGTCGTATCCTGCGGGCCGGCGGCGGTGGGGGAGGTATCGGCCGCAACCGTGCCGTCCAAAGCCTCTGTCTGTGTCACGTGGCTGTCCCTCGCTCTTGTTGGTGAGATGACGCCAAGTCTAACCTTTACGGCCACGGCCCGCCTTGATGCGTGTCAAGCCCGCGCCGCGCTACGTCGCCGTCAGCCGCGCGCTCAGCCGCAGCGCGTGGCTCGGGTCCTCGGCGACGGCAGGCAGCACCGGATCATAGCCCGCCCGAATGAGCGCGCCGATCTCGGGGCGCAGCATCAACTCGCCCCCCCGGCAAGGCCGCCAGCGGCGACCGATCGGTAAAGGCCCGGTCCGACCAGAGCAGGATGGTCTGCACGATCTGGCTCAGCGCCAGCGTCTCGGCGGGCACCGCACTCAATTCCTCATCCATCCGCAGGAAGACGAACGACGCCCGGATCGCACCGCCCGCGTCAAACCGAAAGATGCGATACTGATTGGCCCCCGCCGCCACCAGTCGACCCACCAGCGGATCCAGATCCGGCACCAAGCGGTCGAGGTCCGGCACCTCGCGCAATTCCTCCCAGTCGCGAAAGAAAAAGATCATCAGGTTCGCGCCCAGTTCCGCGTCGGTCTCGGCCATCCGGTGCCCTGCCAGCGCCACCACCGCCTCGATCGCGCCCTTGACGATGCCGAGCGTCCGGTCATCGACACCAAAGACGATGGGCACGATGGGTCGCCCCCAGCGGGCAAACAGAAACGTCCCGTCGGTGCGGGTAAACAGCGCCTCGATCTCGTCCGCGCTCAGGGTCTCGCTCATCGGTCAGCCTCCCGTTGCGGCCCCCTCTAGCAGGCCCGCCCCGATCCCGCAAATCCCGGTTTCTTTATGGCAAAAATACTCAAATCCGACACCCGCACCGGGGCGCTGTCACTTGCCGAACAGATCGTTCTGCCCCTTGGTCCCCGGCGCGGGCAGCCCCAGATGCGTCCAGCCGCCCTGCGCCAGCATCCGCCCGCGCGGCGTGCGCTGAATCAGGCCCTGCTGCAACAGGAACGGCTCGATCACCTCTTCCAGCGCGTCGCGGCTCTCGCTCAGCGCGGCACTAATGGTCTCGATCCCCACCGGCCCACCCTGATAGGCCTCGGCAATCAGCCGCAGATAGCGCCGGTCGGCGCCATCCAGCCCCAGATGATCCACCCCCAGCCGGGTGAGCGAGGCATCGGCCAATTCCCGGCTGATCTTGCCACCGCCCTCGACCACCGCGAAATCCACCACCCGGCGCAACAGACGCCCGGCAATGCGCGGCGTGCCGCGCGCGCGGCGGGCGATCTCGCGCGCGCCATCTGTATCGGTGGGAATGTTCAGCAATTTCGCATTGCGCCGCACGATCTCGTGCAACTCGTCGATCTCGTAGAATTGCAGCCGCGTCGGAATGCCGAACCGGTCGCGCAGCGGCGTGGTGAGCAGCCCCAGCCGCGTCGTCGCGCCCACCAGCGTGAAGGGCTGCAACTCGATCCGCACGGTGCGCGCCGCGGGCCCCTCCCCGATCACCAGATCAAGCTCGAAATCCTCCATCGCGGGGTAAAGCACCTCTTCCACCGCCGCGTTGAGCCGGTGAATTTCGTCGATGAAGAGCACATCGTTGCGCTCCAGATTGGTCAGGATCGCCGCCAGATCCCCCGCCTTCGCGAGCACCGGGCCAGAGGTCATCCGAAACCCCACCCCCAGTTCGCGCGCCATGATCTGCGCCAGCGTCGTTTTGCCCAGACCGGGCGGGCCGTGAAACAGCGTGTGATCCATCGCATCGCCACGCTGCCGCGCCGATTGGATGAACACCGCCAGATTGGCCCGCGCCTCCTTTTGCCCGATGAATTCCGACAGCGCCTGCGGCCGCAGACTGCGGTCCTGATCCTCGGGCAGTTCCTCGGCGCGCAGGGTGGGATCGGGATCGGTCACATCTTAACCTTTCGGTGCCAGCAGCCGCAGGGCCGCGCGGATCAGCGCGGGGGTCTCGGCCCCGGGGGCCTCATTCGCCGCCTGCGCCACAGCCCCCGCCGCCTCGCCCGGGGCGTAGCCCAGATTGGTCAGCGCCGACAGCGCCTCGGCCTGCGCGCCGTTGCCCGACGGCATCACAGGGGCCGCAACCGGGGCAGCGACGCTCTCGGCCTCGATCACCTCGCCCGCATCCTGCGCGGGCGGTGGCGCGCTGCCCATCGCCATCACCGTGGGCGCCTTGTCCTTCAACTCGTTGACCACGCGCTGCGCGGTCTTGGCGCCCACCCCCTTGGCCGCCGTCACCGCGTTCCAGTCCCCCATTGCGATGGCCCGGCTTACCCCGTCCGGGCCAAGCGCGCCCAGAATGGCCAGCGATGCCTTGGCCCCGATCCCCTGCACGCTCATCAGCAACCGGTGCCATTCCTTTTCCACCAGCGTCGGAAACCCGAAGAGTTGCAGGATATCCTCGCGCACCAGCAGATCGGTATAAAGCGCCGCCATGCCGCCCACGCCCGGAAGCGACGATAGCGTCCGGTCCGAGCAATAGACCAGATAACCCACCCCGCGCACGTCAATGAGCACGTGATCGCTGGCGCGATAGTCGATCCGCCCGGCAATCCGCCCGATCATGCGCCCGCCCTCGCCACGGCGCGCGCCAGCATGTCGCCCGAGCGCGCGTGATGCGCGTGGCAGATGGCAATCGCCAGCGCATCGGCTGCATCCGGCCCGGCCAGCACCACGCCGGGCAGTTGCACCTTGACCATATGCGCGACCTGTTCCTTGGCGGCATGGCCCACGCCCACCACCGTTTTCTTGACCGAATTGGGCGCGTATTCACCCACGCTCAGCCCGTATTGCGCAGGCACCAAGAGGGCAATGCCCCGCGCCTGCCCCAGCTTGAGCGTGCCCGCCCCGTCCTTGTTGACAAAGGTATGCTCCACCGCTGCGGCGGTCGGATCATAGCGATGGATGATGTCGGTCAGCTGCTCATAGAGCGACAGCAGCCGCGCGCCCAGATCCGCCCCGGTCGAATGACAGATGCCATTGGCCACATGGCTCAAACGGCTGCCATCCACGTCGATCACGCCCCAGCCCATGTTGCGCAACCCGGGATCTATGCCCAATACCCGCATGTTTTTCAGCCCTGCCCGCCTGTTTTTCGATGCAATAGCACGAAACAAGAACAAAGACCAAGGGGAATGCGTATTCGCATTCTGCCCAGCCTCCGGGCAAAGCGTTGCAGAATTGCCGCAAGCGGGTTTCCGAACCTGCTGGAACGGAAATTTAAATTATTTAAAATCAAAAATTTAACACCAAACGTGACCCATGCAAAAAACGCATAAGAACTATGCAACAATCCCGGCTTGCGGGAACAGGATTGTCTGACTAGCTGCACTGCAGAAACGGAAATTCTCCGCATCCCCAAATCCAAGGAACACTCTCATGGCCGCTCTTGACACCACCCGCACCCACGCCTCTCACGCCGGTTTCGGCGCTCTCGTTTCGCGCATCGTCGCCACGCTCTCCGCATGGAACGAACGCCGTGCCACGCGCAACGCGCTGTCGCAACTGTCGGACCGCGAACTTGACGATATCGGCCTGACCCGTGGCGATATCGACGCCGTCGCCCGCAGCCTGTGATGCCACAGCGCGCGGGCACGCCCCGCCAACACGACAAAAGCCCTGCACAGGACTGACCTGAGCAGGGCTTTTTCTTGTGGTCTGACCGGATCAGCGCAGGACCGGTGCCAGGTACCGCGCCATGATCAGCGTCAACGGGTCGGGCTGCATCACCAGCGCACCCGCCTGTTCGAAATGACTGCCCTCGGCCAGTTGCGCGATGCGTTCCTTGTAGGTCACCGCCCCGAGATGGGCCAGCACGACCGCCTTGAAGAACACAAATCCGAGAATGAGATAGAGCAGGCCGCGCAGCGGGATGGTCGGCATCCGCCGCCGGGGCTTGAAGACGATGAGGCCGTCGCGCCCGACCTTTCCGACATATCCACGCTCGGAACGGGCGCGCTTGCGGCTGATGGACCGGAGCCTGGTCTGGAACCCTTGATGCACATCACTCATGGCAACATTTCCCTAATCACGACCCCCACCGCGATTGAGAAGAAACTACGCCTCAATTAAGGCAAGAACAAGGCACCACTTTTCCGCCGGGCCAATTTTCGACTTATTTTCAGCGGTTTTTAGACATTACCAGCGTCGTCCAGTCACCAATTTCCTCGCGATGCTCAAGACTGTTTCCAGCCTGTGCATAAACCCCGATCACCTCGTCGGCCTGCTCGTTGAGAATCCCCGAGAGAATCACTTTTCCGTCATCGCGCAGCCGCGCCGTGATCTCGGGGGCAAGCGCAATCAGCGGCCCCTTGAGGATATTGGCAAAGATCAGGTCATAGGGGCTTGCTGCCTGCAACTCCGGATGATCGAGCCCGGTCGCCTCGACACAGCGCACCCGGCCGCCCAGATCATTGGCCGCGACATTGGCCTCGGCCACTTCGACCGCCACCGCGTCGATATCCGAGGCCAGCTTCACGCCGGGCCAGACCCGCGCCGCGCCCATTGCCAGCACGGCGGTGCCACAGCCCAGATCGAGCACCGAGCGCCCGACAAAGCCCGCCTCGGCCAGCCGGTCAAGCGCCCGCAGGCAGCCCAATGTGGTGCCATGATGCCCGGTGCCGAACGCCATCGACGCCTCGATCAGCAAGGGCTCGCAGCCTTCGGGTACGCGGTCGGCATCGTGGCTGCCATAGACAAAGAAACGCCCCGCCTCGACCGGGCTCAGATCGCGGCGCACCTTGGCGACCCAGTCCACCTCGGGCAGTTCCGACACCGCAAAGGGCCGCGCCTCGTGGATCACGGCCAGAAGGGCCAGCCCCGCCTCGTCCGGGGCCTCCTCGAAATAGGCGCCGATCTCCCACAGCCCCGATCCGTCCTCCATCTCGAAGGCGCCGACGCCGGTGGGTTCGGGCGTCAGCCCCTCCAGCGCCTCGGCCAGCGCCTCGGCTTGGCGTTTGTCGGATAGCGTGGTGAGCGCGGTATAGGTCGGCATGTCGGCCTCATTCTTGGGGGGTTATTCGGCAGGCGCGGGGATGAACCGCGCAAACACCGTCTCGTTGCCCGGCTCCGGGTGGCGCGGGATCAGCAGCGCAAGGCTTAAGGAAACACAGGCCATGCCCGCCGCCGCCATGAACACCGCCGCGGGCGAGACCAGCCACAGATAGCCCAGAAGGGCCGGCAGGAACACCGCCGCGATATGATTGATGGTGAACGCCACGGCAGCGGTCGGCGCGATGTCACCGGGGGCGGCGATCTTCTGGAAATAGGTCTTGAGTGCCAGCGCCAGTGAGAACAGCACATGGTCCACCACATAGAGCGTCGCCGCCAGCACCACGCCCCAGCCAAAGAAATAGATGCCGCCATAGGCCAGGAACACCAGCGCCAGCCCGACATATTCAAAGACCAGCGTGTTGCGCTCGCCAAAACGGAACACCGCCCGCCCCATCAGCGGCGCGGCCACCATGTTCACCACCAGGTTGATCATGAAGAGCGCCGTCACCTCATGCACCTCAAAGCCGAACCTCTCGACCATCATGAAGCCCGCGAAGACGAAGAAAATCTGCCGCCGTGCCCCGGACATGAATTGCAGCGCATAATAGAGCCAGTAGCGCCGCCGCAGCACCATTGTCTTGATCTGCGGATTGGGGGCCTCGAACTTCGGATAGGCGAGCAGGCAGAATACCGCGACACAGGCGGTGAACCCGCCCGAGATCATGTAGACGGTGTTGTAGCTGATATCGAACGCCCGCCATGTCAGCACGATCAGCAGATAGGCGACCAGCGTCGCCGCCGATCCCGCCGCCAGCAGCCAGCCCAGCATCTCCGGCGCGCGCAGCTTGTCCAGCCATTGCAGTTGCAGCGACTGATTGACCGTCTCGAAATAATGAAACCCGATGGAACTCAGCATGGTGATCGTCAGGATGCCGCCCAGCGTCGGGAACTGCGCGGTCAGCGCCGTCGCCACCCCCAGCAGCAACAGCGACACCAGCCCCAGAACCTGCTCATGCATGAAGATGATGAGCGCGATCACCCCCACGGCAAAGAAGCCGGGGATCTCGCGCACCGTGTGCAGCCAGCCAATGTCCGAGCCATCGAACGCCGCCATCTCGATCACGAAATTATTGAGCAGCGCCGACCATGTGGCAAAGGCCACCGGCATCGCGGCGGCCATCAGGAACAATAGCGTGACGGGACGCCGCCAGACCGGCAGCTCCCGCGCGCGCCCAAGGGGAAATTGCGCACTCATGCGCTTGTCTTACGCCCAAGTCGCGCGATTGGCGAGAGGCCCGGCGCTCGACCGTCCGACATTTTCAAAAGTTTTCGGACCTCTTTCCTGTCAAGCAGACGCGCCGTCCCGCCCGCTCACCGGCCGTCATCCTCGGGCCTGACCCGAGGATCTCCCGTCCACCTGTCCCCGTCATCCTCGGGCTTGACCCGAGGATCTCCCGTCCACCTGACCCCGTCATCCTCGGGCCTGACACGAGGATCTCCCGTCCACCTGTCCCCGTCATCCTCGGGCCTGACCCGAGGATCTCCCGTCCACCTGCCCCGTCATCCTCGGGCCTGACCCGAGGATCTCCCGACACCCCCCTCACAGATCAAGCGAGCCCTGCGCGCGGCTGTCCTCCTCGCGGGCGGCGCGTTTGAACGCATCGTCGCGGCGCGCGGGCAGGCGCACGGCGCGGTCGCGCAGTTGCAAAGCCTCCTCGATGGTGACGATCTGAATGCGCGGCACCGGCTCGAATCCCTCCATCTCGAACTGCCCCGCCGCCGCCGCCTCGGCGATCATGGTCTTCTTTGGTTCGGTCAGGGTGAGGAAAATGCCGATCTCGGCGCGCTCGCGCTCGATCACGCCGCGCAGGTCGCGGATCATGCCGACGCCCACATTGTCGCCCGCCTTGACCGAGACGATGGCGCGATGCGTCTTGCCGAAATAGACATTGCCGTCGATGCCCCGGTCCGCGCCCTTCTTGCCGAGGTTGCCGGGCTGCGCCGCGATCAGCGACAGCGCCCATTTCTCGAACTCGAAATAGTAATTCTTGTCCTCGCGCCCCCGATTGGCGAGGTCGCGCGCGCCCGCGATGTCCTGCGGCACGCCGTGGGTGGTGAATTGGACCTTGGGGAATGCGTCGCGCAGGCGCTTCTCGATCAGCCCGATGGCAAGGTGGGTGACGTCGATACCGATCCAGTTGCGCCCGAGTTTTTCCGCCGCATGCACGGTGGTGCCGCAGCCGCAGAACGGATCGAGCACCGCATCACCGGGATTGGAGGAGGCTTTGAGAATGCGTTCGAGCAGGGCGACGGGTTTCTGCGTGGGATAGCCGAGGCGTTCTTGGGCGCGGGAGTTTATTGGGGAAATATCGGTCCAAACCGTGCCCATGACGCCCCCGTCCATTTCGGACAGATAGCGTTTTAGCTGTGGGCGCTTTGACGTGTCGCGTTTCCCATGTTTGTCAGTCGGATACCATATACGACCCTCGGAATCTAAACGCGTCATAGTCTCAAGAGAGTATCTCCAGCCTTTCGGCGGGCTCTCGTGCCCCTTCCATTCATACATCATGTTTGGTCTAGGGTTGGGGCTTGTCATGTTATCAAGCCGATATTTCCCGCGCCCATCACCATCATCGTGGCGATATTTTGAGGCCAGATATTCCTCAGAATGAGGTTCGCGCGGCGTGTTCCAGATAAAGTCATTCGGAGATTTTGCGTAGAAATAAATCGTGTCAGCAACGCGACTCCAAGTCTTTGAATCGCTATGCGTCGTTGTTCGTTTCCAAATAATTTCATTCTTGTAGCTGCGCGCCCCGAAAATCGCATCCAGCAATATCTTCAGGTAATGGCTCGCCGTCGGGTCGCAATGCAGATAGAGGCTGCCGGTGGGCTTCAGCACCCGGTGCAGTTCCAGCAGGCGCACGGCCATCATGGCGAGATATGCCATCATGTCATTCTCACCCAGAAACGACCGCATCGCGCGCAGCATCTCCGCCGCCGCAGAATTGCCAGAGCGCAGCACCTCGCCAAACGCCTCTTCGGCCGCGTCGGTCCAGTGCCAGGTATCGTCGAACGCCTCGATCTGCGCCGCAGACTCATTCCCCGACGGCCCGCGAAACAGCACGTTGTAAGAGGCGTTCGAATTGAACGGCGGGTCGAGATAGACAAGATCAACGCTCTCATCCGCGATGCTCTCGCGCAGCACGCTCAGGTTGTCGCCGTAATAGAGGTGATTGCCACTGCCGATGTTCATGCCGCCCATACCGCCCGTCCCTCGTGCTCGCCCGAGTAAAACCCGGTTTTCGTTAAGATCGAGTTTAGGCGCACCGGGGGGCGGCTGTCCACCGGGACACGCCCCGGTTCTCCCCGTCCCGCCCCCAACCTCCGTCATCCTCGGGCTTGCCCCCTCCAACTTCGTCCTCCTCGGGCTTGCCCCCCGCTACCGTCCTCCTCGGGCTTGACCCCTCCAACTTCGTCATCCTCGGGCTTGACCCGAGGATCTCATTATGGAGAGAGATCCTCGGGTCAAGCCCGAGGATGACAGGGGGCGGGTGGAGAGAGATCCTCGGGTCAAGCCCGAGGAGGACAAGGCGCGGGTGGAGAGAGATCCTCGGGTCAGGCCCGAGGATGACAGGGGGCGGGTGGAGAGAGATCCTCGGGTCACGCCGGAGGGTGACAAGGAGGGGCGGAGGACGGCCCCGGCCCCGCTCAGCCCGCGCCGTGATCGCCGCTCGTGCCGCTCATGTAATTGGTCATGAAGGCAGGCTCGCCCAGCTTGCGCAGCAGGTCAAGTTGCAGGTCGAGCCAGTCCCAATGGCCCTCCTCATCCTGCACGATCCGCTCGAAGAGCGCGCGCGTGCCGATATCGTCGCTCTCGAAGGCCTGCCGCGCGGCCTTGGTGTAGAACTCGATGGCCCCGGCTTCCTCATCCTTGTCGGCCTCAAAGAGCGCCTTGAGGCTCTCGGCCTTCTGCGGCGTCTTGGCGGCCTCCAGCTTCGGCACGCCCCCGAGGAACATGATCCGGTCGATGAAGGCCCCGGCATGGCCCAACTCCTCGTGCATCTCCTCGCGCATCTTCGCGGCCAGCTTGTCGATGCCCCAATCCTCCAGCGTGTGGGCATGCAGCAGGTATTGATGCACCGCCGTCAGTTCCATCGCCAGGGCGGTTTGCAGGTTTTCGATGCTCGTCGTGCGGTCGGCCATGGGGCCCTCCTTCGGTCTGTTTTCAACTCAGACGTAGACCTATTCACGACGCGGCCATTTGCAACACCGCGCACCGACGCAATACCGACGTGATACCGACAGGATACAGACACCGGTTTTCGGGTCGTCTCAGTAAAAACTCTGCGGGTCGATATCCACACTCAGCCGCGCCTGCGCGGGCAGCCGCAGCTGCGCCACCCATGCCGCCAGCGCGGGTTGCAGCGCCACGCCCTTGGGCGCCTTCACGAGCAATCGCACCCGGTGCCGCCCTCTTATCCGCGCAATCGGCGCAGGCGCGGGGCCAAAGACCTGCGCCCCCACCGCCCGAATGGGCCCGTCGCGCCGCGCCAGTTCCGTGCCCAGATCGAACACCGCCTGCATGTCGGGTGAGCTGAGGATGATCCCCGCCATCCGGCCATAGGGCGGCACCCCCGCCTGCCGCCGCGCCCCGGCCTCGGCCCGCCAGAACCCTTCCTCGTCGCCCGCCAGGATCGCGCGGATCACCGGATGCTCGGGCTGATAGGTCTGCAACACCGCGCGCCCCGCCCGCTCGGCCCGCCCGGCGCGCCCCGCCACCTGCCGCATCAGCTGAAACGTCCGCTCGGCGGCGCGCAGGTCCGACCCCTGCAACCCCAGATCGGCATCGATCACGCCCACCAGCGTCAGCAGTGGAAAATTATGTCCCTTTGCAACGAGTTGCGTGCCGATGATGATGTCGGCGGCGCCTTGGGCGATCTCCACGATCTGCTCCTTGAGCGCGCGGGCCGAGCCGAAGAGATCCGACGACAGCACCGCGATCCGCGCCTGCGGAAAGAGCGCGGCCGCCTCCTCCGCCAGCCGCTCCACCCCGGGGCCGACGGCGGCCAGCCGGTCCTCGGCCCCGCAGGACGGGCAGGTGCTCGGCACCGGCGCGCTCTCGCCGCATTGATGGCAGATCAGCCGCTTCTGAAAGCGATGCTCGACCATGCGCGCATCGCAATGCTCACAGCCGATCTGATGCCCGCAGGCCCGGCAGATCGTGGTCGGCGCATAGCCGCGCCGATTGAGAAACAAGAGCGCCTGTTCCCCCGCCGCCACGCGCGCGTTGACCATGGCCTGCAGGCTCGGCGACACCCACCGGTTCGACGGCAGCGTCTCGGCCCGCATGTCGATCGCTGCCAGTTCCGGCATCACCGCCGCGCCATAGCGCGCCGCCAGATCCAGCCGCTCGTATTTCCCGGCCTCGGCATTGGCCCAGCTCTCGAGGCTCGGCGTGGCCGAGGCCAGCACCACCCGCGCTTCGCACACGGATGCCCGCAGCACCGCCATGTCGCGCGCGTTATACAGCACGCCATCCTCCTGCTTGTAGGAACTGTCATGCTCCTCATCGACCACGATCAGCCGCAAGTTCTGAAACGGCAGGAACAGCGCCGAGCGCGCGCCCACCACCATCTGCGCGGCGCCCTGCCCGACCATTTTCCAGGTGCGCCGCCGCTCGGTCATGGTGACGCCAGAATGCCACTCGGCCGGGCGCGCGCCGAACCGCGCCTCGACCCTTGTCAGAAACTCCGCCGTCAGCGCGATTTCGGGCAAAAGCACCAGCGCTTGGCCCCCCTGCCGCAGCGCCTCGGCCACCGCCTCCAAATAGACCTCGGTCTTGCCCGACCCGGTGACGCCGCGCAGCAATGTGGTGCCATAGCCCTGCGACCGCACCCCGTCGCGCAGTCGGCCTGCGGCCTGCGCCTGATCGTCGGTGAGGTTTTTCGCAGGCAGGTCGGGATCGAGCCGCGCAAAGGGCCGGTCGCGCGGCGTATCCTCCTCGCGCACGGCGCCCTGTTTCACCAGCCCCTTGACCACCGAGGACGTCACCCCAGCCATGTCGCTCAACTCGCGCAGCGTGAACCCCAGCCCGCCATGCGCGCGCAACACCTCCAGCACCCGCGCGCGGGCATCTGTCATCCGCGCGGGCGCGTCCTCGCCCAACCGGTAGATCTTCTGCATCGACGGCGGATCGCTCAGCCCCGGCGCGCGCGTCGCCAGCCGCAACATCGCGGGCAAGGGCGTCAGCGTATACTCCGCCGCGCGCTGCAGGAACGCCTGCATCTCGGCGCGCATCGGGGCGGCGTCCAGCACCCGGATGATACGGCGCGCCTTCTTGAGGTCAAACCCTCCGCGCCCCGCGCCCCAGACCACGCCCAGAACCTTGCGCGGCCCCAGCGGCACCTCGACGAACGCCCCGTGCAGGCACCCCCCCTTGGGCGCAAGGTAGTCGAGCGGGCCATCCAGCGGCTGCGCCGTCAACACCGCCACGAGCGATCCCTCATCGTGGAAATCGGGCGCGGCTGCGGTCACGCGAGGCTCCTTCTCGTCGGGGGTTTCGGCGCGGTGATCTATGCGGTAAACGCAGCCCCAAGACAACCCAACTCGCCACAGAGGGCCAGCCCATGAAATTCTTTGTCGATACCGCAGAAACCGATCAGATCGCCGAGCTCAATGAGCTTGGCATGGTCGATGGCGTCACCACCAACCCGTCGCTGATCCTGAAATCCGGGCGCGACATTCTTGAAGTCACCAAGGAAATCGCCACCATGGTCGATGGCCCGGTCAGCGCGGAAGTCGTGGCGCTGACGGCTGACGAGATGATCGCCGAGGGCCGCAAGCTCGCGCAGATTGCCGACAACATCGCCGTCAAGGTGCCGCTCACATGGGACGGGCTCAAGGCGTGCAAGGTACTCTCGGGCGAGGGCAACATGGTCAACGTGACCCTGTGCTTTTCCGCCAATCAGGCGCTCTTGGCGGCCAAGGCGGGGGCCACCTTCATCTCGCCCTTCATCGGGAGGCTCGACGACATCAATCTCGACGGGATGGATCTCATCTCCGATATTCGCCAGATCTACGACAATTACGGCTTCGAGACGCAGATCCTCGCAGCGTCGATCCGCACGGTGAACCACGCCTATCAGTCGGCGATGGTAGGGGCTGACGTGATGACCGCGCCGCCCGCCGTGATCAAGGCGATGGCGGGCCACGTGCTCACCGACAAGGGGCTCGAGGCGTTCATGGCCGATTGGGCAAAGACCGGACAAAAGATCCTCTGACCCGACGCCGCCCCGTCATCCTCGGACTTGTCCCGCCCCCGTCATCCGCGGGCTTGACCCGAGGATCTCTCACCCGGCAGATCGTCCGGTCCAGCCGGACGATGACAACGGTCAGCCAGCCGCCCTCCACTGACTCGGCCCCGCGCCCGGTCATCCTCGGACTTGATCCGAGGATCTCATGCCACAGGAGATCGTCCGGTCACGCCGGACGATGACGCCTTGGGGGGAGGATCGCGGCGCAGCCTCGAAATTTCTTGCGGCATTCCCCGCGTGATCTGCTATAACACCCAAAAACACGTCGAGGCCGAAATGAGCAGCAAGCCCGAGATGAATGACCAACTGCGCGAAAAGATCATTGCGCAGCCCGATGTTATCCTTGACGACCAAGACCTTATGCGCGCCCTCATTGCCGCGAACGAACGCTCGATGGGCGGCAACATCGTCGATCTGCGCGGCATTGCGATGGAACGGCTCGAGGCCCGGCTCGACCGGTTGGAGGACACCCACCGCTCGGTCATCGCCGCCGCTTACGAGAATCTCGCGGGCACCAATCAGGTGCATCGCGCGATCCTGCGCATGCTCGACCCGGTGGAGTTCGAGACCTTCCTGCGCGATCTCGACGGCGAGGTGGCGCATATCCTGCGGGTCGATTCGGTGCGCCTCGTGCTCGAATCGGTGCAGAACGACAGCGATCCGGCGGTGCGCCGCCTCGGCGATGTGCTCTCGGTGGCCGAACCCGGCTTCATCAAATCCTACCTGACCGGCGGGCGCGACGTACCGGCACGGCAGGTGACCCTGCGCCAGATCGAAGAGGGCGACATGCGGATCTATGGCCGTGACGCCGGGTTCGTGCGCTCCGAGGCCTGTCTGCTATTGGATTTTGGGGCCGACCGCCTGCCCGGCATGCTGGTCATGGGGGCCGAAGACCCGCACCAGTTCAGCCCGCAGCAGGGCACCGACCTTCTGGCCTTCTTCGCAGGCGTGTTCGAGCGAACGATGCGCCGCTGGCTGTCATGATCTCGGCCGCCGCCCGCGACGCCCTGCAGGGCTGGCTGGCGGGGCAGAAGGCGCTCAAGGGGGCCTCCGACAACACGCTCGACGCCTACGGGCGCGACGTCACGGGCTTTCTGGCCTTCATGACCGAACATCACGGCCAGACACAAGGGTTGGCCGCGCTCGCCCGGATCACAACCGCCGACATGCGCGCCTGGATGGCCTTTACCAGGGGACAGGATGTCGGCCCCCGCTCGCTCGCGCGCAAGCTTTCGGCGGTCAAGAGCTTCTATCGCTGGCTGTCCGAACGCGAGGGCTTCGAGCCGACCGCCGTGCTTTCGATCCGTGCGCCGAAATTCCAGCGCAAGCTGCCCCGCCCGCTCTCGCCCGAGGCCGCGAGCGAGATGATCGAGACGCTCGAGATGCAATCCCTCTCCCCCTGGATCGCCGCCCGCGATCAGGCGGTAGTCACGCTGCTCTATGGCTGCGGCCTGCGCATCTCCGAGGCGCTTGGCCTCACCGGCGCGGCACTGCCGATGTCCGACACGCTGCGCATCATCGGCAAGGGCAACAAGGAGCGGCTGGTGCCGGTGATTGCGCCTGCCCGCGCGGCTGTGGCGCGCTACGCGCAGATCTGCCCCTATGCCATGCGCCGCGACGGCCCGCTCTTCTTCGGCGCGCGCGGCGGCGCGCTCGGGCCCCGCGCGGTGCAAAAGGTGGTGGAGCGCACCCGCGCCCAGCTTGGCCTGCCCGCCACCGCCACACCGCACGCCATGCGCCACAGCTTCGCCACCCATCTGCTCAACGCGGGCGGCGACCTGCGCGCGATCCAGGAGTTGCTCGGCCATGCCTCGCTCTCGACCACGCAGGCCTATACCGGCGTCGACACCGCCCGCCTGATGGAGGTCTATGCCAGCGCGCACCCGCAGGGGCGCGGCTAGCGGTCTCACCCTGGGCATGACGGCAGGTTGGGGCTGTGGGCATTTTTGGCCTGTTGCGTTCCTTGGCCTCCAGCACCAATGCGCGGAATCGAGGTGCCGCAGGCACCGCCGCGCAGCGCCCGACCGCCCGTCGCACCAAAGGTGCGCCGATAGCATCGGCACGCCTTTGGCGTGACGGGCGGGCGCTTTTGCAACGTATCAAGTAATTGAAAACGCGTAAGTATTGGGCTGATATAAAGTGCCCTCCGGAAAGGGTGCCGCGCCCACCCGCGGTCGGGCACCGCACGGCTCATCCTTGAATCCGCGAAGGTCCACTGCAGGCCACTATCAACCTTGTGGATATTCCGGCAATCGGCAGAAACGTCTGCACTGCCACCCCTCGGAGCATCGTCCGAACGACCAGAAGCGCCCCGGTGCGAGACCGGGAAACTTCCGTCAGCGGACGAACACCGGGACAAGGTCAGGGACCCCGCACCTTCAATCAGTCGCGAGGCGGCACCAGCTTGCCGGGATTCATGATGCCCAAAGGGTCGAGCGCCGCCTTGATCGCCCCCATCATCGCCCATCCAGCCCCGTGCTCGCGCGCCATGTAATCGAGCTTGCCCACACCGATGCCGTGCTCGCCGGTGGCGGTGCCGCCCAATGCCAGGCTGCGCTCGACCATCCGCGCGGCGGCGGCCTTGGCGCGGGCAAGCTCGTCGGGATTGCTCTCATCCACCAAGAGCACCGCATGAAAATTGCCATCCCCCACATGGCCCAGGATCGGCCCCGGCACCCCGGCCTCCTGCAGGTCGGCGCGGGTGTCCTCGATGGCCTGCGCCAGCTTCGAGATCGGCACGCAGATATCGGTGACGACGGCGCGCGCACCCGGGCGCGCAGCGAGGATCGCGTAATAGGCATTGTGCCGCATCGTCCAGAGCGCAGTGCGCGCCTCGGTCCGGGTCGCCCAGTCAAAACCTGATCCACCATGATCGGCGGCCAGCGCGCCGAAACTCTCGGCCTGTTCGGTCACCCCGGCGGGACTGCCGTGAAACTCCAGCAGCAGATGCGGCTTTTCCGGCAGATCCATGCCCGAATAGGCATTCACCGCCCGCACGCTCTCGGTATCCATCAACTCGATCCGCGCCATCGGCACCCCGCACTGGATGGTGTCGATCACCGTCTGAACGGCGTTGCCCACACTCTCGAAGGCGCAGACCGCCGCCGAGACCGCCTCGGGCTGGCCATGCAGCCGCAGCGTCAGTTCCGTCATCAACCCGAGCGTGCCCTCGGAGCCGACGAAAAGCCCCGTCAGATCATAACCGGAGGAGGATTTGCGCGCCCCCGTCCCGGTGCGCAGGATCTCGCCCGCCGCCGTCACAACCTCGAGCGCCAGCACATTGTCGCGCATCGTGCCATAGCGCACCGCAGTTGTGCCACTGGCACGGGTCGCGGCCATCCCTCCGATCGAGGCATTGGCCCCGGGATCGACCGGGAACATCAACCCGGTGGCGCGCAACTCCTCGTTCAGCGCCTCGCGCGTGACCCCGGGTTGCACGCGCGCGGTCATGTCCGCCTGCGCGATCTCCAGCACCCGGTTCATGCGGCTGAAATCCACCGCGACACCGCCCGCAAAGGCCTGCGCCTGCCCCTCGAGCGACGTGCCGGTGCCCCAGCCTACCACCGGCACGTGGTGGCGCGCGCAAATCGCCACGATCCGCGCGACCTCCTCGGTGCTCTCGGGATAGGCAACCGCATCGGGTGGGGCATCGGGGAAATACGACTCGCTGCGCCCGTGCAGGTCAAGATCGGACTTGGACCGCGTCAGCCGTTGGCCTAGACAGGAATGAAGTTCGGCGATTGCGTTTTCGATGTCCATGGCGTGGCTTTCATCCTTGAAGCTGTCTGCACACTAGGCGATGTGCGCGCGATGCGAAAGCCGGGGCCGGACGGCCAAGAGGGGAAGATGCAGGCAGAGGACGCATCGTTTTTTCGCCAGCTGTGCCGCGCCGCGGCGCAGGGGCTGCGCGATGGCTGGCTTGTATTGCGCAAACGCGGGCCAAGCCAGTTCCAGTTCTGGCTGATCGCGCTGATGATCGGTATCGCGGCGGGCTTTGCCGCGCTCTTCTTCCGCAAGGGGATCGCGGCGCTGCAGGGCTTCGTCTACGGGACCGAGGACGTGACCCGCCTGCACAGCCTGGCCGAACAGTTGCCATGGTACTGGATTCTGTTTCTGCCGGTGGCGGGCGGTCTGGTGGTGGGGCTGATCCTGCATCATTTCACGGATGACGCGCGGGTACGCTCGGTCGCCGATGTGATCGAGGGCGCGGCGATGGCCGAAGGCCGGGTGGAGCGACGCGAGGGGCTGGCCTCGGCGGCGGCCTCGCTGATCACGCTCGGCACCGGCGGGTCCTCGGGGCGCGAGGGGCCGGTGGTGCATCTGGCGGGCGTGATCTCAAGCTGGGTCAGCGACCGGATCGACGCCAACGGGGTGACCGGGCGCGACCTTCTGGGCTGCGCGGTGGCCGCCGCCGTTTCGGCCTCGTTCAACGCGCCCATCGCCGGTGCGCTCTTCGCACTCGAGGTGGTGCTGCGGCATTTCGCGGTCCACGCCTTTGCCCCCATCGTGATCGCGAGCGTGGCGGGCACGGTGATCAACCGGCTGGAATTCGGCGATGTGACCGAATTTACCCTGCCGCAGGCCAGCGCGCTGGAATTCTACGCCGAACTGCCCGCCTTCCTGATCCTCGGACTGGTCTGCGGCGTGGTGGCGGCGGCCTTGATGCGGGCGATCTTCCTGGCCGAGGACGTGGCCAGCCACGTGCAGCTGAAACTGCGCCTGCCGCGCTGGCTGCGCCCCGCCGGCGCGGGGCTCCTGCTGGGGGCCATCGCGATCTGGTTCCCGCATATCATCGGCGTGGGATACGAGACCACCTCGGCGGCACTGACCGGCGAGCTTCTGTGGCACGAGGCGGTGGTCTTTGCGGTGCTCAAGGTGGCGGCAGTGGCGATCACCATCGGCGGGCGCATGGGCGGCGGGGTGTTTTCGCCCTCGCTGATGGTGGGGGCGCTGACCGGGCTGGCCTTTGGTCACATGGCGACGGCGGTCTTTCCCGAAGTGTCAGGCGCCTACACGCTCTATGCCCTCGCCGGCATGGGCGCGGTTGCGGCGGCGGTGCTCGGCGCGCCGATATCGACCACGCTCATCGTGTTCGAGCTGACCGGCGACTGGCAGACCGGCCTTGCGGTGATGGTGGCGGTGTCGATGTCGACCGCCCTCGGCTCCAGGCTGGTGCGGCGCTCATTCTTCCTGACCCAGCTCATGCGGCGCGGCATCCGCCTTGCGGCGGGGCCGCAGGATTACCTGCTGGCGATGTACCGGGTCCGCGCCCTGATGCGGCCCCCCGATCACGAGCGCGCGGCGGATGAGGCGCAATGCTGGTCGCTGATCGAACAGGGGGTCTATCTGGACGTGACCACCACGCTTGAGGTCGCCATGCCGATGTTCGAACGCGCAAGCGTACCGTTCCTGCCGGTGGTGATGCTGGCGGGGGGCGATCAGCCGCCCGAACTGCAGGGCGCGCTCTTTCACGTTGATGCGCTCAAGGCCTATAACCGCGCGCTCGCGGCGGTCTCGGAGGAAGAGCATAGCTGAGCCATGCCCGGACCCGGCATGGTTGGGCTGTTGCGGGTCCGGATGTCAGTTGTCGATCTCGGCCAGTTCCCGCAGCGTCCCGGCATCGAGAATACGCACCACGCCGCGATCCAGCGCCACGATGCCGCGCCGCGCCAGCGCATCGAGACGGCGCGAGACCACCTCGCGCGCGGTGCCGATCATTACCGCGATCTCGGCATGGGTCGCCTTCAGCGCGTCATCTTCGGCGCGCTCCAGCAGGCATTGCGCCAGCCGCGTCTCGATCCGCTGAAAGGCGACGCGATCCAACAGGTGCATCATGGATTGAAGGCGCTGCGCAAAGGCCGTGAAGACGAATTTGCGGAACCCGACCGACAGATCCATCAGATGCAGAAACGTGTCGCGTGGCACCAGCACCAGTTCGCTGTCGCTCCGCGCGACCGCCTCGCCGGAATAGTCCTCGCCGCCCATCAGCCCGAGGGTGGATTGCACGCAGCTTTGCCCCGGCTCCACCGCGTAAAGCAGCATCTCGCGCCCCGAGGCGCCGGTCAGAAACACCTCGACCCGGCCCTTGAGCACGATCACGAAGCCCTTGACCGTCTCGCCGGGCTGAAACAGCACCTGGCCGGTCGGGGCAGTCATCGGCGAAAGCCTGTCGAGGATGGCCACCGCCTCCGGCTCCAGCTTTGGCAGGCCGGGGGCGCGCGCCACCCAGCCCATCAGCCGCGCCCGCGTTTCTCGAATCGTGGCAGCATCGCCGAGAAATCACGACCCTTGCCGTCTTCCTTTTCGACGAATTGCGCATAGAGGTCACAGGCCGCACGGCCCATCGGCGTATCGGCATCGACCGCCTCGGCGGCCTGCTGCGACAGACGCAGGTCCTTGAGCATCAGATCGGCGGCGAACCCCGGCTGATAGCCGTTATCGGCGGGCGATTTGGGGCCGATCCCCGGCGCCGGGCAATAGGCATTCATCGACCAGCTATAGCCCGAGGAGGTCGACACCACGTCGAACATCGCCTGCCTCTCCAGCCCCAGCTTGTCGGCCAGCGCAAAGGCCTCGCAGGTGGCGATCATGGTGGCCCCAAGGATCATGTTGTTGCAGATCTTGGCCGCTTGCCCATTCCCGGACGGGCCACAATGAACCGCCTTTTGCCCCATGATGTCAAAGAGTTCGCGGGCGATGTCAAAGCCCGCCTCGTCGCCACCTACCATGAAGGTCAGCGTGCCCGCAGCCGCGCCACCCACGCCACCCGACACCGGCGCATCAAGCGCCAAAAGCCCCGCCGCCTGCGCCTCTTGCGCCACGTCGCGCGCGGATTGCACATCAACGGTCGAGCAGTCGAGCAGCACCGCGCCCTTGTCCATGGCCGGGATCACCTCCGCAGCCACCTTCCGCAGGATGTCGCCATTGGGCAGCATGGTGATCACCACGCGGGCCGCCTTGGCGACCTCTGCCGCGCTGTCGGCCATGCACAGGCCCTCGATCTTGACGTCGGCCATGTCAAAGCCCGTCACCTCATGCCCGGCCTTGGCCAGATTGGCGGCCATCGGCCCGCCCATATTGCCCAGCCCGATGAACCCGATCTTCATGTCGTTCCCTCCCTTTCGAATGTCAGCGCGTCCGCCCCGAGGGGCTTCAGCATGACGGCGACTGCCGTTCCCGGCAGGCCCTCCAGCGCGTGTTGCCAGTTCGGCGCGCGGTCCTTGTCGATGATCGCCGCGCGGATACCCTCCAGGAAATCGCCCTCGTCCATCGCACGATAGGTGAAACGGTATTCAAGGCCAAGCGCGTCGCGGATACCCGTTTCGGGCGTCCGCAGACGGTGCACCATCTCGACCGTGCAGGCCATAGACAGCGGCGAGCCGCGCGACAACGCCTTGAGCGCGCCGCTCGTAAAGTCGCTGTCCTCTGCGCGCAGGGAATTGACGATATCGCCCAGCCTCTCGCCGCCGAAATGTGCGGCGACCTGCGGCTCAATACTGCGCAGAGTGCCCGTCGGTGGCGTCTCTGTGGCGGCGTCGATCACCGCCGGATCGCCCGTCTCAACCAGTGCCGCGATCAGGTCACCCCACTTCAACTGCGGCACGTAAACATCTGCAAAACCGCTATATATCGCATCCTCCGGTCCCATACGCGTGCCGGTGATCCCCAGATATTCCCCCATCCGCCCCGGTGCGCGCGCCAGCAAGAGCGAGCCGCCCACATCCGGCACCAGACCGATGCCGCATTCGGGCATGGCGATCTGCGTGCTCTCACAGGTGACGCGGTGCGATCCGTGGCAAGAAATGCCCACGCCGCCGCCCATGACAAAGCCCTGCATCAGCGCCATATAGGGTTTGGGATATTCGGCGATTTTCGCATTCAGCCGGTATTCATCGGCCCAGAACCGCCGCCCATAGGCGAAATCCCCGGCACGCCCGGTGTCGTACAACTGCTGAATGTCGCCGCCCGCGCAGAAGGCACGATCCCCCTCGGCGTCGATCAGCACCAGCGCCACCTCCGGGTCGTCGCGCCAGTCATCCAGTGCCGCCTCGATGGCCATCGCCATGTCATAACTCAACGCATTCAAGGCCTTGGACCGGGTCAGCGTGATCCGCCCGGCGCGGCCGTCCTTGCGGATATGGATGTCACCGCTCATTGGTCCGCCAGCATCTGCCGCGCCACGATCAGGCGCATGATCTCGTTGGTGCCCTCGAGAATTTCATGCACCCGCAGGTCGCGCACCAGTTTCTCGATCCCGTAGTCGGCCAGATAGCCATAGCCGCCATGCAGTTGCAGGCACTGGTTGACGACGCGCGAACCGGCCTCGGTCACGAATTTCTTGGCCATGGCACAGAACTTGGTGGCGTCGGGCGCCTCAGTGTCCAGCTTCCACGCGGCCTGCCGCAGGAAGGTGCGCGCGGCCTGCAACTCGATCTCCATGTCGGCAAGGCGGAATTGCAGCCCCTGGAACTGGTCGATCGGTTTGCCGAAGGCCTTTCGCTCGGCCATGTAACTCAGCGTCATGTTGAGCGCCTGCTGCGCCGCCCCCAACGAACAGGCCGCGATATTCAAACGGCCACCATCCAGCCCGTTCATCGCATATGTGAAACCTTTGCCCTCTTCTCCGACCAGATCACGCGCAGGAATGTTGGAATTATCAAACTGAACCTGGCGCGTCGGCTGGCTGCGCCAGCCCATTTTATCCTCCAGCCCGCCATAGCTGAGGCCCTCCGCGCCGTCCTCGACATAGACGGTCGAGATGCCCTTGGGTCCATCCCCCCCGGTGCGCACCATCACCACATAAGCGTCGGAATACCCGCCGCCCGAGATGAACGCCTTGGTGCCATTCAGAGTGTAGCCCTCATTGGTGCGTTCGGCGCGGGTCTTGAGGGCGGCGGCATCCGATCCCGATCCCGGTTCGGTCAGGCAATAGGACAGCACCGTCTCCATGGTCATGGCTTTCGGCAGCACCCGCGCCTTGATCTCGTCCGAGCCGAACTTGTCGATCATCTTGGCGCACATGTTGTGGATCGACAGGAAAGCCGCGACCGAGGGGCAGGCCATTGACAGCGCCTCGAAGACCAGCGTCGCATCCAGGCGCGTAAGGCCAGAGCCGCCCGCCTCCTCGCTCACATAGAGCCCGCCAAAGCCAAGCGCGGCAATCTCCGGCCACAGATCCTTGGGGATGGTGCCCTCGCGCTCCCAATCGCGGGCATGCGGCGCGATGCGATCCTGTCCAAAGGCATGGGCCATGTCGAAAATGGCAGTCTGTTCCTCGCTGAGGGCGAAATCCATCGGCGGCTCCTGTTCGTTGAAATGAACGCGCGTTAATTTAATTAGCAACTATTGCAGAACTGTTTCAAGCGCCAGCCCCGGTCAGAGGCGCTGTAGCGTGACGCTGAAGTTTACAGTGAATTACAGTGAAGATTGCAGCAACCGATTTTTAGAAAAGGGGCTGCAGGCGGCGGGTTCAACGGGCATTCAAATGGCGTTTAGACCCCGCTGAACCATGACGCTACCGATGCTTCCGGATCAGCCAGTAGTTCCTGACGGCGACCGCTCCGACGATCGCGGCGATCACCGCAACCGAAAGGATGCCCGTGTACAGATAGAGAGGCATGGCCGCGCCCCACACAAAGATCAGGCGGGGGATCCACCACTCGGAGGACAGAGCGACCTGAACCTTATGCCAGAGCCAGTTCTTCTCCTCTATTTCCGGCATCGGCAGGAACGTGTTTGTGCTGCGCACATCGGCCAGCTGCGCCGCCGCGAACAGCACCCAGACGATGATGTCGAGCCCCGACATCAGAACCGCGCCGCCAATTCGGCCACGCCATCGGGCACGGCGGGCCAGACAGGATCGTCGCCGGCCGCGATGGCGGTGCGACAGGCGTCTTGCATGGCGGCGACCCACGCCTTCCAGGACTGTGCCAAAGCCAGATCGCCGTCCTGCAGCCCGGATGCGGTCAGGGCATCTGCGCGCGTGGCACCGTCCAGCACCGCTGCCGTGAAGACGATCCCGGCCTGCGCGATGTTCATCTGGGTGGGTTCCGAACCGACGGCGAGGATGCCCGCGCGGCACTCGGCCTTGATCCGAGTGGCGCGCGCCGCCGCCGCCTCTGCGGCCTTGTCCTCGGCGGTGATCGATTGGGTGAAATCAATCTGCGGCATCGTCGGTCTCCTCGATCTCATAGGGTGGCAGGCTCACCGGCCCGTCGCCGGTCAGGGTGATGGGTGCGGGAAAGCGGGTTGCCTCGGGCGCATTGGCCCCGTGGGGCAGGATCAGCGTCAGGCGCAGCACGCCGCCCACGCGCTCGACCGGCCCGGCGAACCAGTCGCTGCCAATGGCCTCGGTGGGCAAACTGGCCCCGTCCGGCAGGGGCGAGAAATCGAAGGTCTCGCCGTTGATCGTGAGGGTATCGCCGTTGCGGCTCAATTCGAGCGCGGTATCGCGGCGGGAAGGGGATAGGGTGATCTGCATGGCTCGTCTCCTTATGCCGCCTGACCAATGGCCCTCATCATCACGGTCACATCGCGGGCTGCGTTGATGCTGGTCCCGGCAAAGGCCCGGACGCTGGCAAGCTGCGTAGCGCTGCGCGTGAAATAGTTGGCCCCCAGAACGCGCAGATTGAACGAGCTACTCTGGGACTCCGCCACCAATGTCACGTCCGGCGCGGCGCTGAACGCCGCCGGATAGGTCCAGTTAAACGTCGCGCTCTGATAGGGGTCGTCGCGCGTGCCTGTGCCGGAAGCGAGGATGCTGCCCGCGTTCACGGCGTGGTGGCAGATCAGCTTGCCGTTCGGAAACTTGATGTATTTGCCATTCGCGTTGGTCGCGATCTCTGCATTGCCATCGTGCCACGTGTTGCGCCACGTGATCGCGCCCGTCTCACCCGTCCGCGTGCCGAAGAACAGCCGCTGAGAGGACACCGTGCTGGTCTGCCGCATGGCAATGATGGCCGTTGCGCCAGTAATCGCGCGGGACACAATCGCCATGCCCTGAAACGCCAAGCCGGTGCCCGGCGCGCCCGTGGCCGTCGCCTCTGCGTAGCGATAGAAGCCGGGTCGCAGGGCGGCGGTAAAGTCCGTGATCTCGGACGGTGTATCCGCCCCCAGCCCGAACGCGCCCACGGCCATGAGCCGCCCCGCCGTGGTGTCGATGGGCGAGGATTGCACCGCAGGGCCGGTAATGCCGTCTGCGCCGAACAGCACCCGATCGACGCCGCCGGTGGTCAGCGCCACCTTGTTCGAGGACACGCGCCGGAGGCCGGTATCTTGATCCGCCGTGAAGGCGATGCCAGGTTGTGCCAACGTGCCATCCGCGAACTTGCCCGAGCCAGGGCCGTCGAGCATCGCCTGCACATCGGCGTTGCGCTCCTCGACCGCCGTCGCCAGAGCTGCCGCGACCCCGCCAGTGGCGATGGCCCAGTAGGACTGCGCTGACTGCGTGGTGCCGGTGTAGAATTCCAGCAGCAGAAGCTCGGTCGCGCTGACCACCTGGTTGATCACGCCCATTTCGCCGTTGGGCAGCTTGATCAGCCAGCCTGCGCGCAGCACGCCCACCCAGGCCGTGCCTGCGCCGGTGACGACGGCGCTCCCGTTCGTGACACTGATCGTGCCGGTGTCGTAAACCGCACTCATTTCATTCTCCTCGGTTGCTCAGGATAGACAGGGTTCAGGGGGTCGGTGGTCTGCGGCAGGTCGCGCAGCGCGCGGCGGTACTCGGCCCAGGCCGCGCAGTCACAAGGCGCATCGGGCAGTTGCGACCAGTCGGACGCGGCCAGCAGCCGGTCGCGCGTCTGACGCAGGCGGCGCATCGCCTCCGCCACGTCCGGGCCGCGTGGCACCAGCGCGCCTTCCTCGGCACGCCAGGCGGTTGGGTCCTCGACGGCCCCGTCGATCACGAGGCGGTGAAGCCCCTTGGGTGTGCGTGCCGTCGAGCTGCGCGGGGTCTGAACCCACCGCACCACATCACCCGCATCGTTGTGGAAAATGACCGTTTTCATTTCTTGACCAGCATCCCCCAGATGTTCGAGGAGGACAGTCCCTGCCCGCCCGCGTTGCGTATCTGCAACCGCACCGTGGCGCTTGCGCCGGTAAACGCCCGGCTCAGCGAGCCCACGAACCGCGCGCCGCCCCCCGTCGCGAGGATCATCTCGTCACGGGTCAGCGACAGGACCTCGGTCGTTACGTTGATCGTGGCGCGGATCTTGAACCCGGCCGGGAATGTCTCCGGCGGGTGTGACAGGGTCAGCACGATGGTACCCAAAAGGGCATGCGCCGCCGCATTGGCGTCGATGGTGAACTCGGCGGCCGTGGTCCATGTGGAGTTGCCATTGGTGACGTTTCCGGAACCTGCGATTGCAAAATCCGTGACGCCATTGGCCTTGATCTTGTCGGTGGTCACCGCCTCACCGGCGAGGTTGAGCGTGTCCACGGTCAGGTTGGAGACGAAGGCGTTCTCGGCGGCCAGCTGCCCGATCACTGCCGTGTCGATCTGTGTGATCCCGGTGATCTGCACGAAATCTGCCGCGATCCGGAACGTACTGGTGGGGCCGCTCGTGCCATCGGCCACGCTGACAGCCTCAAGCACGTTCTGGCCGTTGAGCCGCCAGACAAAGCCCGCCGCGATCCCGTCCGCCGTCGCCTCGGCAAAGGCTGTCGCTTCGGCCAGTGCCTCGAACGAGGCATACTCGGCGCTGATGCGCTGCTGCACCGCCGCGACCGCGCCATCCGCGTCCACTTTCGTGCTCTCGATCGTGTCCACACTGGCCGCGATCTGCCGGGCCGAAAGGCTCTGGCGCTCTGCGATCACCTGCGTGACGTAGACCGGGCCCGCCCCGCCGGGCGGGCGGCGCAGTATGATGTCGAGAGTTGCGGCATCGGCCGGGGCGGTGGCGGTCAGCTCTGAGGTCTGGAACTTGCCCGAGACCATGGTTGCGCCGAGCAGCTCTGAGGTGATGATCACCCCGGCGGCATCGCGCCAGCGAAATTGCAGGGCCACGATGCCACCCGCTCCTGTTGCATCGCGCCCCGCCGTGATCGAGGCATCAACGATATCGCCCTGTTGCACCTCGACGCCCGTGACCGCGACGGCGTCCCGGTTGAACGCATCGTCGCGGTCCATGCGCAGGACATGCCCGGTTGGTGCCAGTGCCAGCACCGAGGCCGCACCCGGATCGCGGGCCACGACGCTCATCTTGGCCGTGTCGAGCGTCCAGCCGACCGCATCGCCCGCCTTGAACGACCCGTTGGGGATCAGGCTGATCGGGTTGCCGAGCGACACCTCCTGCAACCGCCGCTGGAACGCCAGCGCGCTGTCTGGGTCGATATCGAGATTGACGATATCGGTGATCGCCCCCTCGGCATCCTCGACCCGGCCCTGTCAGCCCAAGATGCGACTGAACGAGCGCACTCGTGCTGGTGACGTCCACCGTGTTCAATTCAACTAGCGCGCCCTCGGCGATGGTCAGACCATCCTCGGCATCCTCGACCCGCCCTGTCAGCCCAAGATGCGACTGGACGAGGGCGCTCTCGCTGGTCACGTCCACAGTGTCGAGCTGCACCAGCGACCCTTCAGCATCCTCGATCGCTCAGATCATCAGGGCAAGGCGACAGCGGATACTCATGCCACACCTTCCCGCCGGGCAAGTGTGATCGGCTCCCCTGTCACCTCCTGCCCACGCCAAAAAACCCGCACCCTGTGATACTCTCGACCCGACTCAAGCAACCCCTCAGGTGAAAGGCCGACCAATGGCATCAGGAAGAGACATTCGCCCGCACAAGATTGACCCGTCGGAACTCCACTGGCGGACGCCAGAAGCAGCGCTGCGCCGCCTGAATGCTCTGGCGGAACTGGCAGGCACGGATGATCGCCCCCATACACCCGCCCCGCATCCAGCGCCATCTGGCCGAGAACTCGGCTATCTTCTGGATAATCTTCTCCTCGGGGGGTCAGAAGAACACCTGGAGATAACCGCCAATAATCTTCCGCCAGCGCAGCAAGCGCTCCTTGACCGGCTGATCCGCTCGGCGCGGGCCGCGTTGCAAGAAAGGCAGCACAGCGAACCTCAAAGGCTGCTGGGATTTCCAGCCGATACGCGCGGTACATGGGCCAATCTTCTCGGTCAGGGCTGGATACCGTGGCAACCGGGCTGGGTCGCTCGTTTGCGGGATTAAGAATGCTCATGCCGGATAACTCCTCTCGGTGGGGGTGGATCGCGCCAATCGGCGGCGGCTCTTGGGGTCCAGAAACGGATCGTCGATCTTCTCGGGAAACACGAAAGGCGGGATAAGCCAGCGCAGTTCAGGGCAGATCATGAGGGCCATATCCCGGCGACGTGCGAACGACTTGCGCTGCTCGGGTGCGGCTGCATTGCGATGGCCCGTCATCACGTAGAGAATGTCGATACCCGCCGCCGCCAGACTTTTGGACAGAGCAAACGTCACCGGAACCTCGCCCGCCTCGACCCGCTTCCAGACCAGCTGCTCGACGCCGATCCGGCGCGCTAGGGCGGTCGGGCCGATCTTCATGATCCTGCGCTCTTCGCGCAGCCGTTCACGCATCTTCTGGCCCAGCCTTATACCGCTCATGCCGCATCCTCCTTGGTACCGGAGGGCCGCTCGATGCCTTTCGGCCAGGCATGCCCGGCATCGTCCGGCCAAAGGTCGGAACAGCGTTTGATGATAACCTTGGCGCGACGGAGGGTGAGCCCCACGCCTGCGTCAAGACGCGCCACCGTATCGCCGCTGCCGCTGGCCATACGGGAGGCATAGGTGACCTCCCAATCGCGGGCCTTCGCCAGCGCGATAATCAGGTCTCTTATTTGGTGCTCGCTCAACATGCACCTATTTGTGCACAATCGCGGACGCGATGCAACCACAATTGAGGACAAATAGAAAAGATTGGACGAAAAGGCGTTTTTTAGGTAGTGCACGATTGTGCACGCGGTCCCGTCATATGTCCTCCTTGAGGAATTAAAAGCTCGCCTCAAAGAGACGGGAGCATCTCATCGTGGTCTCGAAGCGCAACTCGGACTGGGCCGAAACGCCCTCAAGGGAATGCTGGACAAGAGCCCTCGAACGCCTAGCGTTGATAGGGCCAAAGAGATCGCCGAGGCGCTCGGCCTCGAATTCTACATCGGTCCGCCGCGCAAGGATCTCCCGGTCTATACCGTAGCCCTCGACGGAGCCGACTTCGCGCCGATCCCCCGCGTCGATGCCCGCCTCGCGGCGGGCGGCGGCGCGATCAATGACCAGGTGGAAGAGCTCGGCGCACTCGCCTTCCGCCGCGACTGGCTGCGCGAGCGGGACATCTCACCCTCCGATGCCTGCCTTCTCCGTGTCACCGGTGACAGCATGGCCCCCACGCTCCACGACGGCGATCTGGTGATGATCGACGAACGCCGCACGCAGATCCGCAACCGTCACGTCTATGCCCTGATCGACACCGACGGCGCGGCCCGGGTCAAACGCCTCGACCGTATCCCTGACCAGCTGATCATCCTCACCTCCGACAACCCCGCACACCCCGCCGAGACCCGCACCGGTCCCGACATGAACCGCGTCCGCATCCTTGGCGAGATTGTCTGGTCAGCGCATGCGTGGTAGCATTCAGATCAAATCCGCGAGGTCCCAATGGGAAACCTGAACCTCTCTACGACGCATTTCGCATTCGGCGGGGTCGTCGCCGCTGCTGCCCTGATCGCGGGCGGCTTTTGGTATGTTGAGCATTTGAATAAGACGCGGCTCTACACCGAGGCTGCAGCCGATTGCCGCAATGGCACGGGTGCCGGAAAACTCCTCGCCCTCGATGATCAATACGGCATCGACGCGCGACCAAAGGACCTGTTCTACGCACTCAGTGACTGCGCGCACGAGTACAGGATGGAGCGGATCAGGTACCTGCAAGGCCTCCGCGACGCGCTGTCTGACTGATTGTCATCTGAGCGCCTGTTCACCCGAAAATAGGGTCCCACTTCTCTCCCCGGTCCGGGCCGCTGTCAAATTGGCTATCCGTTTGATATCGCGGGCATAACCATGGAAGTGGGACCCTGAAAAAGAACTGGGCGGCGAGGGTCCCAGATCTTTGCCCTCCCGAACCCTCTCAGCGCCCCCTGAAACACCGCCCTCACGGCCCGTTAAACCTTTATTTAATAGGGTTTGAGCGTTTCGGCCCGCATGCCCCCGGTAATTGCCTCTCCGGCCCCATTCCGGGCCTCTACGGCGCTTTCAAGCGTTCCACTGCAAACTTCGCACGGCTCTTGAATGCGCGCGCGTGGACCCTCTGAACCCCCTTATTTACAAGGCCCATCCGCCCACATCCGCCTTCTTCGGGGGTCTTCCGGTATCACTGTAATATAGAGTGTCACCTAACAGTCAGGTGGCGCTCGGTGTTTGAGTGACACCGAATGCCCTCCGACGAAGGCGGGCGCGACGGTGGCAGGGAAGCGCGATACCGGGCCGCAATGGCCATGATCGGGACCGGGGGCGCAACCGCGTCACGCAGCGGCGGCCGACTGGCTCGGAGGGCGGCGTCACGGGCGCGTGCGACGGTCAGGCGACGATCGCCGCCGCACGCCCGCACGACACAAAGCCCCAAGCCGCGTCGAGCCGGGTCCCCTTGACACACCCACTCGCCCATCCCCATGTCTGAGCTTACAGTGAAAGGAGGACCATCATGGACCGTCTAAGCCTGTATCTCACCCTTGCTACCGGGTCCGTGACCGTGGGCGGGCTCGTCATTGCCGTTCTGGCGCTTGGCTATTACACGTGGCCCGCGATTGGCGGGGCTGCGGTCGTGGGCGCGCTCGCCGCCTGGCCGCTGGCCTACGTGATCTCCCGGCGGATCAAGCGCAAAGACCCCAATTTCGACCACACCCGGGAGAGCGGCCTCATCCCGGACCCGTCGAAACCCGAGGTCTGAGGTCAGAGGGGCGCGTGCCCGTCTTACTCCACCGCGTTTTCCATCGCCTGTCCGGCGTTCTGGATATCGCGCCCGGCGCCCTGCACCGTCTCGCAGGCGGCCAATCCCGTGCAGGCCAGAAGTCCGATCAATAGCAGTCTCATGTCGCGTCCCTCCTGTTGCGTCGCAAGTGTGGCTTACAGCCCCGCTCGCGTCGGCGCAATCGGTTCTGCACCTGACCCAGATCAAGGCGCTGCACGGCGCTCACCGCTAGACATCCGTCAGTGTCATAACCCCTGAGACCCCCATGCTGCGCCTTGGCTTCATCCTGCATCTTTTCATCGGCTCCACCCTCGCTGGGTCCGCCGTCATCGCGGCTCTCGTGGTCGGACAGGACACGCTGATCCCGATCCTGATCGCCGCGGCGCTCGGTTTCGTCGCGGCCTTTCCGGTGACGTATGTGGTGACGAAAATGCTCTATGAGGACGGCTGATCACCGCTTTCAGCCGTCCAGCCACACACGCACCGCGGCCTCGAATTCGCGCGGCTTCTCGGCATGCAGCCAATGCCCCGCGCCGGGGATCTTGGCGAATTGCGCCGCCGGGAACAGCGCCTTGATCCGGTCGCGATGCGCGTGCCCGACATAGTCCGACTCCGCGCCGCTCAGGAACAGGGTGCGTCCGTCGTAAGCGCCTGAAATATCCGGAAAGCTCAGGATCTTCGGCATCTCGCGCGCGAGCGTGTCGAGGTTCAGAAGCCAGCGTTTCCCGGTCACGTCGATCGCCTGCAAGAAGAATGGCACAAGCGCGGGGTTGTCCACCGTCTCGCGCAATTGCGCGGCGGCGTCCGAGCGCCGCTCGACCCGCGACAGATCTACCGCTTTCATCGCCTCGATATACTGTATCTGGGTGTGCTGATAGGCGACAGGCGCAATATCTGCCACGATCAGGCTGTTGACCAGATCGGGCCGCGTCAGCGCCAGCACCATCGCCGCCTTGCCGCCCATCGAATGCCCCAACACATCGCAGGGCGCGCCGATATCCTCGATCACCTCGGCCAGATCGGCGGCCATGTCCTCGTAAGACTGCGTGTCAAACCAGGGGCTTGACCCATGATTGCGTTGATCGACCGCGACCACGTGACGGCTGTCCGACAGGCGTTTCGCGATCACCCCCCAGTTCCGCCCCGAGCCATAAAGCCCGTGAACGATCACCAATCCGGGCCCGTCGGTCGGCGCGCCATGTTCGATCCGGTTCAACATGGGCCCTGAATATCGCCCCACCCGCTCAATGACCAGCCCCCTTGAGCAGCCAGCACCGGGCCGCTACACTGCGGTCAAAGGGGTGTTCAAGTGATTGATACGGAAGAGTTTCAGACAAAGGTGACACGGCTGCAAACCGCGCTGTCGGACAGGATGCGCCTGCGCGGCGCGACGCTCGAGCGGCAATTGCGCCGGGCCGGGCGGCGTCTGCCCCGCCGTCAGCGGCGCGCCGGTCAGATCATCCTCGGCGCGCAGGATTGGATGGCCCACCCCAAGCTTGCCAGGGTGCTGGATTCGTCGAGTGTAAACAGCGCCTTCACGGATATGCATCGCCATCTCGACACGCTCGACCCGGCCGAGGCGCGCAAGACTGCGATCCTGCGCCTCTTGGGGGGTATCGCGCTCAACCTGATGCTGTTGGGCGGGCTGATATACGCCCTGATCCGCTGGCAGGGCGCGGGCTAAGTTCAACCGGCAAGACACTGTTTTCAAATAAAAATCCCGCGCAGAAATCGAACTGCGCGGGGTTTTCTTTCTGCCCTCCGGCTCAGAGGTTCGGATAGAGCGGGAAGCGCGCGCACATCGCCGCAACCTCGGCCTTCACCTTGGCCTCAACCGCCGCATTGCCATCCGCGCCATTCGCGGCCAGCCCATCGACCACCTCAATGATCCAGTCCGCGATCTGACGGAACTCCGCCTCACCGAAGCCGCGTGTCGTGCCGGCAGGCGACCCGAGGCGGATGCCGCTGGTGACAGTCGGTTTTTCCGGATCGAACGGCACACCGTTCTTGTTGCAGGTGATATGCGCCCGGCCCAGTGCCTTGTCGACGATATTGCCCGTGACGCCCTTGGGACGCAGATCGACCAGCACGACATGAGTGTCGGTGCCGTGGGTGATGGTATCCAGCCCGCCCTTGATCAACTGATCCGACAGCGCCTGCGCATTCTTGACGACCTGTTGGATGTAGCTCTTGAATTCCGGGCGCAGCGCCTCGCCAAAGGCCACGGCCTTGGCCGCGATCACATGCATCAGCGGCCCGCCCTGAATGCCGGGAAAGATCGCCGAGTTGAATTTCTTGGCCAGCGCCTCGTCATTCGTCAGGATCATGCCGCCACGCGGGCCGCGCAGCGTCTTGTGCGTCGTGGTGGTCGCCACATGCGCGTGCGGGAACGGGCTGGGATGCTCGCCCGCCGCCACCAGACCGGCAAAGTGCGCCATGTCCACATGCAGATAAGCCCCGACGGAATCAGCGATTTCCCGCATCCTGGCAAAGTCGATCCGGCGCGGGATCGCCGAGCCGCCAGCGATGATCAGCTTGGGCTGATGCTCGGTCGCCAGCGCCTGGATCTGATCATAGTCGATCAGATTGTCCTCTTTGCGCACCCCGTATTGCACCGCGTTGAACCACTTGCCCGACTGGTTGGGGGCGGCACCATGCGTCAGGTGGCCGCCAGCATCGAGGCTCATGCCCAGAATCGTATCGCCCGGCTGCAACAGCGCGGTGAACACGCCCTGATTGGCCTGACTGCCCGAATTGGGCTGCACGTTGGCAAAGCCGCAGCCAAACAGTTCGCAGGCCCGCTCGATGGCGAGATTCTCTGCGATATCAACATATTGACAGCCACCGTAATAGCGCCGACCGGGATATCCTTCGGCGTATTTGTTGGTCATCACGCTGCCCTGCGCCTCCATGACGGCGGCAGAGACGATGTTCTCGCTGGCAATGAGCTCGATCTCGTCGCGCTGACGGCCCAGTTCCTGACGGATCGCGCCAAAGAGATCGGGATCGCGCGAGGCGAGGGATTCCGTGAAAAAGCCTTGGTCCGCGACTGGCTGATTTCCGTCATGGGGCATGTGAGCAACTCCGGCAGAGGGTGAATTTTCGATTTCCTAAAGGAAACTCGTCCGTTTTGGAAGAATGTAAAGCGACGAATCCGCTTGCAGGACCGGCACGGCTGGTCTTGGCACGGGAATTGTGGTTCGATCCGCGCCAGTGCATCGCCTTTTGGAAACAGGACCCCGGCATGAGCCGCAAGATCGCCTTTGTCGCCAGCGACATGCCCGTCGCGCAGATCGCCCGCGCCGCGCTCAGCAATCGTTTCGGCGACGTCCCCGAGGAGCAGGCCGATGTGATCGTGGCCCTCGGGGGCGACGGGTTCATGCTCCACACGCTGCACCGCACGCAATACCTCGATGCGCCGGTCTATGGCATGAACCGGGGCACGGTCGGCTTTCTGATGAACGAATACAGCGAGACCGACCTGATCGAACGGCTCGCCGCCGCCGGGGAAGAGGTCATCAACCCCCTGAGGATGAAGGCGCAATCGCGCGACGGCACGCTGCACGAGGCGCTGGCCATCAACGAAGTGTCAATGCTGCGCGCAGGCCCGCAAGCGGCCAAGCTGCGGATCACCGTCGACGGACGCCTGCGGCTGGAAGAGCTGGTCTGCGACGGGGCGCTCGTTGCCACGCCCGCCGGATCGACCGCCTATAATTACAGCGCACACGGCCCGATCCTGCCGATCGGCTCGGATGTGCTGGCGCTGACCGCCGTCGCGGCCTTTCGCCCGCGGCGCTGGCGCGGGGCGCTGATCCCCAAGACCGCCGAGGTCCGTTTCGACGTGATCGACCCGGACAAGCGCCCGGTCATGGCCGACGCCGACAGCCGTTGGGTGGAAAGCGTGCTCTGGGTGGAAATCCGCTCGGAGACCAGCATCGCGCATCGCATCCTGTTCGATCCCGGCCACGGTCTTGAAGAGCGCCTGCTGCGCGAACAATTTACATAAAGCGACCTCAGTGGCCGGTATTCTCGCGGTTTCGGGCTGAAAAATATCACAAACCCGATTAATAGAGCCCGAGCCACCGGAACGACAGATCCGCCTGATGATCGCGCCCATAGGCCACCGCCGCAAGGCTGGTCACCGAGGCGGGATCCGGTGTGGCGCGCAAGAGCGCGCCGGACGGGGCGAACGCAGAAAAGGGAATGCGCACCTCCTGCCAGTCGCCACTGGTCTCGAATCCGGCCTGATAATATTGCCAGGGCAGCACCGTGCCCCGCGTCCGCAGATGCACGAAATACCGTCCTCCCGCCCCGAAATACCGTCCTCCCGCCCCCCTGACCCGCACGACAATGCCCTGCGCAGCTTCGGGCAAAGCGGTGTCCAGAGTGACGCGCGCCTGAAGGAAGCCGCCGCGATTGGCGGTGCTGACCGTGCCGGTCAGCCGCAGATAGCGCGCGCCCGCCTCCTCCTCGATCCGCGCCGCGCCCTCAGACACCCCGCCCATCACCTGATCGCTGATGAAACGATAGCTGCCAAGAGGCGGCGGGGCATAGTCGGCGATGGCAGGCTCGGCACGGGACGGATCGGGCATGAAACAGACCAGACAGGCCAAAAAGGCTTTCAAAACAAGGCGCATCACGACCTCCTGAGGGACAGACAAGCCGATCGCACCCGGCGAATACAGGCGGTGTTATCCGATATCAACGCCGCGATATTGCCTGACCATGGCCCCCGGACGCAAGCTCGTCTCACCTGACACGCACAGGTTCCTGACACGCAAATCGAAAGGGAAAACGGTCATGCGGTTGGCAAACAGCCTCAGGTTACTCCTTCTCGGAGCGTCTATCATCACCGGGCTCGTTGTGTACGAGGATCGCGAGACGCAGATGCAAGGCGATCCAGACGCGTTGACAAGTCTGCTTCCAAGTCCCGTCGAAGTCATGGTTCTGAGCGGGCAGCGGTCCTAGATCGCACGGCTCTTCCCCTGCCAGGCCTGCCGGGTTCCCGGTCCCCGCGCGGATGTCCCGCGCAGGGGGCGTTCGGTCTCGACATGGAACAGCCGCCGCGCGTGACGATACCGGGTCATCCAGATCGGCGGATGTCCGCCCCGTCTCGGCCTCCGGGGTTTAAAGACCTGCGCGCCTGCTTAGGTCAAAGGCTATGGCACAGAGTTACACAGCATTCGTCACGATCCTGCAAAGCCCATGGTTTTTGGTGGCATGGGCCGCGCTGATGCTGCCCAGCCTTGCAATACTGATCCGGGATATGAGGGCGCGCAACGCACATCTCATGCCACTGATGAAATGGGTCTGGGCGCTCACCGTCGTCTATTCCGGGCCTCTGGGCCTTGCCGTCTACTGGTGGTCGGGCCGCAAGGAGATTGCAGCCGACGGCCAATGGCGCCGTGCCGCACGCTCGGTGGCGCATTGCTATTCCGGCTGCGGCCTGGGCGAGATCATCGGGCTAACGCTGGCGGTCGGCGTTCTGGCGGCCACGACCACGGCGACCGCGCTCATCACCTTTGCCTTTGCCTATGCGGCGGGCTTTGCGCTGACCGTAGGACCTCTCATGCAGGAGGGCACCGGCTTTGTGCAGGCGGCCCGGGACGCGATCTATTCCGAGACTCCGAGCATTACGATCATGGAGATCGTGGCAATCGGGGTTGATCTCACGCTCGCGGGCAGTGCCGGACCAGGGCAAGTGCTGTTCTGGTCCTCAATGATCGTCTCACTGACCTGCGGCCTGATCGCCGCCTATCCGGTCAACCTGATCCTGATCCGCCGAGGCATCAAGGCGGGCATGATGGATCCACGCAACACAGACCACGCCCAAGGCTAGGCCGGGCCTATCGCACCCACCTGAACTGAAATGAAAAGGAGCGTTCACAATGACACGCATACTGATGATCCTCACCTCCTGTGACAAGATGGGACAGGACGGCGCGCCAACCGGCTTTTACTGGGAAGAAATGGCGATACCCTACTGGACGTTCCGCGATGCTGGCTATGAGGTCGATCTCGCCAGCCCGCTTGGCGGCCAGCCCCCGGCGGACCCGTCCTCGGACGATGATCCGGCCGCGCGCCCCGACGCCGTGACGCGCTTCATTGAGGACAAACATGCCATGCAGGCCCTGCGCGACACCGCCGCCGTCAGCAAACTCGATGCCGCGCGCTATGACGCGGTGTTCCTGCCCGGCGGGCATGGCACCATGTGGGATCTGCGCCAGACGCCCGCCGTCGCCAGGGCGGTCTCGACCATTCATGAAAACGGTGGCGTCGTCGGTGCCGTGTGCCACGGTCCCGCCGGGCTCATCGAGGCCAAGCGCAGTGACGGCACGCCGCTCATCAAGGGGCGTCGCATCAACGGCTTCACCAATTCCGAAGAGCGCTCGGCCGGCCTTGCCGATGTCGTGCCCTACCTGCTCGAAGATGCCCTGCGCGAGCAAGGCGCCGAGTTCGAACGCGGGATCGAGGATTTCTGCGGCTTCGCCGTGCGCGACGACCGGATCGTGACCGGCCAGAACCCCGATTCCTCCGCCGGGGTGGCCGAGTACATGCTCTCGGCCCTGCGCGACAGGGACCGCGCGGCGGCCTGAGAACAGGGCGCGCGCCGGGTCAGTTCCGGCGCGCGTCGCTTATTTTGCCAGTCCGATGCCCTGCAACGCGGTCCTGATCTCGTCCAGAATGGCCGGATCGTCGATGGTCGCGGGCATCTTGTAGTCCTGACTGTCGGCGATCCTGACCATGATCGCGCGCAGGATCTTGCCCGAGCGGGTCTTGGGCAGCCGGTCCACCACCACCGCCAGCTTGAACGCCGCCACCGGCCCGATCTGATCGCGCACCAGCCTGACGCATTCGGCGGTCACTTCGGAATGGGCGCGGTTCACGCCCTTGGTCAGGCAGACAAAGCCCACCGGGGCCTGCCCCTTGAGCGTGTCGCTGACCCCGATCACCGCGCATTCGGCGACGTCCGGATGGCTCGCCAGAACCTCCTCCATCGCGCCGGTGCTCAGGCGGTGACCGGCGACGTTGATCACGTCATCGGTGCGCGCCATGATCCACAGATAGCCGTCCTCGTCCTTCATCCCCGCATCGCCGGTCTCATAATAGCCGGGAAAGGTCGTGAGATAGGACTTGCGATAGCGATCCTCGGCATTCCACAGCGTCGGCAGCGTGCCCGGCGGCAGCGGCAGCTTGACGGCGATGGCCCCAAGCGTTCCGGGCGGCACCTCGTGCCCGCCCTCATCGAGGATCTGCACGTCATAGCCGGGCATCGCCACGGTGGGCGAGCCGACCTTGACCGGCAACACCTCGATCCCCGTCGGGTTGCCGGCGATGGTCCAGCCGGTCTCGGTCTGCCACCAGTGGTCATAGACCGGCACGCCCATCTTGTCGGCGGCCCAGTTGATCGTGTCGGGATCGGCGCGTTCGCCCGCCAGATAAAGCGCACGCAGGCAGGAAATGTCATAGTTCGCCAGTTCCTTCGCCTCCGGGTCATCGCGCTTGATCGCGCGCAAGGCCGTGGGGGCGGTAAAGAAACTCTTGACCTTGTGCTCCGAAATCACCCGCCAGAAGGTACCCGCATCGGGCGTGCCGACGGGCTTGCCCTCGAACACGATGGTGGTGTTGCCGTGAATCAGCGGCCCGTAGCAGATATAGCTGTGACCCACGACCCAACCCACATCCGACGCAGCCCAGAACACCTCGCCCGGATCGACATTGTAGATGTTCTTCATCGTCCAGTTGAGCGCGACCAGATGCCCCGCAGTCGGGCGCACCACGCCCTTTGGCGCGCCGGTAGTGCCGGAGGTATACAGGATATAGGCCGGATGGTTGCCCTCGACCGGCACACACTCGGCAGGCTCGACCCCGTATTGGAACGCATGCCAGTCATGGTCGCGCCCCGCGATGAGCTTGGCCACTTCCTCCTCGCGCTGGAAAATCACGCAGAAATCGGGCTTGTGCGCGGCCTGCTCGATGGCCCCGTCCAGAAGCGGCTTGTAATGCACCACCCGCCCCGGCTCGATCCCGCAGGAGGCGGCGATGATGCATTTGGGCGCGCAATCGTCGATCCGCACCGCCAATTCATGCGCAGCGAACCCGCCAAAGACCACCGAATGCACCGCGCCGATCCGCGCACAGGCGAGCATCGCCTCCAGCGCCTCGGGCACCATCGGCATGTAGATGATGACGCGGTCGCCCTTTTCCACGCCCTTGGCGCGCAGCGCCCCCGCCAGACGCGCCACCCGGCTGCGCAGCTGCGCATAGCTGATCTTGTGCTTGGTGCCGGTCACCGGGCTGTCATGGATGATCGCCGCCTGCGCACCGCGCCCGGCCTCGACATGGCGATCCACCGCGTTCCAGCAGGTATTCACCAGCCCGTCGGAAAACCATTCGTAAATCGGCGCGGAGTCGTCAAACAGCGCCTTGGAGGGTTTCTTCACCCAGTCGATCTTGTCGGCCTCTTCCATCCAGAAGCCTTCGGGGTCCGCCAGAGAGCGGGTGTAAACCTCATTGTATCCCATCGTATCCTCCTCCGATCCGTTGCACATGTGTTACGGTTCACCCTCTCATCGGGCAAGCGTCATGGATCGCGGCGGGACACAAGGCCGCAGAAATTTTGCAGAAAGTGAGGGAGACAGCCTGCAAATTTTTGCAAACCACCCTGATATGTTCATTTCACGGGATGCACCTCACAGATTTGCAAATCTGCAAACAAATTCCTGCAAATCCGCGATTCTACCCGTAATGCGCCACCGGCGTGCCCGCGATGGCCGCCATGTTCAGCAGCCCGCGCGGGGTGATCGACGGCGTCACGATATGCGCCCGGTTGCCCATCCCCATCAGGATCGGCCCCACTTCCAGCCCGCCGGATTTCATCTTGAGGATGTTGCGCACGCCCGACGCCGCGTCGGCATAGGCAAAGACCAGCACATTCGCCGCCCCCTCCATCCGGTTGCCGGGCAAGAGACGTTCGCGCAATTCCGGGTCGAGGGCTGCGTCGATATTCATCTCGCCCTCATAGGTGAAATCGCGCGGTGCCTCGTCAAGCAGGGCAAGGGCCGCGCGCAGACGCTTGGCCCCCTCGTCCTGCTGGTTGCCGAATTGCGATTGCGAACACAGCGCCACCTTGGGTGTGATCCCGAAGCGGCGCACATGGCGCGCGGCGCCAATCGCCGTCTCGGCCAGATCGGCAGGATCGGGCCGCACCCGCACATGCGTGTCGGCGATGAAGAGCGGCCCATCCTCGAGGATCATCATGCTCAGCGCGCCATGCGGATGATGCGCGTCATCGCCCAGAACCTGATTGATATAGTTCATGTGCCAGCGGAATTCGCCGAAAGTGCCGCAGATCAGGCAATCGGCCTCATCGCGATGCACCATGACCGCGCCGATGGCGGTGGTGTTGGTGCGCATGATCGCGCGGGCCAGATCGGGGGTCACCCCGCGCCGCGCCATGATGCTGTGATAGGTCTCCCAATAGTCGCGATAGCGCGGGTCGTCCTGCGGGTTCACGATGTTGAAGTCGCGCTCGGGCCGGATCGTCAGCCCCGCCCGTTCGCAGCGCCGCGCGATCACCTCGGGGCGGCCGATCAGGATCGGCTGCTCGGTGGTTTCCTCAAGGATCGCCTGTGCGGCGCGCAGCACGCGCTCATCCTCGCCCTCGGCAAAGACGATGCGCCGCGCGGCGGTGCGCGCCGCCTCGAAGACCGGGCGCATGAGCAGCGCCGACTTGAACACGCTGGCATCCAGATCTGCCTTGTACTGCTCCAGATCGGCAATCGGGCGCGCCGCCACACCGGTCTCCATCGCGGCCCGCGCCACCGCCGACGAGACGATGCCCGACAGGCGCGGATCGAACGGCTTGGGAATGAGGTAATCGGCCCCGAAGGTCATCTGCTCGCCGCGATAGGCCGCTGCCGCCTCGGCGCTGGTCGAGGCGCGGGCCAGTTCGGCGATGCCCTGCACGCAGGCCACCTGCATCGCGTCGTTGATCTCGGTCGCGCCCACATCGAGCGCCCCGCGGAAGATGAACGGAAAGCACAGCACGTTGTTGACCTGATTGGGAAAATCGGACCGTCCCGTGGCGATGATCGCATCCGGCACCGCTGCGCGCGCGGCATCCGGCATAATCTCGGGATTGGGATTGGCCAGGGCAAAGACGATCGGCCGCTTGGCCATGCCGCGCACCATCTCTGGCGTGACGATATCCGGACCGGACAGCCCGAGAAACAGATCGGCCCCCGCGATCACCTCATCAAGCTTGCGCAACTCGCTTGCCTGCGCGAAAGCCGCCTTTTCGGGGTTCATGTCCTCGGCACGGCCCTCATGGACCAGCCCGTGAATGTCGCACAGCCAGATATTCTCGCGCTTGACACCAAGTTTCACCAGCATGTTCAGGCAGGCGATGCCCGCCGCCCCGCCGCCCGCCGAGGCGACCTTGATATCCTCGAACCGCTTGCCCGCGACATGCAGCGCATTCACTGCCGCCGCCCCCACGACAATCGCGGTGCCGTGCTGATCGTCGTGAAAGACCGGGATATCCATCCGCTCGCGGCAAATTCGTTCAACGATAAAACAATCCGGGGCCTTGATGTCCTCCAGATTGATTGCACCAAAGGTGGGACCAAGGGCACAGACGATGTCGGCCAGCTTCTCGGGGTCGGTCTCGTCCAGCTCGATATCGAAACAGTCGATATTGGCAAATTTCTTGAACAGAACCGCCTTGCCCTCCATCACCGGCTTGGACGCGAGCGCGCCGATATTGCCCAGACCCAGCACGGCGGTGCCATTGGTCACCACCGCCACAAGGTTACCGCGTGCGGTGTAGCGGCTCGCATTTTTCGGGTCGGCCTTGATCTCGAGGCAGGCCTCGGCGACACCGGGGGAATAGGCACGCGCCAGATCGCGGCCATTGGCCATCGGCTTGGTCGCGCGGATCTCCAGCTTTCCGGGCTTGGGGAACTCGTGATAATCGAGCGCCGCCTGACGCGGGGCATCTTTCTGATTTTCGATCATGGCCACCCTCCCTGCGGTGAAATTAGTTTAACGCTAAACTACCTTGTGTGATCCATATCACGCAACCTCGATCTTGCAAGGGCAGCTTGCACCGCTGCGCGGCCTGCCGCAATCCCGGCGTTGCCCTGCCCGGCATTTTCTGGAAAACAAGGCCCATGCCCTCGCAACCCGGAGTGTCCTGCATGACCGATCACCTGTCCATCGTCACCCACCCGCTCGTGCAGCACAAGCTCACGCTGATGCGCAAGTCGCATACCCCGACCGCCCATTTCCGCCAGTTGCTGCGCGAGATCAGCCAGCTTCTGGCCTATGAGGTCACCCGCGATCTGGCGCTCACGACCGAGCGCATCGAGACCCCGATGGTCGAAATGGACGCGCCGGTGCTCGCCGGACCGAAACTGGCGCTGGTCTCGATCCTGCGCGCGGGCAACGGCCTGCTCGACGGCATGCTCGACCTGATCCCCTCGGCGCGGGTCGGCTTCATCGGGCTCTATCGCGACGAGGCGACGCTCAAGCCGGTCGAATATTACGCCAAGCTGCCCGCCGGGCTGGAAAATCGTCACACCATCGTTGTCGACCCGATGCTTGCAACCGGCAATTCCTCGGCGGCGGCGGTGTCGATGCTCAAGGCGAAAGGCGGGCGCGATATCCGCTTTCTGTGCCTGCTCGCCGCGCCCGAAGGGGTTGCGCGCATGGCCGAGGCGCATCCCGATGTGCCAATCACGACCGCCGCCCTCGACGAGCGTCTGAACGACAAGGGATATATCCTGCCGGGACTAGGGGATGCGGGTGATCGGATGTTCGGCACAAAATAAGCTAATAACTGTTTACTAGACGGCAAAAATAAGGCACCCTCCGGCAAATTGAACCTTGGGGGGTGCATGTCCGTGAAGAAGTTTTCCCTGACCGCCTGCGCCTGTGCCGCGCTTATCGCCGGTCCGGCATCGGCCCAATCATTGCGCGACGCGCCGATTCCGGCGGAATTCCCGCCGAGTTCCTACGCCGGGGCGCAATATGTCGACAGCCAGGGCTGCGTCTTCGTGCGCGCAGGCGTTGCGGGCAATGTGACATGGGTGCCGCGCATGACCCGCAGCCGCGAGCCGCTCTGCGGCTTCAAGCCAAGCTTGACAGCGCAGGCCGCGCCACAACCCGCCGCGCCTGCCCCTACACCCACACCGCGTGCGACGGCCTCGACCGCGCCGGTCGCAGCCCCCCCGCCCGCGCCTCGGACAGCACCCGCCCCGGCGCCCCGGACGGTCGCGGTGCGCACCGCGCCTCCTGCGCCAAAGACCGAGCCCAAGGCCATTCCTGCCCCGGCCCCCGCACCAAAGGCCGCAGCACCCGCGCAGACCCGGCAGGCGCGCGTGATCACCCCGCCGGACCCCAACCGCACCGCCTGCGCCAATTCGACGGGCGTCTCGGCCGCCTATATGGTGCAGCACAACGGCTCCCCGGTGCGCTGCGGGCCGCAAAGCACGCCGCATGTCAGCTATGTGCGCAACGCCTCCGGACGTGGCACCGCCACCGTGCTGCGCCCCGGCACGCCGGTCGCGCGTGGCAAAGCACCCGCAGGCACGCGCGTCGCCCCGACACATGTCTACGCCGAGCAGCAGAAAAGCCTGGTCGGCGTCAGCGTACCCGAGGGGATGCAGCCGGTCTGGGAGGATGACCGCCTGAACCCCAGGCGCGCGCACCAGACGTTCGAGGGCATGGCGCAGATGGAGGTGATGTGGACCAACACCGTGCCGCGCCGCCTGATCGACCGCCAGACCGGCGCGGATGTCATCCACAGGTATCCCGGCCTGCAACCGCCCTATACCAGCTTCGAGCAGCAACGCGCGGCAGGCGTTTACGTCGCAACGCGGGGCCGCATCACGCCCGAGCCGCAGACCGTGCGCCGCACGGCACGCGCCGCGACCCCGGCGCAGGCGCAGGCCCAACCAACTGCCACCGTCTCGACACGCTCCACCCCGGACGCGCCGCAATCCGCCAGCCATCGCTATGCACAGGCCGGGATCTTCGCCGACGCGGATCAAGGCAAGGCCGCCGCGCAGAAGATCGCACGCGCCGGTCTGCCCGCAAGACGCGGAACCCTGAACCGGGACGGGCGCGAACTGACGCTGGTGCTCGCCGGGCCTTTTGCTACGCAGACACAGCTTGAGCGCGGCATCGCACGGCTGCACGGGCTTGGCTTTGCCGATGTGAGGCTGCGCAAGTAAATCCGCGCGGGGGGCTCAGCCCCGCCGTGCGATCCGCCGGGCCATGTCGAGCATCCGGCAGGAAAACCCCCACTCGTTGTCATACCAGCCAAACACTCTCAGCAATCCGCCCTGTGAGACCGAGGTTTGCGGCCCGCTGACCACCAGACTCTCGGGACGGCCGCGCAGATCGCACGACACCACCGGGTCTTCGGTCCAACCCAACCAGGTTTGCGTCTGCGCGGCACTGTGCAACATCGCGTTGACCGCCTCCAGCGTCACCGCCTCGCGCGTCTGCACCGTCAGGTCGATACAGGAAACACTCGCCGTCGGCACCCGGATCGCACGCGCCTCGATCCGGTCTTTCAGCGCAGGCAGCACAAGCCCGGTCTGATGCTGCGCGCTTGTGGTGGTGGGCACCATCGAGAGCGCGGCGGCGCGGCTGCGCTCGGGCCGATCGCGGGGCTTGTCCACCGTCGGCTGGCTGCCGGTATAGCAATGCACCGTGGTCATCTGGCCGCTGACGATGCCATAAGCCTCATCCAGCAGCCGCGCCAGCGGGGCAAGCGCGTTGGTGGTGCAAGACGCGTTGGAGATGATCCGCTGATCCCTGAGGTCATCGTCATTGGCCCCCATCACCAGGGTCACATCCGCCTCGGCCGAAGGGCCTGACACCAGCACCGCGCGCGCGCCCGCCTCGATCCCGCGCTCGGCCATCGCCCGATTGCCGCCCATGCCGGTGCATTCCAGCACCAGATCGACACCCGAGAGATCAAGCGCCCGCAGGTCGCGTTCGGAGTGAAAGGGGATCTTGTGACCATCCACGATCAGCACCCCGTCCCGCGTGCTCACCTGCCCCGGCCACGGCCCGAAAACGCTATCATATTGAAACAGATAGGCGCAGGTGGCGAGCGGCTCGATGTCGTTGATGCAGACCAGTTCGAAATCGCTGCCGTCGCGCATCAGGATACGCAGCAACGTGCGGCCGATGCGGCCAAAACCGTTCATGGCGATGCGGATGGGAGCGTGTGGCATGTGTCCTCCGGCGTAACAGGTCAACGGGGCTGACATTGATCCGCAGGCGGGCGAATGGCCAGAGGCGAAACAAAATTTGATCAAATTCCGCGCGGCGATCAGAACGCATAGCCAAAGCGCGCGATATCCTCGGCTGCGACGCGCGCGACGATGGCGGCGTGGTCGTCGGAATAGTAGTCGCGATACGCGCCGCGCTGCGACATGTTCACCCGTGGCAGATCGAGCCGAAACCCCAGATGTGCCCAGAGCGGCCCGGCATCCTCGGCGACATGTTCCAGCCGGATATAGAGAGAGCAGCGCTCCACCCCGTCCGCCGTGGTCATGTAATGCCGGACGGGGTGCGCGGCCCAGGCTGCCTGCGTCTCGCGGGCCTCCAGAAACCCGCCGAAATCACGCGATGCCGCCAGCCGCACCGCCGGATGATCAAAGCGCTGCCCGCGCAGCCAGTGGTAATAGCTGACCATCCGGTCCCAGGGGTTGCGCACCAGCGTGAACGTGAACGCATCGGCAATCTCCGCCGGGGTGAGCAACCCGTCGATATCGCCGAGCGTCGCGTGTTTCCAGAGCCGCCCGCGCGCCGACACCCCCCTGAGCCGCCCCCGCCTGCGCCGCGCCTTGGGCGTATCGCCGATCAGGATGTCATCGGCCATGGCCCGGCTTTCGAGCGCCTGCGCCATCGCCGTGCCGCCGGTCTTGGGGATATGAACAAAGATGTAACCGCGTCCGCGAGAGATGATCATGCTGCCCCCCGACCGCTTGCGCGGCCCGAAATAACCCCCATATCGCCCCTGCGTATAACCGAGGAAGCAACGATGGGATACCTGCGAACAGCCATCCTGATGGCGGCGATGACCGCGCTCTTTCTGGGCATCGGCGCCCTTTTGGGCGGCATGGGCGGTGCCGTGATCGCGCTGGTTATCGCCGTGGCGATGAATGCCTTCACCTGGTGGAATTCCGACCGGATGGTGCTCAAGATGCATGGCGCGCGCCCTGCCTCCGGGCAGGCGGGCGGCGCGCTGGAGCGGATGGTCCATGAGATGGCCGACCGCGCCGACATGCCACGCCCCGCCGTCTACGTGATCGAGAACCCGCAGCCCAATGCCTTCGCCACCGGGCGCAACCCCGAGAATGCCGCCGTCGCCGCCACTACCGGTCTCTTGCAGAACCTCAGCCAGAACGAGATCGCCGCCGTGATGGCGCATGAGCTGGCGCATATCCGCAACCACGACACCACCATCATGACGATCACCGCCACCTTCGCGGGCGCGATCTCGATGCTGGCCAATTTCGCGCTGTTCTTCGGCGGCAACCGCAACAACCCGCTTGGTCTGATCGGCACGCTGGCGCTGATGATCCTGGCTCCGCTCGGGGCGGCGCTGGTGCAGATGGCGATCAGCCGGGGCCGCGAATACGAGGCCGACCGCGTGGGGGCCGAGATCTGCGGCAACCCGCTCTGGCTCGCCTCGGCGCTGGAAAAGATCTCCGGCCTCGCGTCACGGATCGACAACGACACCGCCGAGCGCAACCCGGCCACGGCGCATATGTTCATCATCAATCCGCTCCACGCCCATGCGCGCGATCGCCTGTTCTCGACCCATCCCGCCGCCGAGAACCGCATCCGCGCGCTGCGCGAGATGGCAGGCGTGGGCGCGGGCAGCGGCCCGTGGGGTTGAGGGCGACTGCCGCTCAGACCATTATCGCCTGAAAAGCCCTGCGGGCGATTGTGCCGGAACGCCCGGAACCAGAGCAGGCGCGCCTTGCCCGTCAACCGCCGATGTGCCGCTCGCATCCGCACCCGCAGCGCCCGCGCCATAGGACCAGTCGCGCATCACCTTAGGGCCAATCCAATCTTGCCCCTTCCCCTTGCCCTCACCTGCGATATGTTGCACGACGAAACTCAGGAAACGACCCGATTGAAGGACCGGCGACATGGCTGACGGCACGATTGACATCAATGCGAAACCGACCGAGGAAATCTCCGTCCGCGAAACCTTCGGCATCGACACCGACATGATCGTCAAGGGCTTCCCCGCGCGCACGGAGCGGGTGCCGGAATTCGATTCGACCTACAAGTTCGACCCCGACACCACGCTGGCCATCCTCGCGGGGTTTTCCCACAACCGCCGGGTGATGATCCAGGGCTATCACGGCACCGGCAAATCGACCCATATCGAGCAGGTCGCCGCCCGTCTCAACTGGCCCTGCGTGCGCGTCAACCTCGACAGCCATATCAGCCGGATCGACCTCATCGGCAAGGATGCGATCAAGCTGCGCGACGGCGTGCAGGTGACCGAGTTTCACGAGGGCATCCTGCCCTGGGCGCTGCGTAACCCGACCGCGATTGTCTTCGACGAATACGACGCGGGCCGCGCCGATGTGATGTTCGTGATCCAGCGCGTGCTCGAGGCCGACGGCAAGCTGACGCTGCTCGACCAGAACGAGGTGATCACGCCCAACCCGTTCTTCCGCCTCTTCGCCACCGCCAACACGGTGGGCCTGGGCGACACCACGGGACTTTATCACGGCACCCAGCAGATCAACCAGGGCCAGATGGACCGCTGGTCGCTGGTCGCGACGCTCAACTACCTGAGCCATGACGCCGAGACCAATATCGTGCTGGCCAAGAACCCGCTCTACAACACCGCCGAGGGGCGCAAGACCGTCAGCCGCATGGTGACGGTGGCCGACCTGTCGCGCACCGCCTTCATGAATGGCGAACTCTCGACCGTCATGAGCCCCCGCACCGTGATCGCCTGGGCGCAGAACGCCACCATCTTCCGCAATGTGGGCTATGCGTTCCGGCTGACCTTCCTCAACAAATGCGACGAGCTGGAGCGTCAGACGGTGGCGGAATTCTACCAGCGCTGCTTTGACGAGGAACTGCCGGAAAGTGCGGCGAATGTGAGCGTAAGGTGACGCGGGCGCAGGCTTCAAATCTCGGGCTTGGCAGCCTCTTCAAGGGCCTCGACGCGCCGGTCGAGATCGTGGGAATGGCCCGCCATAAGGGTCAGGATATGCGTCAGCCCGTCGATGCGCGCATCAACACCGTCGAAACGCTCATCAACTGCGTCGAACCGCTCATCAACTGTGTCGAAACGCTCACGCATTTCGCGGCGCATCTCCTGCAAGAGTGCAATGGTGTGATTGTCCGGCGTCTCGGCCATCTGTCGTCTCCCTGTTCGTCAAAGATAAGCTGTCGGGCACATCATTGCAAATCTTCGGTTAACATATCGCTAAACGAGAAAATCGCGGCCACCCCATGAACAAACCCTCCGACAACCCCGCCGATCCGTTCAAGAAGGCGCTCGCCAATGCTACCAAGGTGATGGCGGATGACGCGGATCTGACGGTCAGCTACTCGGTCGATCCGGCGGGGATTTCAGGCGATGCCATGCGCCTGCCGCAGGTCAGCCGCCGGATGAGCCGCGAGGAGGTGCTGCTCGCGCGCGGTACCGCCGATGCGCTGGCGCTGCGGCACAAGTTCCACGATGCCGCCCTGCACAGCCGCTATGCCCCGCCCGGCGACATGGCCCGCGACCTCTACGAGGCGATGGAAACCGCGCGGTGCGAGGCCGTGGGTGCCCGCGAGATGCCCGGCACCGCCACCAATATCGACGCCAAGATCGCGCAGGACGCCACACGCCTCGGCTTTGAGCAGATCACCAATTCCGCCGACGCCCCCCTGCCCGCCGCCGCAGGCTACCTGATCCGCCACCTCGCGACCGGGCGCGACATGCCAGCGGGCGCGCAGAACGTCATGGACCTGTGGCGCGGCTTTATCGAGGAGCAGGCGGGCGGCACGCTGGAAAACCTGCAAGACACGCTCGCCGATCAGACCGCCTTCGCCAAGTTCGCCCGCCGGATCATCGAGGATCTGGGCTATGGCGATCAGTTGGGCGAGGATCCCGACAGCGCCGAGGACGATCAGGAGGACGACGCCAAGGACACCGGCGAAGAGCAGGAAGAGCCCGACAGCAGCGGCCAGGATGACAGCGACGAGGACGAGGCCGAGGCCGACCCCGAGCGCAGCCAGGACGAGCAGCAGGATGCCTCCCAGGCGCAGGTCAGCATGGACGAGATGTCCGACGAGGAGATGGACGAGGAAACCGAACTGCCCGAGGGCGAGGCCCCGCTGGAGCCGCCCCCGCCGCAGCCGATTTCCGACGCCGACCCCAGTTACATCGTCTACAACACCGAGAATGACGAGGAAATCCGTGCCGAGGATCTGGCCGACCCGGTGGAGCTCGAACGCCTGCGCGCCTATCTCGATCAGCAGCTTGAGCCGCTGAAAGGGGCGGTGTCGCGCCTCGCCAACAAGCTGCAACGCCGCCTTCAGGCGCAGCAGAGCCGCAGTTGGGAATTCGACCGCGAAGAGGGCATTCTCGATGCCGGGCGTCTGGCCCGGGTGGTCGCCAACCCCACCACGCCGCTCAGCTTCAAGGTGGAAAAGGACACCGAGTTCCGCGATACCGTGGTGACGCTGCTCCTCGACAATTCCGGCTCGATGCGCGGGCGCCCGATCTCCATCGCCGCCATCTGTGCCGATGTTCTCGCGCGCACGCTGGAGCGGTGCTCGGTCAAGGTCGAAGTGCTGGGTTTCACCACCCGCGCCTGGAAAGGCGGGCAGAGCCGCGAGAAATGGCTGGCCGAGGGCCGCCCGCAGCTACCGGGCCGCCTGAATGATCTGCGCCATATCGTCTACAAATCCGCCGACGCGCCGATGCGCCGGACGCGCGACAATCTCGGCCTGATGATGAAAGAGGGCCTCTTGAAGGAAAACATCGACGGCGAGGCGCTGGAATGGGCACACCGGCGCATTGTGGCCCGCAAGGAGGCGCGCAAGATCCTGATGGTGATTTCCGACGGGGCCCCGGTCGATGACAGCACGCTGAGCGTGAACCCCGCCAATTACCTTGAGAAACACCTGCGCGACGTGATCGCCATGGTCGAACGCCGCAAACAGGTGGAACTGCTGGCCATCGGCATCGGCCATGACGTCACCCGCTATTATGATCGCGCGGTGACGATCACCGATGCCGATCAGCTGGCGGGCGCGATGACCGAACAGCTGGCCGCGCTGTTCGACAGCGATCCGCGGGCGCGGGCGCGGATCATGGGCATTCGGCGCGCGGGCTAGCTCGCGCGGGCACTCAGCGGCCCGCGCCAAGCGCCCCGTCACGCCATCCCGAGCGCTTCCTTGTACATCTCCAGCACCGCCTCTTCCTCGGCGATGTCGTCCTTGTCGCGCTTGCGCAGGGCGATCACCTTGCGCATGACCTTGGTGTCATAGCCGCGCGCCTTCGCCTCGGCCATCACCTCTTTCTGCTGGTCGGCGATGTCCTTCTTCTCGGCTTCCAACCGCTCGAACCGTTCGATGAACTGGCGCAGCTCATCGGCGGTGACGCGATAATTCGCCTCGGACGTCATGTCGTTCATGGGGGTGCCTCCGCTCTGGACAGGGCGCATGACTAGCGGCGCGGGCGCGCGCTTGCAAGCGGCATCTCACCCCCCTCTTGCAGGATGCGCCGGTTTCGCTTAGGCGCGGGGCGAACCTGCGCTGACGAGGGAGAATGACCGCCATGGAGATCGTGATCTGGCTCGGAGCCGCCGTGTCGCTCGCCGGTCTGGTTGGGCTTATCTTGTGCATCCTCACCGTCTGGAAGGCGCGCCGCGCCGGTCAATCCGACACCGAGTTGCGCGCCACCATCCAGCGGGTCATGCCGCTCAACACCGGGGCGCTATTCCTGTCGATATTAGGGCTGATGATGGTGGTCGTGGGGATCATGCTTGGCTAGCACGGACTGTTCCGCGGCTCAGAGCAGATGCCCGGATTTCGACGCCTTGGTCGCCAGATAGGCATGGTTATGGGCATTCTCGCCCAGCTTCAGCGGCACCCGTTCGACGACCTTGATGTCGTTCTGCTCCATCATCGTGATCTTGGCCGGGTTGTTGGTCAGCAGTCGCACCGCCGAAAACCCCATCAGCGTCAGGATGCGCGCACCGATGCGGAAATCGCGCTCGTCATCCTCAAAGCCCAGCCGGTGATTGGCCTCGACCGTGTCAAAGCCCTGATCCTGCAAGCTGTAGGCGCGCATCTTGTTGGCCAGGCCGATGCCGCGCCCCTCCTGATTGAGATAGAGCAGCACGCCCGCGCCTTGCGCGCCCATCTGCGTGAGCGCGCCGCGCAGCTGCGGGCCGCAATCGCATTTCAGACTGCCCATCAGGTCGCCGGTGAAACAGGCCGAATGCAGCCGGGCCAGAACCGGCGCGTCGCGGTCGGGCTGGCCGATCTCGATGGCGTAATGCTCCTCGCCGCCATCCTCGGGGCGAAAGATGTGCAGCCGCCCCGCCTCGGACACCTCGAGCGGCAGGCGCGCGCTGACCACCGGATGCAGCGGGCTGGTGCGCATCAGCTGCGGCGTGGCCTGATCGAGCGGCACGCGGGTCAGCCCGTGACGCGTGGCGAAGCCCGCGCCATCGCTCAGCGTCAGCACCACCGCGGCAGGCAGCAGACGCGCGGATTTCACGAGGCCAAGCGCCAGCCGGTGCAGCCCGGCATCGCCGCCGCGTTGGGTCTCCAGCGGGCCCTTCATCGGGGTCTTGAGATCGTCGGCCGGATCGGCCACCGCCAGCACCCACGACAGCCGCGCATCGGGCGGCAGCACCACCCGCGCCAGATCGCCGTCATAGGCGCGCGCCTTGAGCGTGGCGGCGCGGCGCGCGGTGATCGCCAGCACCGGCACCTGCCCAAGCGCGCGCAGATCCGCCAGCCGCTGCGCGTCAAGCGTCTCGGCGGCCATCACCAGGGCGGCTGTACCATCCGCCGCGCAGAGCACCACCGGCACGCCCATCCGCAGGTCGGAGCGGGCACGGGCGATGATCTCGGTAATGTCGGGCGAAAGGCTCATGCGGGTCTCTCCGGTTGCGTCCATCCGTCATGTAGGGTGTTTCGTAACGAAATGAAAGAAAACGCTCGCAGGGTAACACGTGGGCGTGAGGCGCGTGTTGCACATCTTGTCGCAGGCCCGCTTGTGGCGCATGTTCCGGCAAAGGAAGAGGAAAACGACATGGCACAGGTCAAGAAAATTCTGCTGGTGGACGACGATGACGATCTGCGCGAGGCGCTCAGCGAACAGCTCGTCATGACCGAGGATTTCGACGTGTTCGAGGCTGGCACCGGCGCGGATGCGATGCACAAGATCAAGGACATGATCTACGATCTCGTCATTCTCGATGTCGGCCTGCCCGACACCGACGGGCGCGAGCTGTGCCGGCTGATGCGCAAGCAGGGGGTCAAGTCGCCGATCTTGATGCTCACCGGCCATGACGGCGACGCCGATACCATCCTGGGGCTCGATGCGGGGGCCAATGACTATATCACCAAACCGTTCAAGTTCCCGGTGCTGCTGGCGCGCATCCGCGCGCAACTGCGCCAGCACGAACAGTCCGAGGACGCGGTATTCCAGCTTGGGCCCTACACGTTCAAACCGGCGATGAAGATGCTGATCACCGAGGATGAGCGCAAGGTGCGGCTCACCGAGAAGGAAACCAACATCCTCAAGTTCCTCTACCGCTCGACCGAGGGCGTGGTGCCGCGCGACATCCTGCTGCACGAGGTCTGGGGCTATAATGCCGGGGTGACGACCCACACGCTGGAAACCCACATCTACCGGCTGCGCCAGAAGATCGAGCCCGATCCCGGCAATGCGCGTCTGCTGGTGACAGAGTCGGGCGGATATCGCCTTGTGGTCTAAAGGACACGCTCGCTTGACTTCGATCAAAGTCTTATCTGAGGATCAGGATTAGTCTGCTAATATTGACCTCATGTATGGTTATACATGAACCTCCCTGTTGGACTGGCCCCGGCACCTCGCCGGGGCTTTTTTCTATATGGCCGGTCACTCGGGGGCGCCGCCCCCCTCGCCGCACGCGGCGAGTCCCCCGGGATATTTGTGGCCAGAAGAACCCCGGCCCGCACAATCGCGTCTGGAAACGCGGCGCGCATCGCTTTAGGCTCCGCGCGAACGCAGACAGGAGATCCCGCATGAGCTTTACCCTCGCCACATGGAACATCAATTCGGTCCGCCTGCGCGAGGGGCTGGTGGCGCGGCTGATGCGGGACGAGGCCCCCGATATCCTGTGTCTTCAGGAATGCAAAAGCCCGGTCGACAAGATCCCGCTGGAGCAGTTTCAGGCGCTGGGCTACAGCCACATGGTCGCGCGCGGGCAGAAGGGCTATAACGGCGTGGCGATCCTGTCGAAATTGCCGATCGAGGATGCGGGCGACATGGATTTTGCGTCTTTGGGCCATGCCCGTCACGTGGCGGCGCGGCTGGAGAACGGCGTCACCATCCACAATTTCTACGTGCCTGCGGGCGGCGACATTCCCGACCGCGAGACAAACGAGAAATTCGGCCAGAAGCTCGATTACCTGACCGGGATGCGCGACTGGTTCCGCGACAGCCGCCCCGAAAGGGCGATCCTGGTGGGCGATCTCAACATCGCCCCGCGCGAGGATGATGTGTGGTCGCACAAGCAGCTCTTGAAGATCGTCAGCCACACGCCGGTCGAGGTCGAGCATCTGGGCAATGCGATGGAGGCCGGCGGCTGGCATGACGTGACCCGCGCCGATATCCCCGAGGGTCAGCTTTACAGCTGGTGGTCGTATCGCGCCCGCGACTGGGATGCCGCCGACAAGGGCCGCAGGCTGGATCATATCTGGGCCAGCGGTGACATCCGCGCCGCCGCCCATGGCAGCCGCATCCTGCGCGATGCGCGCGGCTGGGAGAAACCGTCGGATCACGCGCCGGTGTTTGCGCAATTCGACCTTTGACTCCGCGCGTTGGCCCCTCATATAGGGGCCAACACACTGAAGAAGGATGGTGAGACATGCTGGAACTGGGCCAAGGACAAACGAAACCTGCCGCGGGCGACCTGATCAAGGACGTGTCCGAGGCCGATTTCATGGTTCAGGTGGTCGAGGCGTCGCAACGCGTGCCGGTGATCGTCGATTTCTGGGCGCCGTGGTGCGGCCCCTGCAAGACGCTCGGCCCGGCGCTCGAGGCGGCGGTGACGCGCGCGGGCGGCGCGGTGACCATGGCCAAGGTCAATGCCGACGAAAACCAGATGATCGTGGGGCAATTGCGGATCCAGTCGCTGCCCACGGTCTATGCGTTCTGGCAGGGCCAGCCGATCGACGGCTTTCAGGGTGCCGTGCCGCCTTCCGAGATCGACGCCTTCGTGAACCGGGTGATCGAAGCCGCAGGCGGTGCGCCCGAGGGTGGCGGTCTCGATGAGGCGCTCGATGCCGCCGACGAGATGCTGGACCAGGGCGCAGTGACCGATGCCGCGCAGACCTATGCCGCGATCCTGCAGGAGGACGGGCAGAACGCCCGCGCCTATGCCGGAATGGCGCGCGCGCAGATCGCGGCAGGTGATCTGGGTCAGGCCGAGGCGATCCTGAACGGTGCCCCGGTCGAGATCAGCAAGACACCCGAGATCGAGGCCGCGCATGCCCAGCTTGCCCTCGCGCGGCAGGCCGAAAATGCCGGGCCTGTCAGCGAGTTGCGTGCTGCCGTGGAGGCCGACCCGGACGATCATCAGGCCCGCTTCGACCTCGCGCAGGCGCTCTATGCCAAGGGCGAGGCGCAGGAGGCCGTGGACGAATTGCTGGAACTGTTCCGCCGCGATCGCGAGTGGAATGACGGGGCCGCCAAGGCGCAGCTTTTCACCATTTTCGAGGCGCTCAAGCCCAACGATCCGGTGCTGCTCAGCGGGCGGCGAAAATTGAGCTCGATGATATTTGCCTGAGCCTTGCAGCGGGCTAGGTATCCGGCATGACACATAACGTCGATCTGCCTGAGATCATTCCGATTTTCCCCCTGCCCGGCGCGCTCCTGCTGCCGCGCTCGCGCTTGCCGCTGCATTTGTTCGAGCCGCGCTATCTGGCGATGCTCGAGGACACGCTCAAGACACCCGGACGGCTGATCGGGATGGTGCAGCCCAACAAGGTGCCGGGCCGAAATGGTGGCACCGGGCTGCAGACCATCGGCTGCGTGGGCCGCGTGACGCAGTTCTCCGAAACCGAGGACGGGCGCTACATGATCACGCTCACCGGGCTCTCCCGCTACCGGATGATAGAGGAGGTCGAGGGCTTCACCCCCTACCGGCGGGCCAAGGTGTCGTGGTCGGGCTTCGAGCGCGACATGGGACCGACCGACAGCGATCCGGGCTTTGACCGCGAGCGGTTCATGAACCTGCTGTCGCGCTACTTCCGCGCGCGCGAGTTGCAGACCGACTGGGAGTCACTCAAGGAGGCGGAGGACGAACTCCTGATCAATTCGCTGTCGATGCTGCTCGGCTTCGAGCCCGAGGACAAGCAGGCGCTTCTCGAGGCACCGTCCCTGAGCACCCGGCGCGAGACGCTGGTGACGCTGATCGAATACACGCTGCGCGGCGGCGATGACGAGGGGATCATGCAATGAGCGACGCCCAGAACAGGCCCGCCTTTGACCGGCGCATGCTTGACGGGCTGATCTGCCCGCAGACGCATCGCACGCTCGACTATGATGCCGAGCGGCAGGAACTGATCAGCCGCGCCGCCGGTCTGGCCTTTCCGATCCGCAACGGCATTCCGGTGATGCTGATCGACGAGGCGCGCCGCCTCGAATGAGCGGGTCGGGCGGGCCCCATAGGACCGCTCCGGGTCGCGGATAAGCCACCGACGCAAAACCGACAGAATACCGACGCGATACAGACCGCCCAGATCCACCCCTCGCTTGCGCCCCTCACGCCGCCCCTCTATACGGCGAGCCATGTTGGACATCCGCACAAACCGCCCCGATCTGCCCGCCGAGATTGCCCGGCGGCGCACCTTTGCCATCATCTCGCATCCCGATGCCGGCAAGACCACGCTGACGGAGAAATTCCTGCTCTACGGCGGGGCCATCCAGATGGCCGGACAGGTCCGCGCCAAGGGCGAGGCGCGGCGCACCCGCTCGGATTTCATGCAGATGGAAAAGGACCGGGGCATTTCCGTCTCCGCCTCGGCAATGTCGTTTGATTTCAAGACCTTCCGGTTCAATCTGGTGGACACGCCCGGGCACTCGGATTTCTCCGAGGACACGTACCGGACGCTGACGGCGGTCGATGCCGCCGTGATGGTGATCGACGGTGCCAAGGGCGTCGAGAGCCAGACCCGCAAGCTCTTCGAGGTCTGCCGCCTGCGCGATCTGCCGATCCTGACCTTCTGCAACAAGATGGACCGCGAGAGCCGCGACACGTTTGATATCATTGATGAAATTCAGGAAAATCTCGCCATCGACGTGACCCCGGCCAGTTGGCCCATCGGCCAGGGCCGCGATTTCGTCGGCTGTTACGATATGCTCAACAATCGCCTCGAACTGATGGACCGCGCCGACCGCAACAAGGTGGCGGAATCCATCAAGATCAATGGGTTGGACGATCCACAACTCGACGAGCACGTGCCTGCCAATCTCGTCGCCAAGCTCCGCGAAGACGTCGAGATGGCGCGCGAACTGCTGCCAGAGCTCAACCCGCAATCGGTGCTTGAAGGGCATATGACGCCCATTTGGTTCGGCTCCGCGATCAACTCCTTCGGGGTCAAGGAGTTGATGGACGGCATCGGCACCTACGGCCCCGAACCGCAGGTGCAAAAGGCCACCCCCCGCGCGATTGCGCCAGAGGAGACACCGGTCACCGGCTTTGTCTTCAAGGTGCAGGCCAACATGGACCCCAAGCACCGCGACCGCGTGGCCTTCGTCCGCCTCGCCTCGGGGCATTTCAAACGCGGCATGAAACTTACCCATGTGCGCTCCAAGAAACCGATGACGGTCTCGGCCCCGGTGCTCTTCCTCGCCTCCGACCGTGAACTCGCCGAAGAGGCCTGGGCCGGTGACATCATCGGCATCCCCAACCACGGGCAGTTGCGCATCGGCGACACCCTGACCGAAGGCGAGACCCTGAAAGTGACAGGCATCCCCTCCTTCGCGCCGGAACTGCTGCAACAGGCCCGCGCGGGCGATCCGATGAAGGCCAAGCATCTCGAAAAGGCGCTGATGCAATTCGCCGAGGAAGGCGCCGCCAAGGTGTTCAAGCCCGCCTTCGGCTCGGGCTTTATCGTGGGCGTCGTGGGCGCGCTGCAATTCGAGGTTCTGGGCAGCCGGATCGAGCTGGAATACGGGTTGCCCGTCCGCTTCGAGGGTAGCCAGTTCACCTCCGCCCGCTGGGTGCAGGGCGACAAGCAGGCGGTCGAAAAGTTCACCGCCGCCAACAAGCAGCACATCGCCCATGACAATGACGGTGACGTGGTCTACCTCACGCGGATGCAATGGGATATCGACCGGGTGGAACGGGATTACCCCGACATCACCCTGACCGCGACCAAGGAAATGATGGTTTGATCACACGCCGCCCCGCAGGATTTCCGGCCAGCGTTGATCGCCACGCGCGATAAAGCCCGGGATATCCTCTTGCCAGAGGCTCTGAATGTCGTCGTTGTAATTCAGGTAGAGCTTGCCATCGACGATCTTCCAGTTGCCGGGTTGCGTCGAATATAGCTTGCCCTTCTCGGCCACGGCCCAGGCACAGAACCCGCCATATTGCGGGGCATAGCGTGCAGGCTCTTCGGCAAAGGCTGCGCGATTCTCGGCGCTTTCGAAATGCCATGTCGCGCCGTTCCAGTCGAGGCTATGCGCCTGCGTGCCGGGCACCGCGCGACCTTCGGTGAAATAGGCCACAGGATCGGTGCCCCGGATCGCCACGCCCTCGGGCGCATAGACCGGGGCCGTGGCCAGTTCCTCGAACCCTCCGACAAGGCGCGGCACCCCAAGAGCGGCCAGCGCCCCCAGACCGAGAACAGCCACCGCGATGACACCGCGTCGCCGTGTGATGTTGACCATGCTCAGCTCCTGACATGCGTTCCAGCTTGATTTGGGGTCGGCTGGCGGAGATCCAAATCACGAAACCGCGCGGTGCGCGTCATCCCCGCCATTGCCATTCTGGCATGAATGCCGCAAAAACGCCCGCGTAATCGCTTTGAGAGGTTTCTCCAATGCCCGACCCCCAGCCCTTTCTCTCCAGCTATCACGCGATCGAAGAAGGCTGGATCGACTTCAACGGGCATCTGAACATGGGCTATTACACTGTGCTGTTCGACCGTTGCGCCGACGAGGCCTTTGCCGAGTTGGGATTCGGGCCGTCCTACGTCGCCACGCGCAACCTAACCACCTTCAGCGCGGAGTTCCACATCCGCTACCTGCGCGAGGTCAAGCTGGGCGACCGGGTGCGCAGCAGCTTTCATCTGATCGACCATGACGAAAAGCGGTTTCATTCCTTCCAGCAGCTTTATCACGAGGATGGCTGGCTCGCGGCCACCGGCGAGGGGCTGACGCTGCACATTGATCTCGACGGGCCGCGCGTGGCCCCCATGCCCGAAGATGTCCGGAGCCGCGTCGAGGCGATGGCAGAGGCGCATGCCGCGATGCTCCGCCCCGAGGGCATTGGGCGCAAGATCGGCATCCGCCGCAAGGGCTGAGCCGCATCAGACCGGCTTGGCTTCGGGTTGCGGGGACAAGACGCCAAGCGGCTTGCGCACCTTGTCACGCAGCCCCGGCCCGCTCGGGGCCTGCACACGCTTGGTCGCCTCGACCATCAGAACACCGCCCGCCGCAACCATCGACAACCGCATGCCCACTTTCTCCCACATCCCCGCCGTCTTGCGCCAGAACGGCTTGTCCGAGGGCGGCTGATAGAGGGTCGTGGCATGCCGCTCGGGCAAAAATTCGTGCAGTTTCAATTGGTTTTCAAGCTGCGTCTGGCTATAAGGCCGCCCAAAGCCGAACGGCGTGCGATCCGAGCGCGACCAAAGCCCGGCCCGGTTCGGCACCAGGAAAAGCGCCGAGCCTCCGGGCCCCAGTACGCGCCAGCATTCCTCGAGCAATGCGCCGGGCTGTTCGGAAGTTTCGAGCCCGTGCACGACCAGAAGCTTGTCGACATGGCCGGTTTCCATCGGCCACATCGTCTCTTCGCACAACACCGAAATATTGGGCATGCCCTGCGGCCAGCCGATCACCCCTTGCGGCGCAGGCATCAGGCCGACCACGCGCCGCGCATCCGCGAGATATGGACGCAGAAACGGCACCGCAAAGCCGAACCCCGCGACGGTCTGCCCATGCGCCTCGGGCCAGAACGTGGCGATCTGCGCGCGCAACGTCTTTTGCACCGCACGCCCCAAGGGGCTGCGGTAATAGAAATTTCGAAGGTCCTGCACGTCCAGATGCATTGCAGAGCATCCCGTTATCGGTCAAGCTGGAGCCTAGCACCAACTGGCTACCGGGAAAATACCATGACTTTGCAAATCGTTACCATCCCCTGCCTGTCGGACAATTACGCCTATCTCGCGCATGATCCCGAGACGGGTGCAACGGCGGCCGTGGACGTGCCCGAAGCGGGGCCGATTATCGCCGCGTTGCAGGCACAGGGCTGGACGCTTTCGGACGTGCTGTTGACGCATCATCATGCGGATCACGTGCAGGGCCTGACCGAGCTTCTCGCCGCCGCGCCCGCGCGCGTGACCGGGGCCGCAGCCGACGCCCACCGCCTGCCACCGCTCGATGTGGCGCTGAACGACGGAGATACCGTGCGCATCGGCGCAGAAGAGGGCCGCGTGATCGACGTCTCGGGCCACACCGTCGGGCATGTCGCCTTTCACTTCCCCGCGAGCCGCGCGGCCTTTACCGCCGACAGCCTGATGGCCCTGGGCTGTGGCCGGGTGTTTGAGGGAACTATGCCTCAAATGCACGAAAGCCTTACGAAACTTGCCGCACTTCCGCCCGAAACCATGATATACTCGGGGCATGAATACACGCAGACCAACGCAAAATTCGCCGTGACCGTTGATCCGGACAATCCAAGACTTAAATCAAGGATCAAGGAGATCGACGCGGCACGCGCAGCGGGCAAACCCACGGTTCCCTCGACGCTGGAGGAGGAACTGGCGACCAACCCCTTCCTGCGCGCGTCCGACCCGGCCATTCAGGCGCATCTGGGGATGGTCGGGGACGAACCGGGCGATGTCTTTGCAGAGATCCGCGCGAGAAAGGACCGGTTCTGAGGCGGATGTGATCGAAATCGCGACCGGGGTTACGAAAATTGATCCGGTTTTACGAAAAAATCCTTGAAGCATGGCCGGTATCGACCAAACTTTAAGACTATGAGGCCAAGGTTGTGGGCGCCCCGCCCCGGCCAAGATCAGAAGGAGCACGACCGTGCCTTCATTCTCGAACACACTCGAACAGGCAATCCATGCGGCCTTGGCGCTGGCCAATGCACGGCGGCACGAATTCGCCACGCTCGAACATCTGCTGCTCGCCCTCGTGGACGAGCCCGACGCCGCGCGGGTGATGAAGGCCTGCAGCGTCGACACCGAGGAGCTGCGCACCACCCTGGTCGAATTCATCGACGATGATCTCGCCAATCTGGTGACCGATATCGACGGGTCCGAGGCGGTGCCGACCGCCGCGTTCCAGCGGGTGATCCAGCGGGCCGCGATCCATGTGCAATCCTCGGGCCGGACCGAGGTGACAGGCGCGAATGTGCTCGTCGCTATATTTGCAGAACGCGAATCGAACGCGGCCTATTTCCTTCAGGAACAGGACATGACGCGCTACGACGCGGTGAATTTCATCGCCCATGGCGTGGCCAAGGACCCGGCATATGGCGAATCGCGCCCCGTGACCGGAGCGACCGATCTCGATGATGACGGCAGCGCCAAGCAGGCTGAAAGCGACGCGGTCGAGGCTGGTGATTCGGCACTCGCGAAGTATTGTGTCGACCTGAACGAGAAGGCGCGCATCGGCGAAGTTGATCCACTCATCGGGCGCGACTCGGAGGTGGAGCGTTGCATTCAGGTGCTCTGCCGTCGGCGCAAGAACAACCCGATCTTGGTGGGCGATCCCGGCGTGGGCAAGACCGCCATTGCCGAGGGCCTCGCGCTCAAGATCGTCAAGGGGGCCACACCCAAGGTGCTCTCGCGGACGACCATCTACTCACTCGACATGGGCGCGCTCCTCGCGGGCACGCGGTATCGCGGCGACTTCGAGGAGCGGCTCAAGGCCGTGGTCACGGAACTCGAGAAACATCCCGACGCGATACTCTTTATCGACGAGATACACACAGTAATAGGTGCGGGGGCCACCTCCGGCGGCGCGATGGATGCCTCCAACCTGCTCAAACCCGCGCTTCAGGGCGGCAAGCTGCGCTGCATGGGCTCGACCACCTACAAGGAATACCGTCAGCATTTCGAGAAGGACCGCGCCCTGTCGCGCCGGTTCCAGAAAATCGACGTCGCGGAACCGACAGTCGAGGATACGGTCAAGATCCTCAAGGGGCTCAAGCCTTATTTCGAGGATCACCACAGCGTCAAGTATACCAATGACGCGATCCGCACCGCCGTCGACCTCTCAGCGCGCTATATCAACGACCGCAAGCTGCCCGACAAGGCCATCGACGTGATCGACGAGGCCGGTGCGGCGCAGCACCTTGTCGCTGCCTCCAAGCGGCGCAAGTCGATCGGCGTGAAGGAGATCGAGGATGTCGTGGCAAAAATCGCCCGCATTCCTCCCAAGAACGTGTCCAAGAACGACGCCGAGGTGCTCAAGGATCTCGAAGGCGCGCTCAAGCGGACGGTGTTCGGTCAGGACGACGCCATCGTGGCGCTCAGCTCCGCGATCAAACTCGCCCGCGCAGGACTGCGCGAACCGGAAAAGCCGATCGGCAACTATCTCTTTGCTGGGCCGACCGGTGTCGGCAAGACAGAAGTGGCCAAGCAACTCGCCGATTCCCTCGGCGTGGAACTGCTGCGCTTTGACATGTCGGAATACATGGAGAAACACGCGGTCTCGCGCCTGATCGGCGCGCCTCCCGGCTATGTCGGTTTTGATCAGGGCGGGCTCTTGACCGATGGCGTAGATCAGCATCCGCATTGCGTGCTGCTCCTTGACGAGATCGAAAAGGCGCATCCGGACGTGTTCAACATCCTTTTGCAGGTGATGGACCACGGCACGCTCACCGATCACAACGGGCGCAGCGTGGATTTCCGCAACGTGGTGCTGATCATGACCTCGAACGCGGGCGCCACGGAACTGGCGAAATCCGCCATCGGCTTTGGCCGCGACCGGCGCGAGGGCGAGGATACAGCCGCAATCGAGCGGACCTTCACGCCCGAATTCCGCAACCGTCTGGATGCGGTCATCTCCTTCGGCCCGCTGCCGAAATCGGTGATCCTCAAGGTGGTCGAAAAGTTCGTCCTTCAGCTTGAGGCGCAACTCATGGATCGCGACGTGACCATCGAACTGACCGAACCGGCTGCCGAATGGCTTGCCGACAAGGGCTATGATGACAAGATGGGCGCGCGCCCATTGGGACGCGTCATTCAGGAGCATATCAAGAAGCCACTGGCAGAAGAGTTGCTCTTTGGGCGGCTGTCCAAGGGCGGCGTCGTCAAGGTCAGCGTCAAGGACGGCAAGATCGATCTGGAGATCGAAGGTCCCGCCGCACGCCGCCTGACCGGCAAGAAAAAGCCGCCCTTACTCACGGCGGAATGATGCGGCGGGCGTTAGCCCATGCTGCGATACTGACACTGGCGGCCGCCCCAATGGCCGCCGCCGATGCACCCAGACTTGCCCTGCCCATCGACTGCGTCCTTGGTCAGACCTGCTATATCGAGGATTACGTCGATACCGATCCCGGTCCCGGTCAGCGCGATTACATGTGTGGCCTCAAAAGCCGCGACGACCATCGCGGCACCGATTTCATGCTCCCGTCTTTCGAGGCTATGCAGACCGGCGTCGATGTTCTGGCCGCCGCTCCCGGCAGCGTTGCCGCCACCCGCGACGGCATGGCCGATACTCCGGTGACCGCAGCGACACGCGAGTCGATCCGCGGTCGTGAATGCGGCAATGCGGTCCGCGTCGATCACGGTGATGGCTGGCAGACGCTCTATTGCCACCTCAAGCGAGGGTCGATCCGTGTCCGCGAGGGCGACAATGTGGTGACCGGCGATGTTCTTGGACAGGTCGGCTTGAGCGGGCTGACGAATGCCCCGCATGTCCATCTCGGCGTGCTGAAGGATGGTGAAGTCGTCGATCCGTTCCATCCCGATGATGTCACGCAATGCGGACAAGAGACCGCGGATAGCCTCTGGCAGGACGCGCCGGACTACACCCCCTCAGGCGTCTTTACCGCAGGATTCTCCACCGCCGTGCCCAGTCTCGACGCGGTGCAGTCCGGTGCCGCGCGCGTGGAGGAGACGACAGGCGATCAACCGCTTGTGCTCTATGGCCATGTCTTCCACGCGAAACCGGGAGATCGGCTGATCTTGACCGCCCAGGGCCCCGCGGGCGAGATTTTCCGCCATGACATCTCGCTCGACGCCCCCAAGGCGCAGCTCTTTCGCGCCTTCGGGCGCAAGCCACCGGCACCCGGATGGCCCGCCGGGGCCTATCGCGGCTATGCGCGGTTGATGCGCGGGGACATCCTGATCGCCGCGCGACATGCCGATATCATTGTGACGCCCTGACGCGCTACCGCGTGGTCAGCTTCATCTCGATCCGCCTATTTTGCGCGCGCGCCTCGGGGGTGTCGGCCGGATTGACCGGCTGATACTCGCCGTAACCATTGGCCGAGAGCCGCTCTGCCGGGAAGCCCAGGACATTGGTGAGATAGCGCACCACCGACAGCGCCCTCGCCTGACTGAGCGCCCAGTTGTCGGCAAAGCGCGCGCCCTCCACGATGGGCACGTCGTCGGTATGGCCGTCCACCTGCAGCACCCATTCGATGCCTTCCGGAATCTCGTCGATCACGCCGCGCAAAATGTCCGCGACCTTGGCAATCTCGAGTTCGCCTGCGCGCGAAAGATTGGCCTCGCCCGGCGCAAAGAGCACCTCGGAGGAAAACACGAACCGATCACCCACAATCTGCACGCCCTCCTCATCGCCCAGCACATCCCGCAGCCGACCAAAGAATTCCGACCGGTATTTCTCCAGATCCTCCTTCTCCGCCGCCAACCGCTCGCGCTCAGCCCCCAAAAGCCGTGCGCGCTCTTCCTCGGCCTGACGCCGACGCCGTTCCTCGGCCGCCACGCGGGCCAGTGCGGTGTTGAGTTCATTACCGAGCGACTGCAACTGCACCTCGGCCTCGGCTTCGCTTTCGCGGGCCTCATCCAGCAGCCCCTGCAACTGCGACAGCTGATCGCGCAGCGCCGCCACCTGCTGATTGAGCAGCGCCTGCTCTCGCTGTGCCGCGCTCACCGCCGCCTCCTCCTCTGTGAGCGCGTCGCGCGCCTCGGCCAGACGGTCGCGCGCCTCCGACAGCAAGGCGGCACGCTCCTCGGAGGCACTCATCTGCTCTTGGGCCTGCGCCTCGACGGCGCGCTGTGCCGCAAGTGCCTGCACAAGCTGCGCCCGCACCTCCTCTTCGGTCGCCTGCGCCTCGCTCTCCACGGCCTGCTTCTCGGCCACCGCCTGCGCCAGTTGCCCCTCCAGCTTGCGGATCCGCGCCTGCGCCTCGGCAAGCGACGCACGGGTGTCCTCCAGCGTACCGATTGCCTCCACCTCGCCGCTTTGGGCAGCGTCGAGCGCCGCCTCCAGCCGGGTAATCTCGGCCTCGCGCGCCTCGGTGCCCTGTTCGGCCTGCAAGAGCGCCTGCGCCAACTGGCTGTTGAGATCCTCGCGGGCGGTCTCGGCGGCGGCCAGCAGGGTGAGGGTTTCTTCGGCCCGCTGGCGCTGCTCCTCCAGCGCGAGGCTCATCGACGTGAGTTCCGCCTGCGACGCCTGCAGCCGCTCGCGCAGGGCCTCGGCGGCGGCGGCCTCTGCGAGGCGCGCCTGTTCTTCCTCGCTCAACTCGTCCTCGAGCGTTGCCACCTCGGCACTGAGCGCGGCTTGGGCCTCATCCGCTTCAGCATTTCGCGCACGCAGATCCGCGACCAGTGCATCGAGCGCCTCGCGCCGCGACGCGGCAAGGCGCGCGGCCTCGGCCTGGGCGTCAACCTCATCGCGCAGGCTGGCAAGGGCGAGATCGAGCTGTTCGGTTTCGCTGAGCAATTCGTCGCGGCGGTCCTCCAGATCGGCGATTCGGTCCTGCGCTGTCTCACGGTCCGATAACAGGCCCGCCACCTGCTCTTCGAAACTGGCGATGCGGCCCTGCGCGGTCTGCAAGGCCTCGGCCTGCTCCGCATTCTGGGCGCGCAGACCCTGGATCAACGCGGCCTGTTGTTCCTGCCGCTCCCGGGCATCACCCAGGGTCACGGTGAGCGCACCCACCCGGTCCTGCAGCGTGGCGCTGCGGTCCTGCTCCAGCCCGAGCGCGCGCGAAAGCGCCGACACTTCGGCGGAGAGCGCATCGAGCTTGGTTTCCTGCCCGCTGATTTCCTCGCTCAGCACGAACTGCACGACCATGAAGATCGTCAGCACGAACATCAGCACTAGCAAGAGGCCGGTCATTGCATCCACGAACCCCGGCCAGATCGCGCCTTGGAACCGCGCCCCTGTGCGCCGCGAGAGCGCCATGCTCAGCCCTCCCCGTCGCTATCCGTTCCGGGGCGCAGGGGGCGCACACGGCGCGGTGTCGCCTCGCGTGCCTGCCCCAGCAACCGGGTCAGCGCGGCCAGATCGGTGCGCAACTCGGTCATGGTCTCCTGCCGCCCGGCGCTGATTTCCTCGAGGATGCGCAGCATCTGCACGTCGATCGAACGCAGGCGCATGCGGCTTTCGGCATCGAGCCCCTCATTGGGGGCCACCTCGCGGCTCTCCAACGTCTCGATCAGACGCTCCTGCCCTTCGGCCATCCGCATCAGCGCAACCTGCACTGGGTTCTGATCGCTCATCCGGTGGGTGAGGCGTTCGATGGAATCCGCCAGAACGCCCAGCTTCTGATCGACCATGGCGCGGCTCATATCCGACTGGCTGAGCATGTTCTGCAACGCGTCCATCTGCTCGGCCATGTGGTCAAGTACATGCGCCACCGCGTCCTGCTCGCCGCCGCCCTCACCGTCACCGCTGGCAAAGCCGACGCGGGTGATGGTCGACATCCATTCTTCCAACTCGCGGTAGAACCGGTTCTGGCCGTGGCTGGCAAACAGCTCCAGCAGGCCCACCACCAGCGATCCGGCCAGCCCCAGAAGCGACGAAGCAAAGGCAACGCCCATGCCGCCAAGTTGCGCCTCGAGCCCGGTCATCAGCCGGTTGAAAACGGCGATCCCCTCCTCGCCCTCCTGCGGGGCAAGGCTGCGGATCGTGTCCACAACTGCGGGCACGGTCGTGGCAAGGCCATAGAACGTACCCAGAAGCCCGAGGAAGATCAGCAAGCTGACGATATAGCGGGTGATCTCGCGCGCCTCGTCGATGCGTTGCGCGACCGAGTCGAGGATCGAGCGCGCCGAGGTCGAGGCGATCTGCATGCGCTTGCCGCGCGAGCGCAGCATCGTCGCAAGTGGGGCAAGCATCGAGGGCGCGCGCGTCATCTCGTGGCCCGGCGTCTGCGCGGCAAATCCCTCGATCCAGCGGGCCGAGCCGATCAGTTGAAACACCTGCCAGAAGGTCGCGATCACGCCGATCACGAAGACGCAGAAGATGAACCCGTTGAGCCAGGGATTGGCCTCGAACACCGGAAGCACGCGCGGCAATGCCACGAAAGAGCCGAGCCCGGTCAGCACCAGAACGATCACCATCAGCACGATCTGGCGATAGGGATATGAGAATTGCGGCTCGACCTCGCGGTCCGGCTGGTCCATCTGGACGCTCCCGACACGTTGATTTATGGGGCCAACCCTACGCGTCTTGGCCGGTCAAGCCAAGGACTTATCCACACAGATGCCGCACCCGACGGACCAACCAATCCAGCTCCTTGTCGTGGATGCCAAGCTGTTTGAGATGCGCGGTGGTGTTGAAGAGATACTCGGTATTCGGCCCGCGACCGCCCACGGCGCGGGCGATGATCTGTGCCTGCTCTTCAAGGTCGAGTCCGCCGCAATACTGCACGTGTTCGGCATCGACCACATAGGTCACGGCCTCGACCTGCCGACCGTCGTCAAGCCCGATCTCCAGCCGCTTTTCCAGATAGGCCGAGGAAATCAGTTCCCGCTCGCGCAGATAGGCGAGCACAGTATCGGCCTCCTCTGGCTTGGCGCGCAAGGCAACCCCGTGACAGAGCGCGCCGGGCGCGGCATCAAGCGCCAGAACGAGGCCGGGATTGTCATCCGTTCCACGGTGATGGACAGAGCGCATGCAAAAGCTGCGGTGAAATTCGGGCAGCCGCGCGATCACGCGTTCCGCGACATCAAAGCCCGGGTTCCACACCAGCGATCCATAGCCGAACACCCACATATTGATTATCCCTGTTCCTCGCGCATGGCCCCCTATAAACACGTTTCCGAACAGGCATGAAAGGGGCGTGCGCATGCGATTTCTGCTGGCCGTCATCGTGATCGCGGCACTGGGCTGGTCGGGCTACTGGTTTGTCGGGCAGCGCGGGTTGGAACAGGGCTTTGCCCATTGGTTCGAGAGCCGCCGCGCCGACGGCTGGGTCGCCGAAACCTCCGATCTCGACGTGCAGGGCTTTCCGAACCGGTTTGACACCGGCTTTACCGACCTGATGCTGGCCGATCCCGCGACAGGGCTGGCCTGGGAGGCCCCATATTTCCAGTTGAGCGCGCTCAGTTATCAGCCCAATCACGTGATTGCGGTCTGGCCCCAAACGCAGTTCATCGCCACCCCACAAGAGAAATTCCGCGTCGAGGCACGCGACATGCGGGCCAGCCTGCGCATCGCCCCCGGCACGCGGCTTGCGCCGGAAAGCACCACGCTGACAGCCGAATTTCTGCAAATCACCCCCGAGGCCCGCCCCGAGGAGACGACCGCGCTGACCGCGCTGACCCTTGCCGCCGAACGTCAGGCAGAGCGCGACTACCGCCTTGGTCTCGCCGCCGAAGGGCTGACGCTCGCACCACCCTGGCGTGACCTGCTCGACCCGGATGGCAGCCTCCCTGCGCAGATATCCAATCTCAGCGCCGATCTGACTGTCACCTTCGACAAGGTATGGGACCGCACCGCGATCGAGGTCGCGCGCCCACAGCCTATCCATATCAAGGTCGCGCTGGTCGATGGCAAATGGGGGAAGTTGCATCTTCAGGCAGCGGGTGAGGTCGACGTGACAGCCGAGGGTATCCCCGAAGGGGAAATCACCCTCAAGGCGCGCAACTGGCGCGACATGATCGCGCTTGCGCAATCGGCGGGAGCCCTACCCGAAAGCTTGGCGCAGACGGTGGAGAACGGGCTGGAGCTGTTGGCCCGGATGAACGGCAATCGCGAGACGCTGGATGTTCCGCTGAGCTTTCGGGGCGGGCGCATCCTGCTTGGCCCGATCCCGATTGGCCCGGCGCCGGTGCTGCGCCTGCGCTGACGCTCAGAACGCTTCGGGCCTGGCCTCACGCGCCATGTGGTCGAGCACGGCGTTGACGAATTTCGATTCCTTGCCCTCGGGATAGAACGCCTTGGCCACATCCACGAATTCCATGATCACCACGCGGGGCGGTGTGTCGGACTGGATCATCTCGGCCCCGGCCGCGCGAAACAGCGCGCGCAGCGTTGGATCAATCCGCGCGATCGGCCATTTGGCGACCAGCGCCCGGTCGGTCATCTGGTCGATCTTCGCCTGCCAGTTCACCGCGTCGTCAATGAGCTTGCAGAAGAGATCGACATCGCCCTCGGCCATGTTGACACCCTCGTCGAACTCGGCTCCGAAACGGTGCTCCAGAAATTCCTGCCGCACCACGGTCGAGCTTTGCTGCGAATGCTCCATCTGAAAGAGTGCCTGCACGGCATACATGCGCGCGGCGGATTTCATCTGGCGTCGGCGGTTGCCGGAAAGGGCGGGGTCGGTGCTCATACCTTGGGCGTGTCCTTCGCATCGCCCGCGAGGCGGATTCCCTCGGTCGCGGGCTTGAACCCCACGCCTTTGCGCGGGCCGCCCCATTTACGGGCCAACGCCACCAGATGCAAGGCCGCAGCCGCAGCCCCCGCGCCCTTGTTCATGGCTTCGGGATCGGCGCGCACCTCGGCCTGCGCGCGGGTTTCAACCGTGAGGATGCCGTTACCGATGCACAGCCCCTGAAGGCCCAGCAAGGTCAGCCCGCGCGAACTGTCATTGCAGACGGTCTCGTAATGCGTCGTCTCGCCCCGGATCACGCAGCCAAGCGCCACGTAGCCGTCAAAGTTGGACATCCGCTCGGCGATACCGATGGCGGTGGGCAGTTCCAGCGCGCCCGGCACCTCGGCGATCTCGTGGCTGCCGCCCGTGGCCTCGATCTCGGCCACAGCGCCCTTGATCAGGTTATCGGCGATATCGCAATAGAACGGCGCCACCACGATCAGCAGCTTCACCGGCTTGTCGAACTTCGCGCGCGGCAGGGTGTAGTCATGCTCGGCCATGGTCTCACTCCTCGGTCAGGGGACGGGTGCCGGTGATCGAAATCCCGTAGGCGTCAAGGCCCAGATAGCGGGTCCTCGGGCTGTCGGTCAGCAGGATCAGCTCGTGAACGCCCATGGTCGACATGATCTGCGCACCAAGCCCGGTATGCTTGATGGTGCGCGGCGCGTCTTCATCCTCCATCTCGCCCGCCAGCTTCGGGCGCGGCTGACGGAACAGAAACACCGCGCCGCGACCCTCGCGCGCGATGATCTCCATCGCGCGGGGCAGCTTGCCGGTGGGGCCCTCGCTGCGTTTGCCAAGCCCGATACCGAGCGCATCCTCCAGCGCGTTGAGCGCATGGGTGCGCGCCAGAACCGGGCGGCCGTCGGTCACGTCGCCCTTGGTCAGTACCACATGCTCGGTCCCGGTGATCTGATCGGCGAAGATGCGCATGTCCCAGTCGCCGCCATGGCTGGAGGTGACGGATTCCCGGCGGATTTCGGTAATCAGGTTGTCATGCTTGTGGCGATAGGCGATGAGATCGGAAATCGTGCCGATCTTCATGTTATGCTTGTACGCAAACTCGATAAGATCGGGCAGCCGCGCCATGCTCCCGTCCTCTTTCATGATCTCACAGATCACGCCCGATGGGTTCAACCCCGCCAGCCGCGCGATATCGACCGCAGCCTCGGTATGCCCCGCGCGCACCAGCACCCCGCCGCGCCGCGCGCGCAAAGGAAAGACATGGCCCGGCGTGGCAATCGCCGCCATGGTGTTCTGCTCGTTGATCGCGGTGGCGATGGTCAGCGCGCGGTCCTGCGCGGAAATCCCGGTGCTCACCCCCTCGCGCGCCTCGATCGAGACGGTAAAGGCGGTCTCGTGCCGCGAGGAATTGTTGACCGCCATCATCGGCAGGCCCAGCCGGTCGATCCGCTCGGCGGTCATCGGCAGACAAATGAGGCCGCGCCCATGTAGGGCCATGAAGTTCACGGCCTCCGGCGTGGCGAACTCCGCGGCAATGACCAGATCGCCCTCGTTCTCGCGATCCTCGTGATCGACAAGGATGAACATCCGGCCCTTGCGGGCCTCCGCGATGATCTCTTCGGTGGGCGCGATGGCATGGCGCAGGTCGGCCTCGACGGGGCCGGGTTTCTCGAACGGGACGGTCTCGGACATAGGCGTGTCCTCCGGGGGTGTTGCAACCCGGTCCGGATATCGCAGGCGCGGCGCAATGGCCAGAGCGGAATGCCCGGTGACGCGGCGGCGCGCTCAGTGGATCTTGTTGCGGATGCGCTGCACCATCCACCAGACCACGCCCACAACCGGCAGGGTCACTGCGGCGGTCACCATGCCCTTGCTCACGTCCGTCGCCTCGGCAACGGGATAGAGCAGATAACCCGCAAGCGAGACCGCGTAATAGCTGATCGCCACCACCGACAGCCCCTCGACGGTGCGCTGCAGGCGCAGTTGCAGATCGGCGCGCTTGTCCATACTCTCCAATAGCGCCTGGTTCTGCGCACTGCGCTCCACATCGACGCGCGTCTGCAACAACTCGCCCGCCCGCATCGCCCGGTCCGCCATTGCCGACAGCCGGTCCTTGGTGGCGCGCACGGTGCGCATCGCCGGGTCATAGCGCCGCATCATGAACTCGGCAAAGGTCTGGCGACCCTCGAACCGCTCCTCGCGCAGCACCGCGATCCGCTGGTTGACGATCTGCTCATAGGCTGCCGTCGCGCCGAACCGGAACGAGGATTGCGCGACCAGCGATTCCAGCTCTGCCGAGACGCGCAAAAGGCTCTGCAAGGTCTCTTCGGCGGGCTGCGTGCCACCGGTCATGTCGTCGATCAGGCGGCTCAACTGGCTGTCGGTCTCGCCCATCTGGCGGCCCATCTCGCGCACCCGGGCAAAGCCCAGCATCGACATCGCCTTGTATGTCTCGATCTCGCAGATCCGCTGCACAACCCGCCCGATCCGGCGAGCGCCGGTCGCGGGCGCCACATGCAGGGAAAACCGCAGATGCCCCGCCGGATCGACCCGGAAATCGCCTGCCATCACCGCCGCATCATCAAGCACCCGCGCCATGGCCACGCTTTCCTCGACGAACCAATGGTCAATATCGGCGCGGGTGGCGTCCTTGCTCTGCCATGGTACCACCCGGATCATTGCCGAGGTGATCCGCAGCCCCGGCGCCTTGGCGAGCCACTCGTCCGGGAATACCTCGAAATCCGCCGGATCGAAGGGGCGCGAACTGACCCCTTCGGTAAAGACCGTGTAGGTCACCATCTCGGTATGGCTTTCCCATTTCAGACTGTGCCGTCCGATCTCGCCGAAGTAATGCGTGGCACCGGGCTGCGGGTGCTTGGCCCCGTAGCGATCGAGCAGCGCCGTCAGATGCGCCAGATCTGCCGCGCGGTCGCGCTTGGCGGCATCGCTGGCTTGCTTGATCGCCAGAAACACCGCCGTACATGGCGCCTTGAGCGACGGAAAGGGGCGCGCGTGCAACTCGTTCGCCAAGTCATAGCGCAGCGGGTGATCTTCGATTGGGGGCATGCGCCGGTCTCCTGATCCTTGCCGCTGCTTACCGCGCCCGGGCCGTTCGGGAAAGTATTTTATCCTTCATCCCCAATGATTTAGCGGGACACAATCGTATACTGCACATCGCTTGGGCTTCTTCTTGGTGAAAATACTCCAAATCCGCCAGCCGCCAAAGGCGAAACCCACGCAAAAGGGGCGCAGCCTTACGGCCACGCCCCCGTTTGCATCTGCGCTCAGGCTCACTCCACCTTGCTCAAGAGGCCCGAGATACTGTCCTTGGCGTCGCCATAGAACATCCGCGTGTTTTCCTTGAAGAACAGCGGGTTCTCGATGCCGGAATAGCCGGTGCCCTGCCCACGCTTGGAGACAAAAACCTGCTTGGCCTTCCACACTTCCAGCACCGGCATGCCGGCGATGGGCGAGTTGGGATCGTCTTGCGCCGCAGGGTTCACGATGTCGTTCGAGCCGATGACGATCACCACATCCGTGTCGGGGAAATCCTCGTTGATCTCGTCCATTTCCATGACGATGTCATAAGGCACCTTGGCCTCGGCCAAGAGCACGTTCATGTGCCCCGGCAGACGGCCCGCGACCGGATGAATGGCAAAGCGCACCGTCTTGCCGCGCGCCCGCAGCTTGTTGGTCAGTTCGCTGACCGCGCCCTGCGCCTGCGCCACCGCCATGCCGTAGCCCGGCACGATGATGACACTGTCGGCCTCGTTGAGCGCGTTGGCCACGCCGTCGGCGTCGATGGCGACCTGTTCGCCCTCCATCTCCGCCGCCGGGCCCTGCGGTCCACCAAAGCCGCCCAAGATCACGCTGACGAACTGACGGTTCATCGCCTTGCACATGATGTAGGACAGGATCGCACCGGAGGAGCCGACCAGAGCGCCAACCACGATCAACAGGTCATTGCCGAGGCTGAAGCCGATCGCCGCCGCCGCCCAGCCCGAGTAGCTGTTGAGCATCGAGACCACCACGGGCATGTCGGCACCGCCGATCCCCATGATCAGGTGATAGCCGATGAAGAGCGCCAGAATCGTCAGCGCCACCAGCGCCCAGATCCCCGCACCGTTCAGATACATCGCGGCAAAGAGCAGCGACAGGCCCGCCGCAGTGGCGTTGAGCAGATGCCCGCCCGGCAGCTTCTTGGCCGCCGAATCGACCCTGCCCGCCAGCTTGCCATAGGCGATCACCGAACCGGTGAACGTCACTGCCCCGATCCACACGCCGAGCACCAGCTCGACCCGCAGGATGCTGACCTCGACGGCCGTCTTCTTGGCTACGATGGCCGCAAAGCCGGTAAAAGTCTTGGCAAAGGCCGTGGCCTCCGCCACCGCCGTCTCGGGGCGCGGGAAGGGGAAGCCCTCGGCGGTGAATGCCGCCGCGACTCGTGTCAGCTCGATATCGGCGTTAAAGCCCACGAAGACCGCCGCAAGGCCGACAAGGCTGTGCATGATTGCAACCAGTTCGGGCATCTGCGTCATCTGCACCCGCGTGGCCAGTTGATAGCCGATCAGGCCGCCACCCGCGATCAGGATCAGCGACAAGAGCCACAGCCCCTGCCCCGGCCCGATCAGCGTGGCGACGACCGCAATGGCCATGCCGGTGATGCCGTACCAGACCGCGCGCTTGGCGCTTTCCTGACCGCTCAGACCGCCGAGGCTGAGAATGAAGAGAATCGCCGCGACCACGTAGGCCGCAATGGTAAATCCGTAATCCATTGTCGCCTCCGATCAGGATTTCTGGAACATGGCGAGCATGCGCCGTGTCACGAGGAAGCCGCCGATGATGTTGATCGAGGCCATGAACACCGCTGCGGCAGCGAGGATGGTGATCAGGATCGAGCTTGATCCAATCTGCATCAGCGCGCCCAGGATGATGATCGACGAGATCGCGTTCGTCACCGCCATCAGCGGCGTGTGCAGGCTGTGGCTGACGCCCCAGATCACCTGGAAGCCGACAAAGACCGACAGCACGAAGACGATGAAATGCTGCATGAAGCTGGCAGGAGCCACCAGACCCACGGCCAGCAGCAGCACCGCCCCGACCGTGAGCAGCGTGACCTGGTTCTTGGTCTGCGCCTTGAAGGCCGCGACTTCCTGCGCGCGGCGCTCTTCCGGCGTCAGCTCCTTGGCCTTTTCCTTGGGCTTTTGCGCGGCAATCGCCGCGACCTTGGGCGGTGGTGGCGGGAAGGTCACCTCGCCCGCATGGGTCACCGTCGCGCCCCGGATCACATCATCCTCCATGTTGTGATTGACCTGACCGTCCTTCTCGGGCGTGAGGTCTGTCATCATGTGGCGGATGTTGGTGGCGTAGAGCGTCGAGGATTGCGTCGCCATCCGGCTGGGAAAGTCGGTATAGCCGATGATAGTCACGCCGTTCTCGGTGACAATTTTCTCATCCATCACCGTCAGCTTGCAGTTGCCGCCCTTTTCAGCGGCCAGATCGACGATCACCGAGCCGGGCTTCATCGCCTTGACCATGTCCTCGGTCCAGAGCTCGGGCGCTTCACGGTTGGGGATGAGGGCCGTGGTGATGACGATATCCACCTCGGGGGCCAGTTCACGGAACTTCGCCAGCTGCGCCTCGCGGAATTCCGGGCTGGAGACCGACGCATAGCCACCCGAGGCCGAACCGTCCTGCTGCTCTTCCTCGAAATCGAGATAGACAAATTCGGCGCCCATCGATTCGACCTGCTCGGCCACTTCGGGGCGCACGTCGAAGGCATAGGTGATCGCACCGAGGCTAGTGGAGGTGCCGATGGCGGCAAGCCCGGCCACACCCGCGCCCACGATCAGCACTTTCGCAGGGGGCACCTTGCCCGCCGCCGTGATCTGCCCGGTGAAGAAGCGGCCAAAGTTGTTACCGGCCTCGATCACGGCGCGATAGCCCGCGATATTGGCCATGGAACTGAGCGCGTCCATCTTCTGCGCGCGGGAGATGCGCGGCACCATGTCCATCGCGATGACCGACGCGCCCTTGTCGGCGATCATCTTCATCTGCTCTTCATTCTGCGCGGGCCAGAAGAAGGAGATCAGCAGTTGCCCCTCGCGCAGCCGCTTGGCCTCGGTCTCGGTGGGCGGGCGCACCTTGGCCACAACATCGGCGGCCTTGTAGAGCTGTGCTGCACTCTTGATCACCTCTACGCCGGCCTCCTTGTAGGCAGCGTCTGAAAAGCCTGCGGCAGCCCCGGCCCCGGCCTCGATGGCGCAGTCATAGCCGAGTTTTTGCAATTGCAGGGCCGAGTCGGGCGTCATCGCCACCCGGTTCTCGCCCTCGAGCACTTCCTTTGGCGTTCCGATCTTCAAATCTGTGTCCCCCTTGGCAGATCACGTGTTTTTCTGGCTCCGCTTGCGCGTCGCGCCGGTTTCAATATCCCGAAGGTCGTTATTTCACATTATTTCATGAGTGGCACTATCAAGTTTGTCGCGGTTCTTACAGCCAACGCCGGGTTTTTTCGCAATATCGGGCGAAATCCATGCGGAATTTTCGCCGCATCCGGTTCTCTTCGGGAATGATGAAGCGTTTTTCAATCACCCAGACGAAGACGGGAATCAGTGGCAAGGACAAAACCGCGTCCCATCTCAGGATCAATCCTGCAAGAATCAGCACGTCGCCCAGATAGATCGGATTGCGCGAGCGTTTGAAGATTCCGGACTGGATCAGACGCTCGGGCGTCTCATGCGGCACGATGGTGGTCTTGTAGCGCCGGAATTCCATGGCCGCCATCACGATGAGCAGCAGCCCGCCCCCGACCAGAAGCCCGCCAAGCAGATCCGCCCATGTTTCGCCAAAGCCCAGGCCCATGGGATACTGCGCCGCCTGCAGCCATGCCAGAACGAGAAACCCCACGAGCCAGACCGGCGGCATATCGATCCATCTGAGCATTCGTGCGACGTCCTTTCCTCTGCGGTTGCCACCTTGCGGGACGGGGTTACACTAGCGTCAGAACTGAGGGAGGCAACATGGCACTTGGTGGTAAACACGCGCTGGTCACCGGCGGCGGCAGCGGCATCGGACTGGCGATTGCCCGCGCACTTGCGTACGACGGGGCCGAGGTCACGGTCACCGGGCGGCGCGCCGAGGTTCTGGAGGAGGTGGCAGGCGACGGCCTCCATCCGCTGGCGATGGACGTGACCGACGAGGCGCAGGTGGTGGACGGCGTGGCGCGCGCCGTGGCGCTGCGCGGGCCGGTGCAGATCTGCATTCCCAACGCGGGCATCGCCGAGGGCCGCGCGTTGCACAAGACCGACGCGGAGTTCTGGCGGCAGATGATGGCCACCAATCTCGACGGGGCGTTCTACACGGTGCGCGCTTGCCTGACCGACATGCGCCAGACCGAGTGGGGTCGGGTGATCGCGATTTCCTCGATTGCCGGTCTCAGGGGGCTAAAGGGCGCCGCGGCCTACAGCGCCAGCAAACACGGCATGATCGGCCTGATCCGGGCGCTGAGCGAGGATTATCTGGGCACGCCGCTGACCTTCAACGCGATCTGCCCGGGCTATGTCGACACGGAGATCGTCAGCCGCAACGTCGCTGCGATCTCCGAACGCGCAGGCGTCTCGGCGGACGAGGCGCGCGCCATGATGGTCAGCGCAAACCGCCACAACCGCCTGATCGCCCCCGAAGAGGTCGCCCGCGCCGTGCTTTGGCTTTGCGGGCCGGGCTCGGAAAGCGTCAACGGTCAGGCCATCGAGATCGCGGGCGGGCAGGTCTGAGCACTCAGCCCTGCGCCAGCCACACATAGGCGCCATAGCCCGCCAGCATCATCGCACCGACCGCGCGTCCGATGACCGGTCGCATCAGCAACAGGCCAGCCAGCAACAGCGACGCCGCGATCATCACCGGCAGGTCGAACGCCAGAAAACGCCCGGCCACAGGGATCGGCGCGAACACCGCCGTCGCCCCGAGAATCCCGAGGATATTGAAGATGTTGGACCCCACGATATTGCCGATGGCAATCTCCGACTGCCGCCGCAGCGCCGCAATCAGCGATGTGGCGAGTTCCGGCAGCGAGGTGCCGACGGCGACGATGGTCAGCCCGATGAAGGCCTCCGAGATGCCATAGCCCCGCGCGATGGAAACCGCGCCATCCACAAGAAACCGCGCGCCCAGCATCAGCGCCACCAGCCCCCCCAGAACCGTCAGCGCCGACATCAGCCCCGAGGGCATGGTGCCCGGCAAATCAGGCACCGCCTCGCCCGGGTGGCGGTATGCCCAGACCAGATAGGCCGCCAGACCAGCGAGCAGGATGAAACCGGCTGGCCGCCCAACCTGCCCGAGAGCAAAGATCGGCACCAAGGCCAAGGCCGCCGCCAGCATCACGGCAAGGTCGCGTCGCACCGCCCTGCCCGTCACCCTGATCGGCCAGACCAGTGCCGAGACCCCGACGATCAGCAGGATATTGGCGATGTTCGAGCCCAGCACATTTCCGAGCGCGATATCCGGCACTCCGCGCCACGCCGCATCCACCGAAACCAGCAATTCCGGCGTCGAGGTGCCAAAGCCCACCACCGTCAACCCGATCAGCAGAGGCGGGATCGACAGGCGTCGGGCGATGCCCACGCTGCCGCGCACAAGGGCCTCGCCGCCGATGAACAGACCGACCAGCCCGGCCAGCAGATAGAGATAGTCCAAAATGCTTCTCTCCCCGGGGCGGTGTGTCGCCCCGCAGTCGCAAGTGTGCATAGGTGCGGCGCGCGGCAAGGGGCCCGGTGGGTTTATTGCATACGAGTGGTGTCGGGCTGGCCGAGTCAGGCCACCCCGGCGCGCAGGCAGTCGTGGATATGCACCAGCCCGCACAGCATCCCGTCCTCCTCGACGACCAGCAGCGCGCCGATCTTGTGCCGGTTCATAACGCCCAGGGCTTCTGACACCAGCATTTCGGGCTGCGCGGTGCGCGGATCGGCGGTGGCGACAGTGCCTGCATCACGGCCCATCAGCCCGTCAAGATTGCGCCGCAGATCGCCATCGGTGATGACTCCGCGCAACTGCCCGTTCTCGGCCACCGCCACGATGCCGAAGCCCTTGGCGCTCATCTCGATCAGGGTCTCACCCATCGGCGTGGCGGGCTCCACCACCGGCAGGGCGGTGCCGGTATGCATGACATCGCGCACCCGCAGAAACTGCGCCCCGAGCTTGCCGCCCGGGTGAAAGACGTGGAACGCATCCGCCGCAAAACCGCGCCGTTCCATCAGCGCCACCGCGAGCGCATCGCCAAGCGCCAGCGCGCAGGTCGTCGAGGTGGTGGGGGCCATGCCGATGGCGCAGGCCTCGGGCATGTCCGGCAGGATGAGCGCCACATCGGCCTGCCGTGCCAGCGTGCTGCCCGCGACCCGGGTGATCGCGACCATCGGGAGGCCGAAGCGGCGGGCATATTGGATCAGGTCGGACAATTCCCGCGTCTCGCCGGAATTCGACAAGAGCAGGCAGACATCGCCCCCTGTCACCATGCCGAGATCGCCATGGCTCGCCTCGCCCGGATGCAGATAGAGCGCGGGCGTCCCGGTCGAGGCCAGCGTCGCTGCAATCTTCCGGGCCACGTGCCCGGACTTGCCCATGCCCGATACCACCACACGCCCGCCCGCGCCCAGCATCATCTCGGCCGCGCGGGCAAAGCCTTCGGGCGGGGTCTCGGCCATGACGCCGAGCGCGTCCGCCTCGAGCCGCAGCACGCGCGAGGCCGTGGCGCGCAGTCGCTCTTGCGCGGTCTTGTCGCTTGCCGTCATCACTCGATCCTCTTGCCGCCTTTGTCAGCAGGGGCTTAGCGCCGCGGCGCGCGCGCGTCCAGCCCGGGCGCGCGCTTAGCCGAGCGGTGAGACCCCTAGAACCACCGGATGCGCGACAATGAGCGCCGCGTAAAGCCCTGCCCCCAGCCCAAGCCGCAGGAGCGCGCCGACCCAGTTGGCCGGGCGCGGCCAGAGCGGCGCGGCGGTCACGGCCTCTCGCACGCGGTGCCAGTCTGCGCCCATCTCGCGCCGTCTGCGCCGGTCGACCAGCGTGCCACCCGCCAAGGCGAAGGCGGCGAAACTGCCAAATAGGATCACATGCGCCAGATCGCCGTTCGGGATCAGGTGACCGACAGCCCAGAGCGCCATCGCCACCAGAAGCGGATGCCGCATGTAACGCACGAGCCCCGGCCTTGCCGCGTCAAACCGATCGTTGCGCGCGCCACCGAAAGAGAACGGATTGGGCCGGGCAACGGCGAGGCCAAGGATCAGGCAGGCCGCCAACATCAGCGTCAGCGTCACATGCGGCTGCCACGGGGCCCAGTCCCAGACCGGCACGAAGGGCGCGCGCCCCGCGGCCCCGATCACCCAGACCAGCACCGCCAATGACAGAACCGAATAGCCAAGCGTGAAGCCGCGTTGCCCCACATGCGCCACGAACCGCGCCTTGACGGCCGGTCGCACCGGCACCGAATGGCTCAGGAAGAACACGGCGAACGCGGCGATGAACTCGGTCCAGCCCATCAGGCCAACCCACGCCGGAGGGTGTCGGATCGGGTCATGAGGCGCTCCGATCAGTCTTGTTTAGTTCTGGCCGGACGCTGTCGCATCAGCAGCGGGCCATAAAGCAGGGCAAAGCCCGCAAAACCCGCGATCCACGCGCCCCCCGAGACCATGTGCAGCACGCTTGCGTGACCCGGCCAGAGCCCCGCCGTGGCCCGCGCGATCACCGCCACCAGCACCAGCAGGTAGAGCGCGGTCGTCCCCGCCCCGGCGGTAAGCGCATGGCCGGTATGGCCAAGGCTCGCCCGTGTCATCACCGCCAGCGTCATCAACCCCGTGGCCCCCGCCATCCACAGATGCTGCGCCGCCGCCGCGCCGAGCAGACCGGGGCGCAGCGCCTCGAGCCCGAGGGCCACGGCCCCCAGCGGCACAAACGCATAGGCCAGATGCAACACCCAGACCAGCGGCTCGGCCAGCGTGCGATTGCCCGCCCAACGGGCCATCCGCACCGCGTGCAGTCCGCCCGCCAGGATCAGCGCCGAACCCGTGGCCCAGGCCATCGGGGCCAGCACCCAGAACAGGCAGCCCGCCAGCAAGGCCAGAATCGCCAGCTTGTCAAAGCGCTGCATCGGCGGTGTCGGCAGCCGTCCGGCCCCGCGCCGCACCAGCCAGTTGCGGGTGAAGGAGGGCACGATGCGCCCGCCGATCACGGCAATCATCAGCACGACCGCAGCCAGCCCCAGCCGCAGGCCGTATCCCTGCGCGGCATAGTCGCCCGCCGCCGCCTCCCAGTGAAAGAGCGCGTTGCCAAGGGCAAACACCCCAAGCATCGCCAGCACGATCAGGTTGCGCCAGTTCCGACCGGCCACGATTTCGCGCGCGAGGACCCCGGCCAGAACCAGCGGCAGCGCCAGATCGGCCAGCGTCACGGCGCCCGTCGGCAGCCAGCCATCCCCGACCGTCACCGCAACCCGGCCCAGGAGCCAGAGCGCCATCAGCCCGCCCAGAGGCCAGCCGAGGATCGGCAGGCGCCCGGTCCAGTTCGGCACCGCCGTCAGCAGAAAGCCCGCGATCACGGCACCCAGATAGCCGAACAGGAATTCATGCGCGTGCCAGCTGACCGGATCGAAGGCCGCGGGCAGGCTGAGCGCCCCGGCCAGCATCGGCACCCAGAGCGCCATCAGGATAGCCGCCCATAGGCCAGCACCAAGGAAGAAAGGTCGAAATCCGTAGCTCAGGATCGCGGGACCGCGCCAGGCGCGCATCTGTGCGGCGGTGCTGCTCATTGCGCGCCCCTGTCTGCCATCACCCCCGCCTCGGTCACAATAAGATCGAGCGGAATGTCATGCGGTTGTGGATGAATCGTCGCAAGGCGCGCCTGTGTCAGCCCGATCCCGATGGTCGCGGGGCGCGGATCGCAGACCGCCAGCGTCCGGTCGAAATAGCCGCCGCCATAGCCGAGGCGGTACCTTTCCTCGGTCCAGCCGATCACCGGGGCCAGCATGATGTCGGGCGTCAGCCGGTCGGCCTCGGGGGGGGGCACGGGAATGTTCCAGTCGCCCCGGATCATCTTGGTCTCGGGAGTCCAGCGCCGAAAGGCGAGAGGGGCCGATTTCTGCTCCACCAACGGCAGGGCAATGGTCACGCCCGCGCGATGCAGCGACGCCATCAAAGGCCGCAGATCGAGCTCTCCCTTGATCGGCCAATAGGCCGACAGCACCTGCCCGCGCGCGCCGTCGAACCGCGTCTCGATCAGCAAGCGCAGATGTTCGGACAACGCAGCCTCCAGCCCCTGCCGCGCGGCGACGCCGATCGCGGCGCGTGCGCCGCGCAACTCCGCGCGCATGGCCCGCCGCCAGCGCATCACGTCCGCCACCTGCTCCGGTGGATCGAGATAGGTCGGGTCCAGCTCATGCGCCATGCAGGGCGAGGAGGCATAGGCCTTGGATGCGCGCGACTCGGCCATGGGCGGGTCCTTTTATGCTGCGTGGCAAAGCCCCAAAGGGGCAATGTTACTGTCAATGGGGAGTCTAAATCTCGTAATACGTATTGTAAATGCCAATTCAGATGACATGCCAGCGACCATGCGCCTCACCTTGGGCTCAATCCCCCGGCCCGCCCCGTCCCTGCGGTTGGGCTGACCGCCACGCGCCTCCATAGCCTCTTGTGTTTGCGCTGCGCTCGTCGCATCATATTCACAAATTAGAATTTCAAGGGAAAATGCCATGACATTCACCAGACGTCAGATGCTCGCGGCCATGGGTGCGGGCGCGATTTTCGGCCTGCCGCGCGCGGGCTACGCCGCGACCGAAACGACCCTTGGGCAGGCCACGATCACCACGCTCAGCGACGGGCATCTCGTGCTGCCGCGCGATTTCCTGCTGGGCGATCTCGACTCGGCCAAGGCCGCGCCGGTGCTGGCCGAATTCGGCATCACCGGCGACACGATAGAGCCGCCCTGCAACCTTACCCTCTACCGCGACGGCACGCACACGGTGCTGTTCGACGCGGGCTCCGGCCCTGCCTTCATGCCAAGTGCCGGGGAGTTGCTCGACGCGCTCGACGCCGTGGATCTGACACCGGATGACGTGACCCATGTCATTTTCACCCACGCCCATCCCGACCATCTCTGGGGCGTGCTCGACGATTTCGACGACCCCGTTTTCACCAACGCCGCCCACATGATCGGACAGGCCGAATGGGACTACTGGACCGACCCCGCCACCGTGGACAGCATCGGCACGGCGCGCGCGAGCTTTGCCGTGGGCGCGGCACGCCGTCTGGCCGCGATAGAGGACCGGATCGAATTCCTCGTCGGCGGGCAAGAGGTGCTGCCCGGCATCATGGCGCATGACACCCCCGGCCACACGCCCGGCCATATGGCGTTTGAGCTACGTCAGGGGTCAGAGGCCGTGATGGTGGTGGGTGACGCGATTGCCAACGACCATCTTGCCCTTGCGCGCCCCGATTGGGCCAGCGGCTCTGATCAGGATGCCGAACAGGGCATTGCCACACGGCTGCGCCTGCTCGACCAGCTGGCCAACGACAAGATGGCGATGGTGGGCTTTCACCTGCCCGAGGGCGGGCTTGGCCGGGTGGAGCGCAACGGCGACGCCTATCGCTTCGTGGCGGAGGTGTGATCCGATGCGAACCCTCCTGATAACCGCCCTTCTCGCCGCCACCTCCGCGCTCGCCAGCGAGGATATCGCGGATCAATATCCCGGATCGTTGCTCTATTCCAAGCCGGTGGAGTTCATCCCCGGCGTCTGGTCCGCGATCGGGGCCACCGCGCCGCCCACCTATGAAAACGCGGGCCATAACAACAACCTCAGCTTCATCATCACCGGCGCGGGCGTCGTGGTGATAAATGGCGGAGCCTCCTACGGGCTCGCCGAAGCGTTGCATGCGGAGATCAAGGCGATCACTGATCAGCCCGTGACCCATGTGTTCAACGAGAACGGTCAGGGCCATGCCATGCTGGGCAATTCCTATTGGGTGGACCAAGGCGTGCCGGTGATCGCGCATGAGGCCGCGCTGCACGAGACCGAACAATATGGCGGAACCGATCTTGAAACCGCGCGCCGCATCACCAAGGAGCGCGCCGAGGGCACCGAGGTAGTGCCGCCGACCGAAACCTTTTCGGACGACTTCACGCTCGACATGGGCGATTTCCGCATCGAGGCGCGGCATTTGGGGCCCGCCCACAGCCCCGGCGATATCGTGATCTGGCTGCCCAAGCAAAGCCTCGTGATCTCCGGCGACATGGCTTTTCACGAACGCATGCTGCCGATCTTCCCCGAGACGATCACCCGCGACTGGCTGGAGACATGGGATGCCGAATTCGAGGCACTGGGCGCCACTTATGTGATCCCCGGTCACGGCCACCCCACCAACATGGATCAGGTGCGCCGTTATACCAAGGGCTACCTCGAATACCTGCGCGCGCGCATCGCCGAGCATATCGACGCGGGCGGTGATCTCAGCGACGCCTATTACGTCGATCAGTCCCCCTACCGCCATCTCGACACGTTCGAGGAATTAGCCACAAAGAACGCGGGCCGGGTCTTTGAGCAGATGGAGTGGGAGTGAACAGGGACGGGCGGGGCCCGCACCCGCCCGACACAAGACGGATTAGGCCCTGATGTCTATTCGAAATCCTGACTGGTCAAGGCGCGGTGGATCTCTCGCCGCACCAGCTTGCGCACGTTGCGGGTAATGCGCTCCCCGAGCGTGCCCTGCAATTCCTGGCGCACGATCTCGGCCACCATGTCGCGCAAGGTGTCCTCGTCGATCACGGCATCGTCAAAGTCGAAGGTCGTGCCCGGAGCAGCGCGTTGGCCCGCATCGTCTTCGCTCTCCCAGCTTCGCGCGAACGCATAGGACGCCGCCTCGTCGGCAGGCTCCATATCCGGGTCCGCAGACGGCGAATACCCGTCGTCCGATTCGTCGTCATCGGTCGCATCCTGCCACTCGACAGAAACCACAGGTCCACCGGCATAAGCGTCGTCAGAGGCGCCATCCGGCTCCCACTGGTCATCACGCTGTGCGACCTCCGCCTCAAACTCGGCCGCCTGCGCGCCAAGCGCCGTGGTCACCTCGCCCAGAAAACGCTCGATCTCCGCGTCATCCGCTGCCGACCGATCGCGTTCGTCGGTCTTTGCCTGCTCGTTCTCCGGCTCTGCCGGATCCATCTCCGATGCAGTCTCAAACTCCCACTTATCGGCATCACGCTCAACGCTCTCCCGCGCCTCGCTCGGTCCGTGCTCGAGTACCGACGATTCCTCGGGCTCTGCCCTGTCATGCTGCTCTGAATGCTCCGGGTCCGGGTCTGGCTGTACCGCCTGGTCCTCCCCGGGTTCCTCCTCCGGCGCAATCTCATCCGCGGCCGACGCAGCCGGTGCGCGTTCCTCGTCCACCCGCAATGATGGGGTCAGGACCAGCTTGTCCGACTTGCCCCCGTCTTTCTGCCCGGACACAACCGGACCGTTCGACACAAGGCGCCGGATCGAGGACAGCACGTCCTCAATATCCACAGTCTTCACGGGGTCGGACATGCTCTGCCACCATTCTTGCCTTGGTCGAGTTTACCCGCGAGAGGTGTCTGGCACAACCGCTTCGAAAAGTTTTCAGTTCTTTCCGAGCGCGCGCAGCACCTTGTCGAGTTTCTGGCCCTGCGGGCTGATCGGCACAGGCGCGGTCTTGACCAGATCGTAATAGGCCGACGCGTCATAGGTCGGCACGCTCAGATTGAGCTCGCGCGCCGTCAACTCACCGATCGCCGCCAGCACCGAATAGGCCGCGATCACCACATCCGCATTGGCCGAGATGAGATTGGCCTGCGCGTCAAGCAGATCCTGTTCGGCGTCCAGAACATCCAGCGTCGTGCGCGCGCCCAGCTTGGCCTCCTCGCGCGTGCCCTCAAAGGCCACCTCTGCCGCGCGCACCGCCTCGCGGCTGGCATCGCGGCTCGCGCGGGCGGCGCGCAGATTGGCATAGGCGTCGCCCACGTCCTGTTTGACCTGCAGCCCCACCAGATGCAGTTGCGCGCGCTGCGCGTCGCGCTGCGCCATGGCCTGTCGCACTTCGGAGGCCAGCCGCCCGCCCTGATAGATCGGCCCGGTTACCTCGACCCCGACACTGCCACTGCGCGTAAAATCCGAATCGTCGAGATTCTCGCCCACGCCCAGCCGGGTCGTGAGATTGACAGACGGGCGCATCGCCGCCTTGGCTGCGCTGATGTTCAACTCCGCCGCCGCGACATTGCGCTGGGCCTCAAGGATATCGGGATGCTTCCGCACCGCGACCGATTTCGCGGCGCTCACGTCGCCCGACAGTCCCGGCAGGTCGCCCGGTGTCTGCAAGGCGCCGGGATCCCGCCCGACCGCCTCACGGAATTCCTCGATGGCGCGGGTCAGATCGCCCTGCGCCGCCGCCAGACCGCTTTGCGCAAGCGCCACCGCAGATTCGGCCTGCGCCACATCGGTACGCGTCACCTCACCGACCTCGAACCGATCCTGCGCCGCGCGCAATTCCTCGCGCAGGAGCCGCAGGTTGTTCTGCCGCAGCGCCACGAATTCCTGATTGCGGATCACGTTCATATAGGCCTGCACGGCCGTGAGCAGCACCAACTGCTCCACGCTCACCAGGGTTTGCCGCGTGGCCAGCACCGTCTCCTTCGCCGCTTCGACCAAAAGATCGCTGCGCCCGAAATCATAGAGCAACAACCGCCCGGTGATCCCGATATTGGCCGAAGTCGTGCCGCTCTTGCGGGTCCGGGCAAAACTCCGGATCCTGCTGAAGTCGCGGGTGATGTCCGCCGTCCAGTCGATGATCGGGCGCAATGCGGCAATCGCCTGCGCGACATTCTCGTCGGTGGACCGCAAAAGGGCGCGATTCTGGTCCAGAAGTCCGCTGTTCACATAGGCGCTCTCAAGCGCATCGGCCAGCGTCTCGGCCCGCGCACTCATCGGCGCGGCGAGCATCGCCACCAAAGCGACCGCCACACCGAGAGATCCCGGCTTTCCCATTCGCATCATAAACATGCCCTTCCTGCGCCGCGCATAAATCCCTGTCAAAGCGTGAAGGCCGCATGTCGCTCGAAGCCCGGCAGAACAGGGGCCGCCGCGTTGAACGCGTAGCGCCAGTTCACATGGCCGTCGATCTTGTAACCGATCCGCACCACGCCAAGCGTGCCCTCCATGAAGAGACAGGCGATGCGCCCGCCTTCCTTGAGTTGCCCGAGGATCGCCTCTGGCAGATGCTCCACGGCGCCCTGAAGGAGGATCACGTCATAGGGGCCGTGATCCGGCGCGCCATCAATCAGTTCTCCCTGCTGCATGATCACATTGTCGGCGCCTTGCTCGACGAGCGTGCGCTGTGCCTCCTCGACGACCGCGGCATCGCGCTCCACCGCGACGACGGCTTCGGCCATGCGCGCGATGACGGCAGAGGAATAGCCATAGGCCGGACCGATATCGAGCACCAGATCATCGCCCTCGATCTCCAGCGCGTCGAGCATCTTGGACAGTGTGCGCGGATCAAGCATCACGCGCCCCTCGCCCAGATCGAGGTTCTCGCCCATATAGGCCGCCTCGCGCAGACGCTGCGGCACAAAGGCCTCGCGCGGGACGCTGAGCATTGCGTCGATGATCGGGAATTTGGTCACATCGGAGGGACGAACCTGCGTATCCACCATCACGGTGCGCCGGGCGGCATAGTCGGTCATGAGCGAAACTCTTGCGTTCTAAGGCTTGTGACAGGGGTTCTGACACAGAACGCGGCGGGCAGCAACGCCTATGGGCCGTCGCCCGATGGTCAAAACGCCGCTTTGCCCACTTGCACAGCGGAACGGGATCGGATACCTCACGCTCACCACTTGGAAGGGCGAGTTGGCGGAGTGGTGACGCAGCGGATTGCAAATCCGTGTACACCGGTTCGATTCCGGTACTCGCCTCCATTTAAAATCAACAACTTAGATGATTTTTAAAAACGCGACACGGCGCGTCTAAACATTTGTCTAAACATTCTGTTTTTGTTCTGTTCGCTTTTTCGGCGTAAAAGAACACCGCCCAAGCTCTGATAAATAGCGCTGTGTCAGCTACGGCACATCGCTTGAAATTACAGCTAGCCAGTCAGCACGTGACGTTGCCCCCAACTTTTATCCAGCGTGAGCGAGACTCCGGGTTTGAGTTTTGCCCATTTGGGCGGGTTGGGCAACGGGGGCTAGCGCGGAGCTTGCGAGCATCGCCCTTGACCTCCTTGTCCCGCGCCTCCGGTAAAACCGGGCGGGCCGGATAGCCTGCGGCGAGCCGCGCTGAGTTGGCTTGGCTTCAGACGGATACCGTCAGTTTGTCAGCTGCCGCAGTTGTGATGGTTCGGTGACCCGGTAATCCGATTTTTCTCTCGCGTGTCCTTTGCCAATCATCCTCGTGCTGTACCGGTCCAGATCGGGCCCACGATTTGGTTGCTGCACGCCGGAGCCAGAAGCCGAAGAGCGGGCCGTACCGGAGCGCAGGGCGTCCCTGGTGATCAGCGGGCGCCCCAGGTATCGGACAGGCGATAGCCCTCGGGCCAGGGGTCGGAGGGGTCGAGCATGTGTTGATGCATCCCGGTGATCCAGCCGCGGCCCGAAATCGCGGGATGGATGGCTGGCGTTCCGCCGACCGTGGTTTCACCGAGAATCTGTCCAGAAAACGTGGAGCCGATGAGCGAGCGGGCGGTCATCCTGTCGCCTTGTTTCATCACGCCACGGGCATGCAGCACCGCCATGCGAGCTGAAAGCGCGGTGCCGGTTGGCGAGCGGTCGACCTTACCCGGCTGGATGGCCACGGCTGCGCCGGTTTCCATTCCCTCAGGCCCATCGCGGAGCGGGCCGGCGAACAGGCAGAAGGAGATGTGCCGCCAGTCCGGATTCTCAGGATGGTGAAAACCAAGCTGCGTATTGGCCGCGTTGGTGATCTGCACGCCGAGTTTGGCGATGGCATGGGCCTCGTCCTGCGTCAGATTGAAGCCCAGCTTTTCCGCATCGACAATCACGAAACTGTCGCCGCCATAGGCGGTGTCGACGATCAGCTCGCCGAGGCCCTCGACCGTCAGCTTGACGTCCAACTGCGCAGCGAAGGACGGGACATTGCGCACAAAGATGCGCTCGGCTTTGCCGTCGCGGCATTCCGCCCGCACCCGGACCAGACCGCCAGGCGCTTCGAGCACAAGATGCGTCTCGGGCTCCGACATCGGCACGAGCCCGCCGTCGAGCAGCACGGTAGCCACACAGATCGAGTTCGAGCCGGACATGGGTGGCGTGTCCTCGGGCTCCATGATGATCCAGGCCGCTTGCGCCTCGGGGTGTTTGGGCGGCACCAGAAGGTTCACGTGACGAAACACACCGCCGCGCGGTTCGTTCAACACGAAGTTGCGCAGGGTCTGGTCGCGGGCGATCCAGCGGCTTTGTTCCCATATCGTGTCACCGGGCGGGGGCAGGACACCGCCGACGATGACATCGCCCACCTCACCCTCGGCATGGGCGGAAATCACATGGATTGTCTTGGATGATCGCATGTCAGAGCACCTTGCAGAGACGCAGCGCGTCGTAGATGGCCGCATGAGTGTTCCGGGCGGCCACCGCGTCACCGATGCGGAAGAGCTGATAGCTGCCGCCCCCGTTGCGGGCCACTTCCTGCGGACGGCCGTCGACAAGCGCCTCGTAATCCACCTCGCCCAGGTTGGACGATCCGGGGCGCAGATTGAAATAGATGTCGTCCAGAGGCCGCGTGCCGTGGTTGACAACCACCTGATCGACCTCGCGGGTGCGGGTAACCCCACCATAATCGCTGCCGATCGTGGCGAGAAGTTCGTTACCCTCTCGACGCACGCTGTCGAGTTTCCAAGTCACCGTGAAGGTCACATCACGCTCCTGCAACTCGCGCATCGACGGGGTAAGCGACATTGCCATGACTTCGGGGGCGAAGCTACGGTCGCGGGTCATGATCTCGACGCGCGCACCGGTGGCCGCGATCTTCTCGGCGGCTTGCAGCGCGGCGTAATCACCTGCGTCGTCGTAGATCAGCACGTTCTCGCCCGGTTGCGCGTCGCCCGACAAGATGTCCCACGCCGACACGACAAGATCGTCGCCCGCGCTCAGGACTTCGGTATGGGGCAGCCCGCCAGTGGCGACGATGACCACGTCCGGATCATGCCCGAGCACGGTGTCGTCGTCGGCAAACGAGTTGAAATGAAAGGTTACACCCATTCGCTCGCATTCGTTGAGCCGCCACTGGATGAGCTGTATCATTTCCCTCCGGCGTTCGGTCTGCGCCGTCAGGCGCACCTGCCCACCCGGATCATTCGCCGCCTCGTGGACGATCACCTCGTGACCGCGTTCGGATGCTACGCGCGCGGCCTCCAGCCCGGCAGGCCCGGCACCGATGATGACGATGCACCGACGCGTTTCGGCCTCGGGCACCACATGCGGCTGTTCCAGTTCACGGCCCGTAGCCGGATTGTGCAGGCAAAGCGCCATGCCGCCCTGGTAGATCCGGTCGAGGCAGTAGTTGGCGCCGACACAAGGGCGGATACGTTCCTCCTCGCCGCGCATGATCTTGGCGACGATATGCGGGTCGGCCATGTGCGCGCGGGTCATGCCCACCATGTCGAGCTTGCCGCTGGCGATGGCGTGCCGCGCGGTCGCCACGTCCTGGATCTTGGCCGCGTGGAACGTCGGGAACTTTGTAGCCGCGCGGATCTCTCCGGCAAAGTCCAGATGCGGGGCGCTGCGCATGCCCTGGACCGGGATAAGATCGGTCAATCCGGCATCGGTGTCGATATGCCCTTTGACCACGTTGAGGAAATCCACCATGCCGCAGTCCTTCAGCCGGTGCGAGATTTCCAGCCCATCGTCCTTGGTGAGCCCGCCGGGCAGATCCTCGTCGCCCGTGTAGCGCACGCCCACGATGAAGTCGGGACCAACACGCTCGCGGATGGCCGCCAGCGTCTCAAAGGTGAATCGCAGCCGATTGTCCAGGCTGCCGCCATAGTTCCCATCCAGATCGTTGGTCAGAGGCGACCAGAACTGATCCATCAAGTGGCCGTAAGCCTGTAATTCGATCCCGTCGAGACCCGCTGCTTTCATTCGTTCAGCCGCATCGGCGTAATCCTCGATGATGCGGGTAATGTCCCAGTCCTCGGCCTTTTTTGGAAACGCCCGATGCGATGCCTCGCGTTCATGGCCCGGGGACACAACCGGCAGCCAATCCGCCTTGTCCCAGCGGGTGCGGCGACCAAGATGGGTGAGCTGGATCATCACCGCGCAATCGTGGTCGTGACATTCGTCGGTGAGCTGTTTCATCCAGCCGACAACCTCGTCCTTCCACGCCAGGATGTTGTTGAAGACCGGCGGGCTGTCGCGCGCGACCGAGGCCGAACCTGCGGTCATGGTGAGTGCCACACCGGCCCGCGCCCGCTCCACGTGGTAGGCGCGATAGCGATCCTTCGGCATTCCGTCCTCGGGATAGGCGGGCTCGTGGCTGGTGATCATCAGCCGGTTTTTCAGCGTCAGGTTCTTGAGCTGATAGGGCTGCAGGAGCGGGTCAGTAGACATGGAATCCTCCGTGATTTGAGCGGAAGATTCCATATAATGTTCATAACTGTCAAGTTTGGGTTCACTGATGTATATTTTTTCTTGAACTTGTGGGAGAGCAGTCATACTGTCGGTCGCATGAAAATGAAGCACCCCATTACGGATGATCCCGAGAAGAGCTCGGGCTGGCGCGGATCCCGCGAGGTCTGGCTTGCGGCGGCCAAGCAGGCCTTTCTCGAAACCGGTCTCGATGCTGTGAAAATCCAGCCCTTGGCGACCAGGCTGAACATCTCGCGCACCAGCTTCTACTGGTTCTTCAAGGACCGGAACGCGCTGCTGGATGCGCTGCTCGAAGCTTGGGACACCCAGAACACCGGAGCCTTCGTCAATGCGACCGATGCCTACGCCGAAACGATCGCCGAGGCCGTTCTCAATCTCATCGTGGTGTTCCACGACGAGGGTCTGTTCGAGCCGCAACTCGATTTCGCGGTGCGGGGCTGGGCACATCAGTCGGGTGACGTCATGGCCCGCGTCAATGCGGCAGACGAGCGGCGTCTGGTAGCGATCCGGAGGATGTTCGAGCGCTTCGGCTTTTCGCTCGAAGACGCCGATGTCCGGGCACGCACCGTATATCTGACCCAGATCGGCTATATCTCGATGCAGGTTCAGGAAAGCCAGGCGGTGCGGATGGCGCGGGTGCCGGGTTACGTGAAGACCTTTTGCGGACATGCCCCGACGAAGAGCGAACTTGCAAGGTTCCACGCGCGGCTTGGCTTTCAAGGCCCCGGCACCAGACCCCCTGAACGAGATGAGCCAAGGTGATGCGGTCACATATCAGCGCATCGGATGGCGCATCTTTCGATGTCGTCGTTATCGGGGCCGGGGCGGTCGGATGCGCGACGGCGCGTGAACTGGCCGGGCGCGGGTTCCGGACATTGTTGATCGACCGTGCAGACATTGGCGCGGGAACCTCCTCCCGCTCCAGTCGGATGCTCTATTCCGGGCTTGGCTATCTCGCGGTGCGGTATCCGCTCTGGCAGATGCCGTTTCGCCCTATCGACATGATACAGCGCCTTCTTTACGCCCGCTCCGTCATGCGGTGCCGCGCCGAACTGGCGCGCGAGATGCCGGGCCATCTCAGCAAACACAGGTTTCATTACCCGTTCCGTCGGGGCGACCGATATCCACCCTGGCTGGTGGATATCGGCTTTCGGCTGGTGGAGGCGCTCGGCGGATGGAAGGTGCCGCTGGCGTATCGCCGCATCTCGCATGACCGGGCCGCCAGCGAGAGCGCACTGGCGGCCGGACTTGGTGGCCCCCTGCGCGGCGTCGGGGTGTTCGAGGAATACATGTATGCCTGGCCCGAGCGTATCTGCGTCGATACCGCGCTCGATGCCGAGCGACGCGGTGCCACTCTGCGCACCTACACGGCGGTGACCGGGTTGACGCAAGAGGGCGGCAACTGGACCATCGCGCTCGCAGAGCGCGCACCGGAGGCTGAGGGACGCGCATCGGTATCCGCTAAGATGGTCGTGAACGCGGCCGGGCCGTGGGTCGACCGCCTGCCCGGCGGCGGTGCCGGTCCGAACCGCGGCGCCTTTATCGAAAGGCTGGGCTACGGGGCGAAATCCGAGACCGTCTTCGGCGAAAATCCCGAGGTCGGACAACAGTCATCTCTTGATCGTGGGCACCGGCACGGTCGCACAAAGTCTCGTGAAAGCCTATGGCGCTACCTTTCCGAAGCCAAGACACCGCAACGCTGATTGCCCGCATTAATGGCAAGCTGGTTGGCCACGCCAAACGAAGTGCCAGCGGTGACGGTATCCCGCGCTTTGGGGTGTATCTGCATCCAGATACTCTGCCGGGCGTGTGCCTCTCCGCCCTGATCACCCGAGGTTTGATCGACAAGCTGACCGCTTTTCGCTGGGCGATGCCATGCAAGGCGCCCCGCTCGGTGCGCCGTTTTTCATGCCCGTCCCATCGTTGCCGTTCCGGAACCAAAAACACGAAATCGTGAGCATTGCCTAAATGTATCCTCATTTGAAACAAACTGGTTCCGCTTTCTCGGGTCAACTTAAGGCTGTGAACAAAGGAATGGACCCGTCCCATGACCCATGCGACTCAAAAGGTTACGGCAGGGCTAGTATTTCTCGGTATGAGAGCACTCGATATCGTCGCGATCAGCAAGCGGATCGCCCACACTCTGGACCAGCTTGGCGAAGAGGTGACAATGCAGAAATGTCTGTCAGAGGATGCCGCCATCCTTCGGACGGATCAATTCGATCTGCGTATCCAGATCGAGCGCAAACGGCTTGTCGACCGGCTGGACGTGCCGGCCGATCATTACATCGAAGTAACGCTGCTGCGCGAATTCGGTCCGCCCTGGGCCGATGCGGAACCCTATCAGGCGATCATGGCCTATGCGCTGGCGGCACTGCACGTGCCGCTGGCCCCGGATTTCGTGCAATGGATCGAACCGGGGGCGTTGTTGACCCGGGCGGAATTCCGCGCCGCCGTCACACCGCCACAGGAATCCGACCGCGTCCGGACCCGCTTCCGGCGGGGACGCGACCGTCTGCCCAATGTCGAGGATGCCTATACCGGTCTTCAGGGCCGTATTCCGCATGGCAGGAATCACAGTGCCGAGGATGCCGAGCGTCTGCGCAGCCTGCGCGCGGCCTTCTGCGATCCCGAGCCGGAGGATCTGCCCGACCCGTCAGAGGGTATCCGCGAAGAGACCGCACCGTTGCGGCTCAGCGTCTGGATGATGACCTTCACGCTGGGCTTCTTCGCCCTGCCGGTTGCCGCGGCCCTCGTGGTCTTCAACTTGTTACGCGGCGAGAACCTACGGCTGGCTTCGCAGACGGCGGCGCTCACGGGCCTGTTCATGTCGTTGCAGGCCAGCGGTGCGATGGCACAGGCCGTCGATCTGGTGCGAGGCCTCGGGATATGACACCCGCCCTGTCCGCGTCGCACTTGGAGCAGTCTGTCAAGCTTGATAGACTCGCCCAAATGGGCACTCTGGTCGGGAGAGGTGCGATGAGGAAACCTGTCGCGATTCGCGGCGTCGCGCGGATGTTGGGGCTCGGGCTCTGGCTGATGGGAGGGTCGGCCGCGCTGGCCGCGTCCTGCGGCGATACCGCCCAAGGGTTCGAGAGCTGGAAGGCGGCATTCGCCCAGGAGGCTGCGGCCGAGGGTGTGGGCGCGCACGGGCTTCAGGCCCTGGATAGCGCGCGCTACGCGGCCCGCACCATCGCGGCGGATCGCAATCAGAAGAGCTTTCGCTACAACCTCGAGAAATTCATGCAGGTGCGCGGCGCCGACACCATAGTGGCGCAGGGCCGCAAGCGGCGCGTCCGCGACGCCGCGTTCTATGACGCATTGGAGCGGCAATATGGCGTTCCTGCCGGAATCCTTATTGCGATTCACGGCATGGAAACCGCGTTTGGTGGCTTCATGGGCGACACCTCGGTGGTTTCGGCCATCGTCACGCTGACCTATGATTGCCGCCGCTCGGAGTTCTTTCGCCCGCATGCCATAGGTGCGCTCAAACTGGTGGATCGCGGGTCGATCACAGGCCAGACAAAGGGTGCGCGGCATGGTGAACTGGGTCATACGCAATTCCTGCCGGGCAACGCGTTGACCTATGGTGTGGACGGCAATGGCGACGGGCGGGTCGATCTCTACAACCTGACCGATGCGATGGCTTCGACCGCCCATTTCCTGCGTCAAAAAGGCTGGCGTCCCGGCGTGGGATATGCCGAGGGCCAGCCCAATTTCGCCGTAATCGAGCAATGGAACGCGGCCACGGTCTATCAACAGGCGATCGCGCTGATGGCGGCGCGGATAGACGGAAGCGGATCATGACGGCCCCGCTCTGCGCACCTTGTTCGCGTGGCGCGATAGTGACGAGTGCCAAGTATGTGCGGTTCACCTTGACCCAGACCCATCGAGGCATGACATGAGCAGACAGAATTTCGGCGGGATCACCGCCCTGGAATATCACACGCCTCCGGATATGGATTTTCCGGATATCGTGGAGGAGTTCGACATCGCCTCGCATGCGCTGGCCACCCAGGTCCGCCGCCTGACATGGGATGGCGAGGATGTGGCGATCATCGACCGCGAAAGCGTGCGCATCGCGCTTGGCTGGCTGCCCGCACAAAAGGCGCAGCGACCGCATTATCTGGTGATCGCTGTCGGCCCGCCGGGGCGCAGGGCGCGCGCCGCGCTCGACCCGGCGGCCTATGAGACGCTGCTGCGCCGCGCGGTCGAGCGGGTGCGCGAATACCTGCCCTTCGATGCGCAATTGAACGGCCCTGCAGGGCAGCCCGTCGGCTCGGCGCTGATCGACCACACCTTCGACCTGTTGACAGCGACCGCGCCAAAGACCCCCAAAGCCACGCGTCGCAAGACCCGCCGCGCGCGCGACGCGGAGAATTGGGCCGAGGGCGCCGTGAACCCTGACGAGGTGCGGTCCTTTCCGCGCCCCGCCTCGGTGCCCATGCGGCTGACGATAATCACCTTCGGCCTGACGCTGTTCCTTCATGCGCCCCCCGTGGGGGCCGCGCTCCTGACCTACACGACCCTGCGCGAGGCGCAGCCGCTGCTGTTCAGCTAGGCGCGTGGCCTGTCCAACGGCACCGCGTCACATGCCCCCGGCCTCAGCGCGCGATCACGTAGCTGTGGATCGAGAACACGCAGGCGCGTGTCTCGGGCAGACGCAGCACGCATTGCCGCTCCGAGCGCAGGTAGGGCAGCGTCGCCGCCTCGCGCGGCTGTGCCCGGCGGCGCGGTTGATGCAGGGTCGCCTCGGCATAGGAGAGCGCGTTGAACCGCCACAGCGGGCGGCCCGGCCGCACCCCGTCAAACAGCCGTTGCACCCGTCGCGCAATTCTGTCGTCATAGGACGGCACCGGCACATGGATCGCTGTCAGGGGTCGGCCGATCTTCTCGGCCAGCCGCCAGCTTGCCGGAAAGCACAGCACCGCCGCCGTCAGCACATGTTCCTCGCCGCGCTTTTCCAGCAGGCAGAGATCCTCCTGCACCAGATGCCCCAGCGTGCCCATCGGATCATCGCGGTCGATCGGCACGGACACACCATCGGGGCGCCGCACCACTTTTGCGGAAATGACGTAGCCCGCGCCGTTCTCCGCCAGCCAGTCCAGCACATATTGCAAAAGCTCGGCCATCGCGGGGCTCGCCTCTTCGGTCACTGCGAGCACATCGTCGCGCCGCTCGCGCAGCAGCCGGGCGCGCTCTGCCATCTGCGCGCCGAATGCCTCGTCCACCAGGAGCCACTCCGCCATATCGAGCGGCGCGATGCCCGGCAGCGGGCGCTTGGCCTCCACGTCATAGGGCAGGCGTTGTTGCAATATCTCTGTCATTCTCCCGCCGGTCTGTAGCGTGTCACCATGCGGTAATCCTTGCGCGGGCCACGCACCCGCCATGTCACGGTGAACTCCGGCCAATTGCCAAAATCATAGGTGCCGTCATATTGATCCGGGTCGCACCAATGCGCGGTCTCGCCGCCCTCGGGCGGCACGTGATGGAAAAACCGACCATCTTCAAAGGACACCGCCAGATCGCTGTCCCAAGAATACCGCCGCTCCACCTGCATCGGCACATGGCCTGCGATCCGCATCTCGCCGGTCTCGGTATAGGCCAGCCCCGCGCCGTCGCGCACCCAGACCGCGCGGCCCGTCACGGTGGCCCTGCGCCCATCCGCCTCGGCCACCTCGCGCCTGAAGCGCCACGCACCTTCGAAATCCTGCAATCGCCTTGGCCGCATACGCCGCCCTCACCCCGCCTTGCCGTGCTGTGCCTTAGCCACTACAAGCGCGCTCAACCGCTTTCCATACCAATCTGCAAGGACCGCCGATGATTCCCCGCTATTCCCGCCCCGATATGGTCGCCATCTGGGAACCTGCCACCAAATTCCGCATCTGGTTCGAGATCGAGGCGCATGCCTGCGACGCCATGGCCGATCTGGGCGTGATCCCGCGCGAAAATGCCCAAGCCGTCTGGAAAGCGCGGGACGTGGAGTTCGACGTCGCCCGCATCGACGAGATCGAGGCCGAGACCAAGCATGACGTGATCGCCTTTCTCACCCATCTGGCCGAGCATGTGGGTGCCGACGAGGCGCGCTTCGTGCATCAGGGCATGACCTCCTCGGATGTGCTCGACACCTGTTTCAACATCCAGCTGACCCGCGCCGCAGATATCCTGATCGCGGATATGGAGGGGTTGCTCGCGGCATTGAAGCGCCGCGCCTTTGAGCACAAGGACACGATCCGCATCGGGCGCAGCCACGGCATCCATGCCGAGCCCACCACCATGGGGCTGACCTTCGCACGCTTCTACGCCGAGATGGACCGCAACCTGACCCGCCTGCGCACCGCCCGCGACGAGATCGCAACCGGGGCCATCTCCGGCGCGGTCGGCACCTTCGCCAATGTCGATCCGCGCGTCGAGGAACATGTCTGCGCGCAGCTTGGCCTCGCGCCCGAGCCGATCAGTACGCAGGTCATCCCGCGTGACCGGCACGCGGCCTTCTTTGCTGCGCTTGGCGTCGTGGCGAGCAGCATCGAGAACGTCGCCACCGAAATCCGCCACATGCAGCGCACCGAGGTGCTGGAGGCGGCCGAATTCTTCTCGATGGGGCAAAAGGGCTCTTCGGCGATGCCGCACAAGAAGAACCCGGTGCTGACCGAAAACCTGACGGGTCTTGCGCGCCTCGTGCGCATGACAGTCGTGCCCGCGATGGAAAACGTGGCCCTCTGGCATGAGCGCGACATCTCGCATTCCTCGGTCGAGCGTAATATCGGCCCCGACGCCACGATCACCCTCGATTTCGCCCTCGCACGGCTGACCAATGTCATCGACAAGCTGATCGTCTACCCCGACAACATGCTGGCCAACATGAACAAATTCCCCGGCCTCGTGATGTCGCAGCGGGTGCTTCTGGCCCTCACGCAGGCCGGTGTCAGCCGCGAGGATGCCTATCGCCTCGTACAGCGCAACGCGCTCAAGGTTTGGGAGACGGGCTGCGATTTCAGGACCGAGTTGCTGAATGACGCGGAGGTCACGGCAGCACTCAGCCCCGCCGAAATTGATGAAAAATTCGACTTGGGTTATCACACCAAGCATGTGGACACGATATTTGGACGGGTTTTCGGGCAATCGTGATATACTAAACCCTGTTTAACAGGGAGACATATCATGAAGCTGAAATTCGGACTTGCCGCCCTCGCCCTCGTCGCCATGCCGTCGCTGGCCATGGCGGCCTGCAGTTACGGCAAGGAAAAACAGGCGTCTTCCTGCGCCCTGGGCTCAACCTGGGATCGCGCGACCAATACCTGCGTGCCCACATCGAGCTGATGGAAAGAGGGGCGGGATGATCCGGAGCCATTCCGCACCGTAGGACACACGCCCTACTTGCCTGCCGACCGAGAGGTCGGCAGGCTTTTGTTTTCTCGTCTTAAATTCGTCTAATTTTTCCGCCATCAGGGCCGGAATGGCGGGAAGTTCGAACTTCCCGCGGCGTGGCGCTCTGGCGTCCGTCTGATTTCGTCATTGGCCAGACTGGCCAATCTTGGAGGTGTGCAAGCTCTTGACACAGAAACGGACGAAAGGACCGAACAAGGTGAAGAGCCTAGAAAACCTTACGCTTGCGCAAATATACCCCCGCGTCTCGGGCGATACAAACTTCAACTGCTGCGGTGATCCCGACTGCGGGAACTACGGGGTCGAACCGGCTCCAACAAAGCACGCCTTCGTAGGGCGTGGTGCGGCCGAGAGGCGGCTGAAAGCTGCCATGGCCGATCCCGCGATCGCGCGTGGCGTCGGTCGTTACAAGATCGAGGCCGAGAGTGGCGATAACCTGCATCGAGAGACCGATGCGTTCGAGTTCGCCGGCGATCCGCGGGCGTGGAATGACGATCGAGTCTTGGTCTGTCAGCGCCTCCGAGGCAACTCGGAATGCGGGGTTCGGACCCGGCTGATATCGAATGAGGCCTATGAGGAAGAGCGACATCGACTATGGGTCCAGAACGGCGCGTTGGAGGGTCCCTTCTGCGGCAACTGTGGCACTGCCTACCTCGAAAAGCCTGAGGAGTTCATCTTCAACGGGGCAAACGGCAAACCGTCGCGAAAGGTCGGCCACAAGAAGGGTTCTGTGCCCCGTGCGCGCTCCGTCAGAGTGATCCACAAGCCCTGCAAGGGACTGCCTAGCGCCCGCTTCACGGTCTCGAGCGAGCATCGGCGCCAGAAGAAGCGCGACGAGAACATCGAGATATTGTCACTGCTGGCCAATGGGACCGGTCTTCACGACATACGCCGCATCCTGCGTACGCCGAGAGGCGAAACCGAACCAGGAATGTCGAGGCTCTACGATCGCATATTCTGGCTTGAACGGACCCTCCTGGCCTACGAACAGGCGCAACTCGCGGAATGGCGAAAGCGCGTCGAACGGCAGCGCATCAAGGAAGGCAAGCCATACACCCATACCCGCATCGCCCACGACGACATCGTCGTCGGCGTGAACTGGCAGACGAAGATCGACCGCAAGATTACGCAGCTGAACTGCTCGGTTAGCGCCGACATTCGGTCAGGCTATGTCTTCCGCTGCGATGTGGATTTCGATCCGACCATCGACCCGCTGGAGGTCATCGAGGACGCCTATTTTGGCGTCGCTCGGGACTCGGCTCTCCGAAAGCGATACCGGAACTCGAAAGGCACCTTCACCGCGCCACTGCTCCACTTCCAGCGGCCGACAGCGCGGTTCGACGAGCCGGCGCTCTTCACCGCCGCCGAGATGCGCCTGCACCACTTTGTGTGGCGGACCGCCAAAGCATTCGATGCTGCAGGAGAGGCACTCTCGCCAGAGGCCCACATGGCGACGCAGGCCGCCAGCACTCGGGCAAACGAGATCGAACACCTGCGCGATCACTGGTTCAACTTCGTGAAGCACGAGCGCGACAGCCGAAACGCCTTCGATGGGGTTATGACCCGCGATACCTACACGAAAGCGGCGTCCCTCGCCTGCCTCAAGTGGATGACCCGAAGGACCAGTCGAAAAGCTCGTTGGTGGGGCCTAATCTTGCCTCCGCCGCGTTTCCGCGCTTGTGGGTCAACAGCCCCATCCAGACAGCCAACGAGATCGACAAGACCGTGGGCTTCCCGATCCTGTCGCCGCGCTATCGCAACGCCTATCGACGGCTCGGCATCGACGACGAGATCGACGATGCAGAACTTGGCGCTGCCATCACCCGAAGGGTCATCCACGCAACGATCCAGCCAACCTCCACCTTTATGAACGCCATCCGCGAGCGGGTCAGTATCATCCAGCGGGCGGGTGGCCGCAGTTCTCGTGTAGGCGCAAAATACATCAACGGCGCCGCCTACAATCCGCGCGTCCTGATCGCCCTGATGAACATATGGCGCGTGCACTACAACTTCTTCGACTGGAGGCCTTACAGGCAGCCTCTGGAAGAGGAGGCATCATCGCCAGATGGTGCAGCGTCCGGCGCAGGGGAAGAGAATGCTGATGCGGCAGAGAATGGCGAGCAGTTGAGGCGTCTCGCGGTGCCGGGGACAGACAAGGCGATCTTTGTTCCGAAAAGGCGGACCAATAGGGTCATCCGGACTACCCCCGCGATGCGGATGGGTGTCCATCAACTGTCGAAACCGAAGGACTCGGAGCAGGAAGCAGGCAGCACCAAAGAGGCGGAAGCGCCGGGTGGAGCGAGGCAGAAAAAGCAAGACCGCCGACGGGACGACCGTCCTCACCTGCCCGACCTCGCCCGAATTCTCTACCAACCGTGGCTGTTCCACGGCACGCCAATGTGGGCGAAACTTCAGGGTCGATGACGGGCTGAAACGGAAAACGGGCGACAGTTTCCTGCCGCCCGTGTCCTACAACTCGGAAATGGCTCCGGATGATCCCCCGCCCCTCTTTCACCGTTCTCCAAATACTCAAATCCGACGGCACGCCGCTCACGCCGGCATCCGCTCTTCGACGATACCCGCCCACCAGCTGCATCCGGCCGGGATTGCCTCGTCGTTGAAGTTGTAGTCGGGGTTGTGCACCATCGCCGTGTCGCCATTGCCGACAAGGATATAGGCGCCGGGGCGTTCTTCCAGCATGAAGGCGAAGTCCTCGCCGCCCATCACCAGAGGCGCCTCGACGCAGTCGCCGCTCACCTTGGCCGCGACCGAGGCGGCAAACTCCGTCTGTTCCTCGTGGTTGACCATCACCGGGTAGCCGCGATGATAGGTTACCTCGGCCTGCCCGCCAAAGGCTGCCGCCACATGCTCGGAAATCGCGCGCAGACGGCTCTCCGCAAGATCACGCATCTCGGTGCTCATGGTACGCACGGTGCCACGCAGATGCACCGATTGCGGGATCACGTTAAATGCGTTCGACGAGGTCTGGAACGAAGTCACCGAGACCACGACCTGATCGACCGGGTCGGCATTGCGGCTGGCAATGGTCTGCAACATCGTCACCATATGCGCGGCCATCACCGTCGGGTCGACCGTCTCCTGCGGCTTGGCAGCGTGACCGCCCTTGCCGGTGATCTCGATATCGAACTGGTCGGTCGCGGCGAAGAACGCGCCGGGACGGATGGCAAAGCTGCCGACCGGACGACCCGGCCAGTTGTGCATGCCGTAAACCTCCTGGATGCCGAAGCGCTCCATCAGCCCTTCGTCGCACATCGCCTTGCCGCCGGCCCCGCCCTCTTCGGCGGGCTGGAAGATCACCACGACGGTGCCGTCGAAATTGCGCGTCTCGGCCAGATAGCGCGCGGCACCAAGCAGCATCGCGGTGTGCCCGTCATGGCCGCAGGCATGCATCGCGCCGGGGGTCTTGCTGGCATACTCCACCCCGGTGGCCTCGTGGATCGGCAGCGCGTCCATGTCGGCGCGCAGCCCGATTACCTTGCCCGAACCGGTGGATTTGCCCTTGATCACGCCGACCACGCCGGTGCGCCCGATGCCGGTCACGACCTCATCACAGCCGAACGCCTCCAGCTTCTCAGCCACTAGCGCACTGGTGCGGTGCGTCTCGTAAAGGATCTCGGGATGGGCGTGGATATCGCGTCGCCATTCGGTGATGTCACCGTGCAATTCGGCAAAACGGTTCTTGACGGGCATGCTCTGCACTCCTGTTCGCATTTCGGGATTGTGCATACCGTGGCGCATTCGCGCGGGGTCTACAAGGGGGGCGATTTGCGATATACATTGGCGCGCGGCTCAGTTATGCGTCGCGGCTTGCGCCACGGGCGCACGACTCATGCTCAAGGCCGATTTCTCTGATGATCCCCCAGACACTTTCTTCCGCACTCGCCGCTCGCGGCTATGACACGCTCACCCCCGTTCAGGAGGCCGTGACCGATGCAGCCCTTGGGCAGGCCGACCTTCTGGTCTCGGCGCAGACCGGCTCGGGCAAGACGGTGGGCTTCGGCCTCGCCATCGCTTCGACGCTGATGGGGGATGAGCCCCGGCTGCCCCCCGCCGCCGCCCCTCTGGCGCTGATCGTGGCGCCCACACGGGAACTGGCGCTGCAGGTCATGCGCGAGCTGAGCTGGCTCTATGCCGAGACCGGCGCGCGGCTCGTGTCCTGCGTAGGTGGCATGGATGCCCGCGACGAGCGCCGCGCGCTGGAGCGCGGCGCGCATATCGTGGTGGGCACGCCGGGGCGGCTCTGTGATCACATCAATCGCGGCGCGCTCGACATGGGCAGCCTGCGCGCCGTCGTGCTGGACGAGGCCGACGAAATGCTCGACCTCGGGTTTCGCGAGGATCTCGAATTCATGCTGGCCGCAGCCCCCGAGGGCCGACGCACGCTGATGTTCTCGGCCACCGTGCCGCCGATGATCGCCAAGCTGGCGGAGAAATTCCAGCGGGATGCGACGCGCGTGACCACTCTGGGCGGCGGCAAGCAGCACAGCGACATCGCCTATCAGGCGCTGCGCGTGGCGCCGCAGAATGCCGAGGGCGCGGTGATCAATCTGCTGCGTTATCACGACGCGCAGAACGCCATCGTCTTTGCCAATACCCGCGCGATGGTGGCACGGTTGACCGCACGCCTCGCCAATCGCGGCTTTGCCGTGGTGTCGCTCTCGGGCGAGCTCAGCCAATCCGAGCGCACCCATGCGCTTCAGGCGATGCGCGACGGGCGCGCCAAGGTCTGCGTCGCCACCGATGTCGCCGCGCGCGGCATCGACCTGCCCAATCTCGATCTGGTCGTGCATGCCGAACTGCCGACGAATTCCGAGGGGCTGCTGCACCGCTCGGGCCGCACGGGGCGCGCCGGGCGCAAGGGAGTCTCGGCGCTGATCGTGCCGGTGAAGGCGGTGAAAAAGGCCGAACGCCTGCTCAAGTTCGCCAAGATCACCGCGGAGTGGACCACGCCCCCCACGGCGCAGGATATCGAGGCGCAGGACCGCGCGCGGCTGCTGGCCGATCCGGTCTGGTCCGAGGCCCCGTCCGAGACCGAAACAGCTTTTGCCGACGAACTCCTCACGCTGCACAGCCCGCAAGAGATCGCCGCCGCCTATCTGCGGCTCTATCAGTCGCGCTGGTCCGCGCCCGAAGACCTCAGCGCGCCCGATGCCGCCCCGCCCGCCCGCGAGCGCACGCCGTTCGGGCCGAGTACGTGGTTCGCCCTCTCGGTCGGGACCGGCGACCGGGCCGAGGCGCGCTGGCTGCTGCCGCTCCTGTGCCGGGCCGGCAATCTCGACAAATCCGCCATCGGCGCAATCCGGGTGCAGGACAAGGAAACCTTTGTCGAGCTCAGCGACGCGGCGGTGCCCGGTTTTCAGTCAGCCCTCGGCGCGGATGGCGCGCTCGACGAGGGGATCAAGGCGCGCGAGATCGACGGTGCGCCCGATCTCGGCCCTGCCCCGCGTGCCCCGCGCGAAGACCGGGACACGCGCGCGCCTCGCGCTCTTCGCCCCGACCGCGCCCCGCGCGACAAGGACGCTGCCCGACCAGCGACCAAACCGCGCGCACGACCGGCCCCTAAGCCGGATCGTCTGGAAAAGGCCGTTGAAAGCGGCGCTGTGACGCCCGCGCGCAAGCCCCGGTCAGATGCGCCGAAACCGGCGGAGAAAAAGCCATGGGCCGACAAGAAACCGGGCAAACCCGCCTATGACAAGAAGCCCGGCAAGCCGGGGGGCAAGCCGTTCGACAAGCCCAAGGCCAAGCCTGCGCCGCGCCCCGAGGCCCCTGCGGCACCCACCAAGCCCAAGCGCAACCCGGCCAGTGATACCTCCAAGCGGTTCACCCCGCCGGGCACCCCGGGAAAACCCGGCAAGCCGGGCAAACCCAAGCCCAAGGGCGCGCCCTCGAAATCGCGGCCGGGGTTTGGCGGCAGCAACCCGCCCAAGCGGCGCAAACCGTAACGGCCCCGCGCGGTATCAGCCGGGGCCGTCCTGTCGGGTGATGTGAGGCGGATCACGTCTGTGTTCCGCTGCGCGAGAGCTCTCAGGCCGCGTTCGACCGTGGCCGGCCACTGCCGCCACTGCGACGCCGACCGCCACCGGGCTTGCCCTGGCTGGCGCCGCCGCCAAAGCCGCCGCCGCCACCGCGACGACGCGGGCCGCCACGGCCCTGAGGTTTCTTCTCCTTGGGATCGGGCAACACCTCCCACGGGCGGCCCGAGGCCACCGGGATCGTGGTGCCCAGCACCTTCTGGATATCCTTCAACTCACCCATCTCGTCCGGTGCGCAAAACGCAATCGCCGCCCCGTCCTTGCCCGCACGCGCAGTGCGCCCGATGCGGTGGACATAGTTGTCGGGCACGTTCGGCAACTCGAAATTGTAGACGTGCTTCACATCCGGAATATCAAGGCCGCGCGCTGCCACATCGGTGGCCACCAGCACCTTGACCTGCCCGTCCCGGAACGCCTTCAAGGCGCGTTCCCGCTGGCCCTGGCTCTTGTTGCCATGGATCGCGGCGACGGAAAATCCGGCCTGCTCCAGCTTGCGCGCCAGCTTGTCCGAACCGTGCTTGGTGCGGCCAAAGACCAGCGCCAGCTCGTCCTTGTGCTTGCCCAGAAGCTCGATCAGCAGATCGGGCTTGGCAGCCTTGGCGATAAAATGCACCTCCTGCGTGACTTTGTCGGCGGCCTTGCCCGGGGGGCTGACCTGCACCCGCTTGGGATGGGTCAGATAGCTGCCCGCGATCTCTTCCATCTGCTTGGGCATGGTCGCCGAGAAGAGCATGGTCTGACGCTCGGCGGCCAGCAATCCGGCAATCCGGCGCAGCGCGTGGATAAAGCCCAGATCAAGCATCTGATCGGCCTCGTCCAGCACGAGGAACCGCGCCGTATCAAGCCGCACGGCGCGGCGGTCGATGAGATCGAGCAACCGGCCCGGTGTCGCCACCAGAATGTCGGTGCCCTGATCCAGCCGCTTGATCTGCGGGGTGATTGACGCGCCGCCGACCACGAGGTTGATCTTGATCGGGCTGTCCTTGACCAGCGGCAGAAGCGCGTCGCGGATCTGCCCGGCGAGTTCCCGCGTCGGGGCAAGGATCAGGCTGCGGATCGTCTTGGGCGCGGGCTTGCCCGGCTGCTCCATCAGCGCGGTAATGAGCGGCAGGCCAAAGGCCATGGTCTTGCCGGTGCCGGTCTGCGCGAGGCCAAGCACGTCATGACCGTTGAGCGCATAGGGAATCGCATGGGTCTGGATCGGGGTGGGTTCGGTGATGCCGGTCGCGGCCAGCTTGCGGGTAAGCGATTGGGGCAGGCCCATTTCGTCAAAGAGGTTCAAATCGTATCCTTTCGGGGGCCAGGACATCTGCCCAAAGCCCGATACAAGCGGCAAAGATTGCCGCCCGGTCATCGTGGTTGCACCTGACGGGCCAAGACAAAGGGCCGAGTGCCCCCGCCTTCCGACAGGTGTTTGGCCCCACGCGTGATTTTGGGAACATATCCGCGACATTTCATATGGTGCGCCCCGGTTCAGGGGCCGTGCTGCTCACGCGGCAGGAAATGTCGGTTGAGAGGCATATGGCGGTGTGGGCCGAGGAAGTCAAGCGAAGCGTCCCGCTTTGCCCACAGTCATGCTCCGGCTTGACCCGAGGACCTGTCTACCGGGAGCTCCTCGGGTCAAGCCCGAGGATGACGCTGACACATGGCTTACCGCACCATCCACGTGCCATCCGGCCAGAAGGCGTGAAAGGCGAAGGCGAACATCACGTCATGCGGCACGTCGCGCCCCAGCCCGTCGCGCACCCGCACCGTGCCCACATCGCGGCCCTTGGCGATGGTGCCGTGATCGAGCGCCGAGGCCTGCCCCTTTTCCCATGAAATCGAAACGCCGGCCTCTTGCACGCCGTCCGCGTAGCGGATGCGGGTCAGTGGCCATGCACGGTCGCCCACGCGCACCACGCGTTCCAGCGGCGGGATGCCATGCGGCGGGTTCTCGCCATTATAGAGGAACGGACGCGCGGAACTGTCATAGCCCTGATAGGGATTGCGCCCGTAAGAGCGGTTGTAGTCGGGCTCCGCCATCACCAGCCCCTGCGGATTGCGGGCGCGGAACTGATCCCAGCTTTCCATCCAGCTTGGCAATTGCCGCAACTCCACCCCGGTCATCTGCCCCACAATCCCCTCACCGATGGCCTGCTGCCACCAGCTCTGCGTTTCGCGGTCATACATCACCATGTCGGAATGGCGCAGCTTGCCCGAGACGCCAAAACTCAGCACCTTGCCCTGCACCCGCCGGTCAAAGGTGATGCCGGAATTGCACAGCGGACAGAAGGTCACCGCCACCGGAATGCCGCCGATCTGGTCATTCACGATCTCATGCCATGTCAGATAGCGGATCGGATAGGCGCGTGGGGTCTGGCCGTCGATTTCGACGGTGATCACGGGCTCGGTGCCGGAGATGCGGCGCTCGTCGCCCGCCCGCAGGAATTTCGGGTCATCAATCGCCGGAATGCCGTCCTTGGGCGGCCCGCCCGACATGATCTCGGACCAGTCGCCTATGCTGGTTTTCTGGAAATTCGTCTCCGGCCATTCATGCCGCCATTGACTCGGGTTGGCATGCGCCAGACCGGCGATCAGCAGAAGGGTTGTCAGAAATCCAACAAATCGGGTCATGGGGGGCACCTCGGGCAGCGGTGAGCGATACGGCGATCATGCCGCCTGCCCGGGATTCGGGCCAGCCACCCCCACGCGATTGTGAGGGGATGTCAGCCCTTGCCCGCCTTTTTCTTCTTGGCCCGAGTCAGTTCGCGGTCCCACATCCGGTCACGCAACAGGCGGCGAAAGGCGCGCTCCAGTTCCGTCACGCCGTTCTTCTCGTAACAGCGGCCATGCGCAAGGATGATGCGCTCCGGTGCCCAGGCGATCAGCGCCTCTATACTGTCGGCAAGTGCCCGCTTGTCGCGAAAGCTGAACCGCATGTCCGGCGGCATCTTGCCATCGCTGTCATCAATACCCGCAATCCAGATCAGCGGCCGCATCCAGACCGGCAGCTTGGCGGTTTCGAAATTCTCGATCAGATCCGTGAGGATCAGCGTGCGGCTCTCGTTGTGAAAAAACACCGCCTCGCGCAGCACCTTGCTGCCCGCGACGATCAACTGCTCGATCTGCCCCGCCCACGGCCCTTCGGCCTCACCTGCGCGCAGCTCGCGGTCAAAGCTGAGGCTCAGGCCGTTCTTCGCGGCGCGCTCGACCGCACCCGGCGCGGCCCAGCTTTTCGCCTTGGGCCAGGCCGCCTGCCAGTCCGCGATATGCGCGAAATGAAACGCGTTCGGGGCGACCAGATGGCGCACCGGTCCAAGCGCGTCCAATCCGGCGCGCAGCCCCTCGGTCAGCCGTGTCGGCGAGTGCACCCAGAGATTTCCGTTCTTGAGCTGCACCACGGTAGCGCGCGTGGAAAACGGCATCCCGTAAAAGCGGATGGCCGGGCCGTCGATCAGCCATATCCCGTCCCCCCAGGGCTTGAGGGTATCGAGCGGCTCGTATCCGGTCCCGGCCATACGCGTTACTCGATGACCGTGACCTCTTGCATCACGTCCGGCTGGCCGACCACGGCCCCGTTATTGCCGCGCCCACGCTTGATCGCGTCAACCACGTCCATGCCATCGGTGACCTTGCCGACGACGGTATATTGCCCGTTCAGGAACTCACCCGCGTCGAACATGATGAAGAACTGCGAGTTTGCGCTATCCGGATTCTGGCTGCGCGCCATTCCCACGACCCCGCGCAGGAACCGCTCGTCGGAGAATTCGGCGGGCAGATCGGGCCGGTCACTGCCGCCCATGCCCGCGCGGCTCATGTCACCGTCATCCATTTTACCGAACTGCACATCACCGGTCTGCGCCATGAAGCCCTCGATCACCCGGTGAAAGACGACGCCATCATAGGCGCCTTCTTCGGCCAGTGCGGTGATCTGCTCCACGTGTTTGGGCGCAATATCCTCGTAAAGATCAATGGTGACGGTGCCGTTGGCCTCGCCAGCGATATTGATCTGCAAACCGGTCGCCAAGGCAGGGCTGGCCAGCAGGGAAAAGGCAAAGGCTAGTTTATGCATCGGCGGCCACCTTGACGCTGATCATCCGGTCGGGGTTCGCGGGCGGCTCACCCTTGGTGATCGCATCGACATGCTCCATGCCGGAAATCACCCGGCCATAGACCGTATATTGTCCGTTGAGGAAATGGTTGTCCTTGAAGCTGATGAAGAACTGGCTGTTGGCCGAATTCGGATTCTGGCTGCGCGCCGCACCCAATGTGCCGCGATCGTGCGGGATCTTGGAGAATTCGGCCTTGAGATCGGGCAGGTCGCTGGCGCCGGTCCCGGCCATGCGCGGGTTGTAGTCCTTTTCCATGTTCGCATGCTGCACGTCGCCGGTCTGCGCCATGAAGCCGTCGATCACGCGGTGAAAGGCCACGTTGTCATACTGCCCGGCGCGCGCCAACTCTTTCATCCGGGCGCAATGATCGGGGGCGATATCGGGCAACAACTCGATCGCGACGGTGCCGTCCTTGAGCTCTATCAGAATGGTGTTCTCGGGGTCCTTGATCTCGGCCATCGGGCGCTCCTTGTTTGAAATCTTCCCGATACCTAAGACGAACGCGCGCGCTTGCCAAGCAGGCAGGTTGACGTGGCCCGGCCTGCGCGCCAATAGGGTCGCGACACTGCGATCAACAGGGAGGCCGCCGCGCCATGAGCTGGAAAACCCTTGACGACATCGACCTTGCGGGCAAGCGCGTTCTGGTGCGCGTCGATATCAACGTGCCGGTGGACAAGGGCGTGGTGACCGATGCCACCCGGATCGAACGGATCGTGCCCACGATCACCGATATCCTCGACAAGGGCGGCAAACCGATGCTGATCGCGCATTTCGGGCGACCCAAGGGCAAGGTGGTGCCCGACATGTCGCTGCGCGTCACGGTGCCCGCGCTGGAACAGGCATTGGGCCGCAAGGTGCGGCTGATCGAAACGCTGGAGGGCGCCGAGAACCTGACCGAAGAGGCGCGCGCCGCCGATGTTCTGCTGTTGGAAAACATCCGCTTTCACCCCGGCGAAGAGGGCAACGATCCTGAGCTGTCGCAGCGTCTCGCGGCGCTTGGCGATGTCTATTGCAACGACGCTTTTTCGGCGGCGCACCGCGCGCATGCCTCGACCACCGCGCTCGCCCATCTGCTGCCCGCCTGCGCGGGCCGCCTGATGCAGGCTGAATTGCAGGCGCTCGAGGCGGCCCTCGGAAACCCCGCGCGGCCTGTGATGGCGGTGGTCGGCGGAGCCAAGGTCTCGACCAAGCTCGACCTCTTGGGCAACCTCGTGGGAAAGGTTGATACTCTCGTCATCGGCGGTGGTATGGCCAATACCTTTCTCGCCGCCATGGGCCTCGACGTGGGCAAGTCGCTGTGCGAGCACGACATGGCCCAGACCGCCCGCGAGATCATGCTCAAGGCGGGGGCGGCGGGTTGCGAGATCCTGCTGCCCGCCGACGTGGTCGTGGCGCGCGAGTTTGCCGAAGGGGCCGCGCATGAGGTGGTGGGCGCGCATGCCTGCCCGGCGGATGCGATGATCCTCGATGCCGGACCGCAGGCCGTGGCGCGGATCGGTGCGGCAATCGACACCGCGAAAACGCTGATCTGGAACGGGCCGCTCGGAGCGTTCGAGATCGCGCCGTTCGATGCCGCCACCAATGCCGCCGCACGCCATGCCGCCGAGCGCAGCCGCGCCGGTCAGCTCATTTCGGTCGCGGGCGGCGGAGATACCGTCGCCGCGCTGAACAAGGCGGGCGCGGCAGAGGATTTCACCTATATCTCCACCGCAGGCGGCGCGTTCCTCGAATGGATGGAAGGCAAGGATCTGCCCGGCGTCGCGGCCCTCAAGGGTGAGGGCTAAGCCGCTCTTGACGCCTGCCCCCGTCGACGGGCAGGCTGGCGCAATGAAGAACTGGACCCTCATCACCGGGGCCTCCGAGGGGCTGGGCGCGGAGTTCGCGCGCATCGCCGCCGCCGAGGGCCGCAACCTGATCCTGACCGCCCGCTCCGAGAACAAGCTGGCGGCGCTGGCCGATGCGTTGCGCGACGAGGCGGGGGAAATCCTCGTCCTGCCCGCCGATCTGGCCGATCTGGCGCAGGTAGAAACGCTCTGGCAGGAGGCGAGCCGCGACCGGCATATCGACGTGCTGGTGAACAACGCAGGGCTTGGCCGTCACGGTGCCTTCGGCAGCGCCGAGGGCTGGGCCCGCGACCTGAGCACCATCAGCGTCAACATGACGGCGCTCACCTACCTGATGAAACTGGCCATCCCGCATATGCAGTCGCAGGGCGGCGGGCGCATTCTGAACCTCGCTTCGGCGGCGGCCTTCATGCCCGGCCCCAACATGTCGGTCTATCACGCGACCAAGGCCTATGTGCTCTCATTGTCCGAGGCGGTCTCCGAGGAACTGCGCGGCAGCCCGGTCAGCGTCACGGTGCTCTGTCCCGGGGCCACGCAGACCGCGTTTTTCGACGCCGCGGGCATGCGCGGCATCGGGCTCTTGAAACTGGGCCGCCCGGCACGCGCCGATGCGGTGGCGCGTGCCGGCTGGCACGCCATGATGCAGCGCCGCCGCATTCTCGTGACCGGCGCGATGAACAAGCTCTTCACTGCCTCTCCGCGCCTCACCCCGCGTGCGCTGACCACCTTCATCGCGGGCAAGGTGATGGGCAAATGGGGCACCTAGGTTAGGCCACCCCCGCCCCTACGGCGACGGACGCTTGACAATGCCCCCCTTGCGCGCGACAGACGCCGCCATGATGCTGACCTTCCTTCAGGTGGCCCTTGGCGGTGCGATCGGGGCCTGCCTGCGCTTTGGCGTGGGGCTCGCGATGCTGCGCGTTGCGGGGCCCGGCGTTCCGCTGGGCGTGCTGACTGTCAATGTCCTGGGCTCTTTCCTGATGGGGGTGATCATGGTGCTTTCGTTTCATCGCGGCTTCGACCACCTCAACCCGTTCCTGATGACGGGGATCCTGGGTGGCTTCACCACCTTCTCGGCCTTCTCGCTTGAAGCGTTCACGCTTTATGAACGCGGGCAGATGGTGGCGGCGGGGGTCTATGTGGGGCTGTCGGTGCTGCTCTCGCTCATGGCACTGGTGCTTGGCGTCTGGCTGGCGCGGGGGATGACGACATGAGCGGCGTTCAGACACGGGTCGTCAAACCCGGCGACGGCGATCAGCGCCTTGACCGCTGGCTGCGGCGGCAATTTCCGCATCTGACGCAAGGGCAAATCGAAAAGATGTGCCGCAAGGGCGAGGTGCGGGTCGAGGGCGGGCGCGTGAAGTCCGCGACCCGTCTCGAAGAGGGGCAGAGCGTGCGCATCCCGCCGCTGCCGGATGCCGACAGCAAGCCCACGCCCGATGCCGCCCGGATCAGCCCGGCGGATGCAAAGATGATCCAGTCCTGCGTGATCTACCGCGACGACCATATGATCGCGCTGAACAAGCCGCCGGGCCTGCCGGTGCAGGGCGGCAGCAAACAGGCGCGGCATGTGGACGGTCTGGCCGAGGCACTGCGCTTCGGGTACGAGGAAAAGCCCCGCCTCGTGCACCGGCTCGACAAGGACACCTCGGGCGTGCTGATCCTCGCCCGCACCCGCGAGGCGGCCAAGGGGCTGACGGCCGCGTTCCGCCACCGCAACACGCGCAAGATCTATTGGGCCGCCGTCGCCGGATCACCGATGCCGCGCATGGGCACGATCCGTTTCGGCCTCGTCAAGGCGCCGGGGCACGGGGCCAAGGGCGAGGGCGAGAAGATGCTCTGCCTGCATCCGCGCGAGGTCGAGAATACGCCCGGTGCGAAACCGGCCACCACCGATTACGCGATGATCGAGAATGCCGGCGGGCGCACCGCATGGATGGCGCTGATCCCGGTGACCGGGCGTACGCATCAATTGCGCGCGCATATGGCCGAGATCGGGCATCCGATCGTCGGTGACGGCAAATACGGTGGCTCGGGGCAGGAAAACCTCGGTGACGGCTGGGGCGCGCAACTGGGCGGCGATGTCAGCCGCAAGCTGCATCTGCATGCCCGCTCGCTCAAGATCGAGCATCCGGTGACCCGCGCGATCCTGCATCTGACGGCCCCCCTGCCCGAGCATATGGCGCGCACCTGGGACCTCTTTCAGTGGCAGCCATCCGAGGCGCCGGAGGATCCACTCGAGGATATGGCATGAACCGCCCGTTGCGTCTGGTGATCTTTGATGTGGATGGCACGCTGGTGGACAGTCAGGGCGACATTCTGGCGGCGATGACGGCGGCGTTCGAGCGTGCCGATCATCCCGCACCGGGGCGCGAGGCTGTGCTCGGCATCGTCGGGCTGTCGCTCGATGTGGCGGTGCCGCGGCTGGCACCGCATTTGCCCGCCGATCTGCACACCCGCATCGTCGGCTGGTACAAGGAGGCTTATATGGGCCTGCGCGCGCAATCGGGCGTGGCGCAATCCTCGCCCCTCTATCCGCATGCGCTCGATACGCTGCGCGCGCTGCATGCGGCGCCCGAGACGCTGTTGGGCGTGGCGACGGGGAAATCCGCGCGCGGGCTCGACAAGCTGCTGGACGGGCATGACCTGCGGTCTTTCTTTGTGACCCGGCAGGTGGCCGATCATCACCCGTCGAAACCGCATCCCTCGATGCTGCGCGCGGCCCTCTCGGAGACCGGCGTCGCGCCGGAAAACGCGGTGATGGTGGGCGACACGAGTTTCGACATGGAGATGGCCCGCGCGGCAGGCATTCCCGGCATCGGTGTCAGCTGGGGCTATCACAAGCCCGAGGCATTGGGCGCGGCGACTGTGATCGCGCATGATTTTCGCGATCTGGCAGGGCTGATCAACACCGTCTGGAGGGCACCGGCATGAGCGAATGGGCCGCGAAACGCTTCTGGAAAGAGGCCGGGGTCGGTGACACAGACCAAGGATTCAGCGTGCATCTGGACGGTCGAAAGGTGCGCACCCCCGCCAAGGCGGAGCTGATCGTGCCGACCCGCGCCATGGCCCAGGCTATCGCCGCGGAATGGGACGCGCAGGACGGCAAGATCGTCCCCGACACCATGCCCGTGACCCGCGCCGCCAATGCCGCGATCGACAAGGTCGCGCATCAGCATGCCGAGGTGGCGCGCATGATCGCCGATTACGGTGACAGCGACCTCGTGTGCTACCGCGCCGAGAGCCCGGCGGAACTCGTGGCGCGGCAGTCGCAGGCCTGGGACCCACTGCTCGACTGGGCCGAATCGGTCCTTTCGGCGCGGCTGCACCCGCGCACGGGCGTGATGCACCATCCCCAGGAGGTTGAACCGCTTGCACGCCTGCATGCACAGGTAGAAATGCTGGATAAATGGGCGCTGACCGCCGTTCACGATCTCGTCAGCCTCAGCGGGTCGCTGATCATCGGCTTTGCCGCGATCCACGACCTCCACCCAGCAAAAACCCTCTGGCACCTGTCGCGGATCGACGAAACCTGGCAACAGGAGCAATGGGGTAGCGATGACGAGGCCGACGTCACGGCCCGAAGGAAAGAATCTGACTTTCTGGCTGCAAAACGCTTTTACGATCTTTCGCGCGCATGAGCTGAACCGGGTTTCACGCCGGGTGACCTGTGGTCATCCCGCAGGCGGCTATTGGTTTTCTTGAACAAAGACTTGACGTTTTGTGATGAATCCACACAAACTTGCGATCACTGCAAGGGGTTGCGACCTCTCTAACAGTGTCACAGCGGCCCCCTGGGGGCCGAACGAACCGCTCTCGAAAGAGTGGACAATCAGGAAGAGGTAAACATGAAAAGAACCGTATTTTTGGGCGCGCTGACCGTTGCTGGCGTTGCTGCCGGGGCATCTGCGGCCGCCACGCTCGATGACGTGAAGGCCCGCGGCAAGCTGAACTGCGGCGTGACCACCGGTCTCGTCGGTTTCGCCGCGCCCGACGCGAACGGCGTCTGGGAAGGCTTCGACGTGGCCGTGTGCCGCGCGGTCGCGGCTGCCGTTCTGAGTGACGCCAACGCCGTTGAATTCGTGCCGACCACCGGCAAGACCCGCTTCACCGCGCTTGCCTCGGGCGAGATCGACATGCTGGCGCGCAACACCACCTGGACCTTCTCGCGCGACACCGACCTCAAGTTCGATTTCGTCGGCGTCAACTACTATGACGGTCAGGGTTTCATGGTGCCCAAGGCTCTGGGCGTGAGCTCGGCCAAGGAACTCGACGGCGCCACCGTCTGCATCCAGACCGGCACCACCACCGAGCTCAACCTCGCGGATTACTTCCGTAAGAACAACATGAACTACGAGCCGGTGCCGATCGAAACCAACGCCGAAGGCCAGCAACAGTACCTGGCCGGGGCCTGCGATACCTACACCACCGACGCCTCCGGCCTTGCCTCGACGCGCGCCGCGTTCGAAAATCCGACGGAGCATGTGATCCTGCCCGAAATCATCTCGAAAGAGCCGCTCGGCCCGCTTGTTCGCCACGGCGACAACGAATGGGGTGACATCGTGCGCTGGACGCTCAACGCGCTGATCACCGCCGAGGAATTCGGCGTTACAAGCGCGAATGTCGAGGAACTGGCCTCTGGCCCGACCGACAGCCCGGAAGTGAACCGTCTGCTGGGCACCGAGGGCAACCTCGGCGAGATGATCGGCCTTGACGCCGATTGGGCCAAGCGCGCGCTCGCCGCCGTCGGCAACTACGGCGAAGTGTTCGAAAGGAACATCGGTGAAAAGACCCCGATCGGCCTTGCCCGTGGTCTGAACGCCCAGTGGACCGATGGCGGCATCCTCTACTCGCCGCCGTTCCGCTAAGACCAGACCTGACAAAGGGCGCGGATCATCCCGCGCCCTTTTCACCTGACATCTCTCAAAAAAATCGACCCACGGCGCAGACGCCGATAAAAATCCGGGTCGAAACACAGGGAAACCCAAATGACAACGGTATCCGACCCTCCCAAGGCGTCGTTCCAACTGTCGCAGTTGATCTACGACACGCGGTATCGCTCCTATACATTCCAATTCATCGCCTTGATGCTTCTGGTCGCGCTGATGGCCTATCTTGGCGCGAATCTCGTGCGCAACCTCGCCGAGCAGGGCCAGAACATCGCCTTCGGCTTCCTGTTCGAGCCTTCGGGCTATGACATCAACCAGCGTCCCATCGAATATGACAGCCAGTCGACCCATTTGCGGGCCTCGATCGTGGGTGTGCTCAATACGCTGATCGTGGCCTTCCTGGGGTGTATCACCGCGACGCTTTTCGGCGTCACGGCGGGTATCCTGCGGCTCTCGCCCAACTGGCTGGTGCGCAAGCTGATGGCCGTCTATGTCGAGGCATTCCGCAACGTGCCGGTGCTGATCTGGATCCTGATCATCTTTACCATCATGACAGCGGTTCTGCCCTCGCCAAGCGCGTTCCGGGGCGAAGATTCCGCCTCGAGCATGCTCTTCGGGTCGTTCGCCTTCACCAATCGCGGCGTCTACACGCCCGCGCCGATCTGGGGGCCGGGGTCGGTCGTCGTGGTGCTCACCTTCCTCGCCTCGATCTTCGGCGTGTTCTACTATCGCCGCTACGCGACCAAGCTGCTTTATGACACCGGCAAGCTCATTCCGACGGGTTGGCCCTCGCTGGTCATCCTCTTCGTGCCGACTGTGCTGATCTACTTCATCCTAGGCCAGCCGATCAGCCTCGATTATCCAGCGCTTGCCGGCTTCAATTTCCAGGGCGGCATCCATATCCGCGGCTCGCTGATCGCACTGTGGTTCGCGCTCGCGATCTACACCGGTGCCTTCATCGCCGAGAACGTCCGCGCGGGCATTCAGGCCGTCAGCAAGGGTCAGACCGAGGCAGCGGCCTCGCTCGGGATGCGCCCGCGCCGGATCATGAACCTGGTGATCCTGCCGCAGGCGTTGCGGGTGATCATCCCGCCGCTGATCTCGCAATATCTCAACCTCACCAAGAACTCGTCGCTGGCCATTGCCGTGGGCTACATGGATGTGACCGGCACCCTCGGGGGCATCACCCTCAACCAGACGGGGCGCGCGATTGAATGCGTCCTCCTGCTGATGTTGTTCTACCTCACGATCAGCCTCGCCATTTCGGCGGTGATGAACGTCTACAACAACGCCATCAAGCTGAAGGAGCGGTGAGCCATGGTACAGGAACATTTCGCGTTCGTACGCAGCACCATTCTCCCCGAAGCGCCGCCCCCGGCGGCGGAACGGGGCGTGGTCAAATGGCTGCGTGAAAACCTGTTCTCCTCGGCGGCCAACGCGCTGCTGACCGTAGTGTCGCTCTATGTCGTGCTCCAGATCGTGGTCTCGGCGGCACCCTGGTTCCTCAACGGGGTCTGGGACAGCCCCAGCCTGACCGCCTGCCGCGAAATTCTGGACGGCAAGGTCGGCGGTTGCTTCGCGGTGCTGACCGAGCGGTGGAACCAGCTTCTGTTCGGGTTCAAATATCCCGAGGAACTCTACTGGCGGCCGGGTCTCGCCTTCATCCTCCTCTTTGTCGCGGGCGCACCGCTGCTGTTTTTCAAGCTGTTCCCGACCAAGATGCTGATCTTCACCGGTCTTTATCCGTTCATCGCCTATTGGCTGATCTGGGGCGGCTCGATCATGGTGCCGGTCTTTGCCCTGATGGGCGTGCTTATCGGGGCCTATGTCTACAAGCGCACCGTGTCCGCCAGCGCGGGCTTGGCGGTGATCGCCGGCTTTGCTGCCGCGCTGATCTTCTGGATCCTGTCAGGTTATGTGAGCGGACCGATGGAGAACGTTCTGGCCATCGAACCGGTGCCGTCCCGCGACATGGGTGGCTTCATGGTCAACCTCATGCTCGGCGTGATCTGCGTGTCGCTCTCGGTGCCGTTCGGTATCGCGCTGGCGCTCGGGCGGCAATCGAGCATGCCGATCATCAAATGGATCTGCGTGGTCTTCATCGAGTTCATCCGCGGCGTGCCGCTGATCACCTTGCTGTTCGTCGCCAACGTGGTTCTGGCCTACTTCCTGCCGCCGGGCACGAACTTCGACCTGATCCTGCGGGTGATCATCATGATCACCATGTTCGCCTCGGCCTATATTGCCGAGGTGATCCGGGGCGGTCTCGCCGCCCTGCCACGCGGGCAGTATGAGGCGGCGGACAGTCTCGGCCTCGACTACGCACAGTCGATGCAGCTCATCATCCTGCCACAGGCGCTGAAGATCTCGATCCCGGGCATCGTCAACGTCTCGGTGGGTCTGTTCAAGGATACCACGCTGGTCTCGGTGATCTCGATGTTCGACATCGTCGGCATGATCCGCGGCCCGATCCTCGCCTCGGCGGAATGGAATGGCGTCTACTGGGAGCTCTTCGGCTTTGCCAGCGTCCTGTTCTTCATCACCTGCTATGGCATTTCACAATATTCCCAGTGGCTGGAGCGTCAGCTTCAGACCGATCACCGGTAAGGAGGGTCATCATCATGGCCGCAGACACACAGCTCAAGGTCTCTGACGAGGTTGCCGTCGAGATTGTCAAGATGAACAAGTGGTTCGGCGCGTTCCACGTGCTGCGCGATATCGACCTGACCGTCTATCAGGGCGAACGGATCGTCATCGCGGGGCCCTCGGGCTCCGGCAAGTCGACGCTGATCCGCTGCATCAACGCTCTGGAAGAGCATCAGAAAGGCTCGATCACAGTGGATGGCACGGTGCTGTCCAACGACATCAAGAACATTGACCGGATCCGCTCCGAGGTCGGGATGGTGTTCCAGCATTTCAACCTCTTCCCGCATCTGACGATCCTGGAAAACTGCACGCTCGCCCCAATCTGGGTGCGTAAGACGCCCAAACGCGAGGCCGAGGAAATCGCGATGCATTTCCTCACCAAGGTCAAGATCCCCGAACAGGCCGACAAATATCCCGGCCAGCTCTCGGGCGGGCAGCAGCAGCGAGTGGCGATCGCGCGCAGCCTGTGCATGAAGCCGCGGATCATGCTGTTTGACGAGCCCACCTCGGCGCTTGATCCGGAAATGATCTCCGAGGTGCTCGACACGATGATCGAACTCGCCGAAGAGGGGATGACCATGCTCTGCGTGACCCACGAGATGGGCTTTGCCCGCAAGGTGGCGAACCGGGTGATCTTCATGGATCAGGGTCAGATCGTGGAGCAGAACGAGCCCGAGGAGTTCTTCAACAACCCGCAATCCGAGCGGACCAAGCTGTTCCTGAGCCAGATCCTCGGGCACTGATGGTATCGGGGGCGCTGCCCCCGTCGCGCGATGCGCGACTCCCCCGGAATATTTTTAGCAAGATGAAGGGGCGGTCCGGCGGGCCGCCCTTTTGCGTCAGACCCAGACCGATTGCCGGGCGCGCAGGGTGTGGATGGCGGTGCGTAACTCGTCGGCGATGGTCCCCTCGCGCGGCGCATCGCGCAGCGTGTCGATAAGAGCATCGGATGGGAGCGCAGGGCGGCGCGTCCATGTCAGCGCGGCGAGGACGGCGCGGGCGCGTTCGGGCAGGCGGTCGGGAATTTCACACCCGTTCAGCGTGGCCCAGACGCCTGACCAGAGCCGCCCCACCGTCCACGGATTGTAACCGCCACCGCCGAGAACCAGCAGGCGCGGGCTGAGCGGGCGCAGCAACGCCACCGCCTGCCAATGCGCGTTGTTCGAGAGCGCGAGGCGCGAGAGCGGGTCCTCGGCCACCGCATCGGCCCCGCATTGCAGCACGACGGCATCCGGCCGCATCGCCTGCACGCTCGGCAGAATGACCTCGTGCAGCGCCATGGCAAAGCCGCTGTCATTCGTGCCCCTCGGCAGCGGCAGGTTGATGGCAGACCCGCCCGCCCGATCACCGAGCGCGCCGGTAAAGGGCCAGCGCCGGGCCTCGTGGGCAGAGATCATCAACACGCGGTCCTCGCCGTGAAAGGCCGCTGCCACCCCGTCGCAATGATGCGCGTCGATATCGACATAGGCGATGCGGCTGAGTCCCTGCGCCAACAGCGCCTTGAGCGCCAAGACCGGATCGTTGAGATAGCAAAAGCCACCCGCGTGATCGGCCATGCCGTGATGCGTGCCGCCGCCGGGATTATAGACGACACCGCCCTCGGCAATCAGGTCGGTGGCCAGGAGCGAGCCACCGGCGGCGGTCGCAGGGCGGCGGAACATCTCCGGAAAGACCGGGTTGGAGAGCGTGCCAAGGTGGTGGCGCGCACGGGTCTCGGGGCTGACCATACCCTCGACCTCGGCGCGCTGCAGGGCTGCGATATAGGCAGCCGTGTGCCACGTCATCAGCGCCTGCGGTCGCGCACGCGGGCTGTTGATATAGTGCGACGCGGGCAGCCAACCCATGGCGCGGCAGAGGTCAATCACCGTCGGAACCCGCGGGATGGAGAGCGGGTGGCGAGCGCCGTAGCTCGATCCGCGATAGATCTCCGATCCGATGAAGCGCGGGCCCTGCATCGCGCTCAGGTCAGTTCGCGCGGGATGACGAAATTCTGCACCGTGCCGGTGCCGGGGGTCAGGTCCGCCCAGTCCCCGATGTCAAAGCGCACGACCAGCGTTGCCCCCGAGGGGTAGTCGTCGAACCGCTCATGGGCGGGGGGGGCGGCGACAAGGCTGGCGGCAAACTCGGCGATTCCGGGGTTGTGGCCCAGCATCAGGACGCGCGCCCCGGAGGCCCCGCGCAATACGCGCAGCATTTCGGGACCTTCGGCCAAATAGAGCGCATCGTGAAGCTCGGGCACCAGCGGAAGGTTCAGACGCTGACAGGTTTCCTGCGTACGGGTGGCAGAGGAGCAAAAGATCTGATCCGGGATCAGGTCTTGCGCGCGCAGCCACTCCCCCAAGACCGTGGCCGAGCGCCTGCCCCGTTTGTTCAGCGACCGTGCGTGATCACGCAGCAGGGGACTGCCCCAGTCGGATTTGGCATGCCGCATCAGGATCAGCTCTTTCATCCGAAATACCCCATGTGAAAGGCGGATTGCGCAGGCTCCCGCCCGTGGGACTGGCTGACAGGACAGGCACGGCGCACCGCGCAGCCCTGCGCGCGGCAGTCGTTGCCGTCCCGGTCCAGGTCGGTCTTGCAGGCGGGCACGTCATAGGCCCCGGGGCGCAGTGCATCCACCGGGCAGGCGGTCAGGCAAGGCTGCGTCGCGCAGGTCTCGCAGGGGCGCAGGCCCGGCTCTGGCAGGTCGAGCCGCTCTGGCAGCGCCAGCGCGCCGCGATAAGACACCATCAGCCCCGCCACGTCATGCACCAGCAAGCCCACGGGCGAGGGCCAGGCCCGCCCGCTGCGCCGCGCCCAATCGGTGAACGGCTGCCACGGTGGGCCGCCGAAGGGAAAGAGCGGCACGGCCCCGAGGTCGCGGGCAAGCCTTCCGATCACCCGAACCGACCAGCGATCCATCGGGTCGGGCGTGGCGTCGCGATATTCAGGGGTTTGCGTGAAGCCATCCCAAAAACCCGGCTCATGCGGCCCCAGCAGGACCAATGTCGCATGCCCCGGCACCTCGCTCGGCTCCAGATGCAGGGCGCCCATCACTGCGAGGTGATGCGGGGCGGCCTGGCGGGTGATCTGGGTCAGGGTCATATCGGCATCCTTGCAATGGTCCTGAACCTAACGCGATCCGCGACTTTCACAAGGCGCTCAGGTGGCGCGGATCAGCGACCCCGCCCCGTGTTCGGTATAAAGCTCCAGCAGCGTCGCATTGGGCGCGCGCCCGTCGAGGATGACCACCGCCCGCACCCCGCCCTCGATCGCGGCAAGCGCGGTCTCGGTCTTGGGGATCATGCCACCCGCGATCACGCCGTCGCGGGTCATCTGGCGGATCTGATCGGCGCTGAGTTCGGTGACAACCTGACCCGACGCATCGCGCACCCCGTCGATATCGGTGAGCAGCAGCAGCCGGTCTGCCTTGAGCGCGGCGGCCACAGCGCCCGCAGCGGTATCGCCATTGATGTTGAACGTCTCGCCATTGCGCCCCGCGCCAAGCGGCGCGATCACCGGGATGACATTGGCCTCGAACAACGTGTGCAGGATCGCCGGGTTGATCTCCGACGGATCGCCCACAAGGCCCAGATCGGGGCTCGACGGCGTGCAAGTGATCAGCCCCGCATCCTTGCCCGACAGCCCCACGGCGCGCCCGCCCTGACCATTGATCGCCTGCACGATCCGCTTGTTGACGCGGCCCGAGAGCACCATCTCGACCACCTCCATCGTGGCGGCGTCGGTGACCCGCTTGCCGTTCACGAAGTCGGACTTGATCGCCAGCTTCTCCAGCATCTCGTTGATCATCGGTCCGCCGCCATGGACGATCACCGGGTTGACACCGACCTGGCTCATCAGCACCACGTCGCGGGCGAAGGTCTCCATCGCCTCGTCGCTGCCCATGGCATGGCCGCCCAGCTTGATCACGACGATCGCGCCGGTATAGCGTTGCAGATAGGGCAGCGCCTCGGAGAGGGTGCGGGCGGTGGCGATCCAGTCGCGGGTCATGTCTCTGGCCTTCATCCTTGTCTCCGGCATGGCTTGCGCGCCTTGTTAGCCGTTGTGCATTGCCCTGCCAAGGCCCGTTGCAAGTGCGCCGCGCTGCGCTAGGGTCAGCGCGAGACATCAGGAAAGGACACGGGCATGACGGAACAGCGGACATTGCTTCTGACGGGGGCGAGCCGGGGGATCGGTCACGCCACGGTGCAGCGGTTCAACGCGGCGGGCTGGCGGGTGATCACCTGCTCGCGCCACCCGTTTCCCGCCGAATGCCCATGGGGCGGCGGCGAAGACAACCATATCCAGATCGACCTTGCCGATCCCAAGGACGTGATCGAGAAGGTCGAGGAGATCCGCGCGCGATTGGGCGGACGGCTCGACGCGCTGGTCAACAATGCAGGCATTTCACCCAAAGGGCCCGAGGGCGAGCGGCTCGATACCATCAGCACCGACCTGCGGACCTGGGGGCAGGTGTTTCACGTCAATTTCTTCGCCCCTGTCGTGCTCGCCCGTAGCCTGAAAAACGAGTTGGCGGCCGCCAAGGGGGCGGTTGTGAACGTCACCTCGATCGCGGGCGCGCGGGTGCATCCCTTCGCAGGTGCCGCCTATGCCACCTCCAAGGCTGCACTGGCCGCGCTGACCCGTGAAATGGCGCATGATTTCGGCCCCCTTGGCGTGCGCGTCAACGCCATCGCCCCCGGTGAGATCCGCACCGCGATCCTGTCACCGGGCACCGAGGATCTGGCCGAGCGGCTGCCGATGCGCCGCCTCGGCGAGCCGCAGGAGGTGGCCGATACCGTCTATTTCCTCTGCACGGAGGGGTCGTCCTACATCTCCGGCACGGAGATCGAGATCAACGGCGCGCAGCATGTCTGAAGCACCCCCGCCCCGGTCAAATTCACACTCGCAACCTCGTAGCGATTGGTGTATGAAATAGTTTAATGCTAAACTATATTCGCCAACAAGGAGTTGCCCACTCATGGCCACCCGGAAAAGCGCTAAGAAACCAAATGTTTCCGCAGACGAACTCAAGCAATATTACCGCGACATGCTGCTCATCCGGCGATTCGAAGAGAAGGCAGGCCAGCTTTACGGCATGGGCCTGATCGGCGGGTTCTGCCACCTCTATATCGGGCAGGAAGCCGTCGTCGTGGGACTTGAGGCCGCCGCCGAGGAAGGCGACCGGCGCATCACCACCTATCGCGATCACGGCCACATGCTGGCCTGCGGCATGGACCCAAAGGGTGTCATGGCCGAACTGACGGGCCGCGAGGACGGTTACAGCCGGGGCAAGGGCGGCTCGATGCACATGTTCTCGACCGAAAAGCGGTTTTACGGCGGGCATGGCATCGTGGGGGCCAACGTGCCGCTCGGTGCGGGACTGGCCTTTGCCGACAAATATCTTGGCAATGATCGCGTCACCTTCACCTATTTCGGCGACGGCGCGGCCAATCAGGGCCAGGTCTACGAGACCTTCAACATGTCCGCGCTCTGGCAGTTGCCAGTGATATTCGTGATCGAGAACAACCAATACGCCATGGGTACGTCGCAGCAACGCTCCACCTCCTCGCCCGACATCTACCACCGCGGCGAAGCCTTCGGCATCCCCGGAGAGATGGTCGACGGCATGGACGTGCTCGCGGTGAAAGAGGCCGGCGACAAGGCCGTCGCGCACTGCCGTTCGGGCAAGGGGCCGTATATCCTGGAGATCAAGACCTACCGCTACCGTGGCCATTCGATGTCTGACCCCGCCAAGTACCGCACCCGCGAAGAGGTGCAGAAAATGCGCGAGGAGAAAGACGCCATCGAACATGTCCGCGACCTGCTGATCTCGGGCGGCCACGCCTCCGAGGAGGATCTCAAGGCGATCGACAAGGAGATCAAGGACGTGGTCAACGGCAGCGCCGAATTCGCCAAGGAAAGCCCGGAGCCCGCGACCGAGGAGCTCTGGACCGACATCATCGCCGACGTGGCGCCGCAGAACGCCTGAGGAGGAGAGACGACAATGGCAACCGAAATTCTCATGCCCGCCCTCTCCCCCACGATGGAGGAAGGCACGCTCGCCAAATGGCTCGTCAAGGAAGGCGACACCGTCAATGCCGGTGACATCATGGCCGAGATCGAGACCGACAAAGCGACGATGGAATTCGAGGCGGTGGACGAAGGCACCATCGGCAAGATCCTGATCGAGGAAGGCACCGAGGGCGTCAAGGTCAACACCCCGATTGCCGTCCTGCTGGAGGACGGCGAGAGCGCCGACGATATCGACACCGCATCAAGCGCCCCCGCCCCCGAGGCCAAGGAGAGCGACACCGAAGAGCAGAAATCCCCCCCCGCCGAGGCCAAGGCTCCCGCTGCCCCGCACTCCGACACCAGCCCAGACTGGCCCGAGGGCACCGAGATGCAGACCATGACGGTGCGCGAGGCGCTCAACACGGCCATGGCCGAGGAAATGCGCCGCGACGACACAGTCTTCGTCATGGGCGAGGAGGTCGCCGAATACGAGGGCGCCTACAAGATCACCCAGAACCTGCTGCATGAGTTCGGCGCGAAGCGCGTGATCGACACGCCGATCACCGAGCACGGATTTGCCGGGATCGGGGTGGGCGCATCCTGGGGTGGGTTGCGCCCCGTCGTCGAATTCATGACCTGGAATTTCGCCATGCAGGCGATCGACCAGATCATCAACTCCGCCGCCAAGACGCTCTACATGTCCGGCGGCCAGATGGGCAGCCCCATCGTCTTCCGCGGCCCCAACGGCGCCGCCGCCCGCGTCGGCGCCCAGCACAGCCAGGACTACGCCGCCTGGTATGCCCAGGTCCCCGGCCTGCGCGTCGTGCAGCCCTACTCAGCCGCCTGCGCCAAGGGCCTGCTGAAAAGCGCGATCCGCGACCCGAACCCGGTGGTCTTTCTTGAGAACGAGATCCTCTACGGCAAATCCTTCGAGGTGCCCAAGATGGATGATTTCACCATCCCCTTCGGCAAGGCCAAGATCTGGCGTGACGGCTCTGACGTGACCATCGTCAGCTTTGGCATCGGCATGACCTACGCGCTGGAGGCCGCCGAAAAGCTGGCCGAAGACGGCATCGAGGCCGAGGTGATCGACCTGCGCACCCTGCGCCCGATGGACACCGACACGGTGATCAAATCGGTGATGAAAACCAACCGCTGCGTCACCGTCGAGGAAGGCTGGCCCGTTCCCTCCATCGGCAGCTATATCTCCTCGGTGCTGATGCAAAAGGCGTTCGACTATCTCGACGCGCCGGTCATCAACTGCACCGGCAAGGACGTGCCGATGCCCTACGCGGCCAATCTCGAAAAGCTGGCGCTGACCTCGACTTCCGAGGTGATCGACGCCGTGCGCCAAGTGACCTACCGGTAAGGAGAGCGACGCGATGCCAACCGAAATTCTCATGCCCGCCCTCTCGCCCACCATGGAAGAGGGCACGCTTGCCAAATGGCTGGTCAAGGAAGGCGATACCGTTTCTGCGGGCGACCTTCTGGCCGAGATCGAGACCGACAAGGCGACGATGGAATTCGAGGCGGTGGACGAGGGCACCATCGGCAAGATCCTGATCAAGGACGGCACCGAGGGCGTCAAGGTCAACACCCCGATTGCCGTCTTGCTGGAGGACGGCGAAAGCGTCGACGATATTGACAGCGGGGCGTCGAGCGCCCTGAAATCGTCCGATGCGGAAGCGCCTGCAAAGGACGAAACGTCAGGCGGCGAAGGCTCCGGCAAGGGCAAGACCACCGAACCGGTTGGCAAAACTGACACCCCTGCCCCGGCAGCCCCCAAGGATGACAGCGGCGAGCGTATCTTCGCCTCGCCCCTCGCCCGCCGGATCGCCGCGGAAAAAGGGCTGGATCTCCGCCAGATCAAGGGCTCCGGCCCGCATGGCCGCATCGTGCGCGCCGATGTGGAGGAGGCCAAGCCCGCCGCCGCGCCCGCCAAGGAGGCCGCCAAACCGGCGGACAGGGCCCCTGCCCTCGCCTCGGGCCTCTCGTCAGGTGCCGTCATGGCGATGTACGAGGACCGCGAGTTCGAGGAGGTCAAGCTCGACGGGATGCGCAAGACCATCGCCGCGCGTCTCACCGAGGCCAAGCAGACCGTGCCGCATTTCTACCTGCGCCGCGAGATCAAGCTTGACGCGCTGTTGAAATTCCGCAGCGATCTCAACAAGCAGCTTGAATCGCGCGGAGTGAAGCTCAGCGTCAACGACTTCATCATCAAAGCCTGTGCGCTCGCGTTGCAGGCGGTGCCCGATGCCAATGCCGTCTGGGCCGGCGACAAGGTGCTCAAGCTCAAACCCTCGGACGTCGCCGTCGCCGTCGCCATCGAGGGCGGGCTCTTCACCCCCGTGCTCAAGGATGCCGAGATGAAATCCCTCTCGGCGCTCAGCGCGGAGATGAAAGACCTCGCGAAACGCGCCCGCGACCGCAAGCTTGCGCCGCACGAATACCAGGGCGGCACCTTTGCAATCTCCAACCTCGGCATGTTCGGGATCGAGAATTTCGACGCCGTGATCAACCCACCGCATGGCGCGATCCTCGCCGTCGGCGCGGGCCAGAAAAAGCCGGTGGTGGGGGCTGATGGCGAACTGACCGTCGCCACCGTCATGTCGGTCACGCTCTCGGTCGACCACCGGGTCATCGACGGCGCGCTCGGGGCAGAATTGCTGAACCAGATTGTCGAGAACCTCGAGACCCCGATGGTGATGCTGGCCTGAGCCACGGCGCGAGAGGTGGTCGCAGAAATTCGGACCAGTTGTTAAGGTGGATCGTATGACGAGAGAGACGATCCAAAATGACAAAGAGAAAGACGCATACGCCTGA